>NZ_JBYIQW010000027.1:0-97122 GCF_057707815.1 Actinacidiphila sp. bgisy160
CCCGCCTTCCTCCGGAGAGTGGGGACATCACACCCCTCGGCGCGTAAATTGGGATGCGAAAGGTGCCAATCCGTGTGAACACGGAACGCGCGGAGGTGAGGGGAACCCGCATGGCCTCGGTGACCCGTAAGGCGCGGAGCGTCGAGCACACCGCGGAGAGCCTCCAGGAGGACCTGCTCCGTCTCGAGGCCCAGAGGCAGGCCCTGGAGAGGGAACTCGCGGCGGTCGTGGCGCACCTCGGTTCGGTGCAGCGGGCCCTCGGCGCGCTCCAGGCGGTCATGCGCACCCCCGCGCCCGCCGCCGCTCCCCCGGACGCCGCGGCCCTCTCGCACACCGGCAGGACGTACGGGCGGCTGACCGAGCAGATCATGGACTTCTTCGAGCGGACCGGTGACACCGAGGTGCGTGCCCGAGACGTCGCCGCGGCCCTCGGCCGTGACGGCGACAGCGGCAGCATCAACGCCGTCCGGAGCACACTGGACCGCCTCGTGGGCGCCTCGCGTCTCGACCGCGCGGGCCGTGGCCTGTACCGGGCGCACCGGTCCTGAGGCCGCGTCCCCGGCCGGGGTTCCACATTCTTCGAACATTCGGGTTATCGTGGGCGTATGGCGGACCAGCATTCCCAGGAGGCGGGCGAGATGAGCCTGCCCCGCGTCCTTTCCGCGCTCAGCGATCCGACGCGGATCGGGATCGTGCGGGTGCTGGCCGACGGCAGGGAACGCGGCTGGGGCCAGCTGCGGGCGCCCGTCGCCAAGTCCACGTTGAGCCACCATCTGAAGATCCTGCGCGAGGCCGGCATCACCCGCACCCGCCAGGAGGGGACCCGCTGCTACGTCACGCTGCGTCGAGCCGAGCTGGACGAACGGTTCCCCGACCTGACCCGCGCCCTGCTCGCGGCGGCCGACGCCGAGGACGTCGGCGAGGTCACCGTGGTCGAGCCGTAGTGCGGGGCACTCCGTTGTTGTTCCGCGTAGTCACCGCGTGTGTTCGCCGTACTAATCTGTGTGCGCGGACATTGGTCCCCAGCGGCCGGGAATGAGAGGACACATGGTCTCAGCAGCGCACACGACCGAGGATCTCCAGGTCACGGCCGGAGCTCTGCAGGGAGAACTGCAGCGCCTCGAGCTGCAGAAACAGGCGCTCGAACGGGAGCTGGCGGCGGTGGTCGCCCACCTGGGATCGGTGCGCAGGGCTCTCGGCGCCCTCAGCCACCTGGCGGTCGAGTCTCCCACCGCGCTGGACGCGGGCGGCCAGGCCGAGGGGCGGCAGCCCGCCGTCATGGAGGAGGGTGTGGCCGAGGAGACCGGACACGCGGACGAGGACGGCGCCGATGGCGGCACCGCGGAGCGGGCCGCCGCTTCCGTGGCGGCCGGTTACGGCAGGCTCACCGAGCAGATCCTGGAGTACCTGGCCACCATGGGTGGGTCCGAGGTGCGGGCCCGAGACGTCGCCGCGGCCCTCGGCCGGGACGAGAACGCCGGCAGCATCAACGCGGTGCGCAGCACGCTCGACCGGCTGGTGGGCGCCTCCAGGGTCCAGCGCGCCGGGCGCGGCCTGTACCGGGCCGCCGTCTGACGACTCGGGATCGCGTGACACCGGCGGATCGCTGTCACAATCGGGCCGGCTGACCTGTCGAGAGTGTGCTTGACCGGCGCACCGCGCCGGGTGGGCGGCCGCGGGAGGGGGTTTCCCCTGCCCTCCTCCTGCGGCCGCTCCCGTCTCGACCGGCAGATCCGCCTGGAAGGGCAACCATGCACCCGAACACCGATGGCGTCCCCGACGTGCGGGCGATCGTGACGTCCCTGGCCGCCGAGGCCGCATCCCTGGAGGCGCGCGTCCGCCGGCTGCGCGAGGAGATCACCGAGGTGAACGCCCGGCTGGCGGCCGTGGACGACACCCTTCGCCGGCTGCCCGGCCTCGCTCTCCCGAACGTGATCGACGAATGAAGCACCCTGGCGCCTCGTCCGTAGACTGACACTGTGAAACAACCTGTGAAGAGTGTGAACGCTTCCGTCGTACCCGCCATCCTCCCCCGCCCCGCCGACGGCGCCGGCGGGCCGCTCGCCCCGGGCACGCACACGATCACCGTCGACCACGAGGGCGCCGCCGCGGCACAGCGGTACCACGTCGCGGGCTCCGGCGGCCCGGTGTGCGTGGCCCACTCGGGCGGACCTGGCATCGGCTGGGAGTACCTGCGCATGCCGCTCCTGGAGCGCGTGCTGACGATGGTGTACGTGGAGCCCGTCGGCACCGGCGCGTCCGGACGCCTGCCCGACCCGCGCGACTACACCCTGGCGACGTACACGCACTTCCTGAACGGTGTGATCGAGCACCTCGCGCAGCCCGAGGTGACGCTGCTCGGCCATTCGCACGGCGGCTTCGTCGCCCAGCAGTACGCGCTGGAGCACCCGGGGCGCCTCGACTCGCTGGTCCTGTACGACACTTCCCCGGTGACCGGCGAGGAGTTCTGGGCGTCCGCCGTGGCCAACATGGAGGGGTTCGCCCGCCGGCACGCCGCGGAGCACCCCGAGGTGGCCACCTACGCCGAGAAGCTGACCACGCCGCTCGGCCGGCTCGACGACGACGGCGCGACCGACTGCCTCCGGACGATCATGCCGGCCTACGTCGTCGACTACTGGGGGCGCGAGGATGAGTTCGGGCCCGCGCGCGGGTCGCTGCGCATGTACGCCGAACCCTCGCTCGGAGAGGGCCCCGCCTTCGACGTCCGGGAGCGGCTGTCCACTGTCACGGTGCCCACGCTGGTGCTGGTCGGTGCGGACGACTTCATCTGCGGACCGCGGTGGGCGCGGATGATCCACGAGCGGATCCCCGGTGCGCGGCTCGCCGTCCTCGAGGAGACGGGCCACCTGGCGCACGTCGAGCGCCCCGGGCAATTCACGCAGGTGGTGGCCGACTTCGCGCTGGAGCACGCCGGCCGGTAGCGGCCCGGGGGCGATGACCGCCCGGTACCGCTCTGCAAAGGTCTCTTCGCGGGACCCGCCACCGCCACGCAGTTCGCCGGCCGCCTGGGCCGGGATTCCGCTGGGCGGCCTGCTCGGCGGCGCCGCCGTGGCGGGCGTGGGTCTCGGACCGGTGCTGGTGGCCACGGGTGTCGTGTACTTCCTCACGACCAATCTGGCGGGTCTGCGCCCGGAATGGCGTGAGATGGACCGCCACCGCGGCAAAGGACGCGCCGGACCGGTCCGTCCGGCCGCCCCGTCGGACGCTCCCCGGTCGGCCGCGTAGGAAGCGTTGTTCCGGTCACCTGCCGATGCGCGCGTGACGTGGCCGCCCCCGGCCGGCGATCCGGCCGGGGGCGCGGGAGGGCGTGGCCGCGCCCGGTTCAGCGCCGGGGCAGGTGATACGGCTCGTGCGTCGCCCGCACAGCCGGTACGACCAGGCCGTCCACGTACTGCCGGACCAGGCGCGGGCACTTCTCCTCGGTGGCCCGCCAGGTGGTTCCCGGGAGCGGGCGGCCGAGCTGCGACACGATGGCGAGGACGTCCTCGGCGGTCACATCGTCACGCACCCGCCCCGCCCGCTGGGCGCGGGACAGCAGTCGCCACGTCGCGGCGACCACACGGGCCCGGGGTCCGGCACCCGCCGCCTGCCCGACCGCGGCCCCTTCGGGCAGGCAGTACAGGGCGGCGGGCCGCGCGGACGCCAGGGTCTCCAGGAAACCGCGAAGCGCGACCAGGGAATCGCTCGTGGACAGCCGCGCCTCGGCGGCCGCGGCCACGGCCGCGATCTCCTCGGCGACGTCGGTCAGCAGTTCCTCACGACTGCCGTAGTGGCGGTAGAGCGTCGCGTTGCTGACCCCGGCCTGACGGGCTATGCGGTCCAGCGACACGCCCGCGCCCTGTTCGGCGAGCAGGTCACCGGCGGCCGTGCGGATCCTGCGGCGGTTGCGCGCCGCGTCCGCGCGCAGTCCTCCGAAGCGCGCTCCGCACTCCCGCGGGGCTCCGCCGTCCCGCGCCGGAGCGGTCACCCGCCGGTCCGCGACGGGCGCGGGGCGCGCAGGTGGGCGCGCCGGGCCAGTTCCTCGTCCTCGACCAGGGTGAGCATCGGCTGCCCGGGCGCGCACAGCATGGTCACGACGAACCGGGTCCGCGCGTCCGTCAGGGCGTTGCCGTCCTGGTAGTGGATCACGTCGCCGCCCGGTTCCCAGAAGGTCTCACCGGCCCCCACGATCCGCTCCGGCTCGCCTTCGAGCTCGAACCGGACCGCGCCTTCGAGCACGTACCCGAAGGCCGGTCCCGAGTGGCGGTGGGGCGGGGTCCCCGGGTCGCCGGGTGGCCACTCGACGGCGATCGTCATCCCTGAGGCGCCCTCGGGGATGAAGGGCGGCTTGGCGTCCTGCAGCATCGTCACCGCCGTCTTCCAGACCTCCGACCGCGGCCGCTCGTTGCTGCTGCCCTGTGTCTCCTTGTCCGACACTGCGCTGCACCTCCATGGTTATGCCCGAATTGAGAGGAAATGACGATAGGCCGCCGTCTCGCGCGGCCGATGTAGCGGCATCGAGCGCCGGTGGCCGGCGTCGCCTCTTCCGGGCGGACGTAGCTGCTCCCTCATACGACCGGACAGCACCCGCTTGTGTGACGTCCCCCTCGTTCCCGCCCCACCGCTCGGAAGGGGCGCCCGCCGGTGGTGTCACAACGACGGCACCGGCGCGGTCACAGCAGGTGGAGTGGCCGGCCACGCCGTCACGAGGACACCGCAGGGGTCGCCGGCCCCCGCGGGCGAAAGGTCCACTCGCCCACCGCCGGCCGCCGTCCGCAGGTCCTCCCCCGCGCCGGCCGCCCGGCCTTCCCCCACGCCCCGACAGAAAGGCCGCCATGAGTGATCCGGCGCAGGCCGCGCAGTCCCCCTCGACCAGCCGGCCCGACCGGTTGCCCGACCGTGACGCCGAGGAGACCGCGGAATGGCGGGAGTCGCTCGACGCCGTCATCCGGCACGCCGGGCCCGACCGCGCCGCCTACCTGCTCAACCGCGTCCACGAGTACGCCACGGCGTCCGGGGTGCCGGTCCCGGGGCTGCTGTCCACGGAACCCGTCAACACCGTCCCCGCCGCCGCTCAGCCGGACTTCCCGGGCGACCTCGCCATGGAGTCCCGGATCACCGCGCTCAACCGGTGGAACGCGGCGGCCATGGTCACCCGTGCCTCCCGTCTGGGTCTCGGGGGCCACATAGCGACGTACGCGTCGGCGGCCTGGCTCTACGAGGTCGGCTTCAACCACTTCTTCCTGGGCAAGGAGGGCCCCGGGGGAGGTTCCGGCGACCAGCTGTACGTGCAGGGGCACGCGTCTCCCGGCATCTACGCCCGCGCGTTCCTGGAGGGGCGGCTGGGCGAGGGGCAACTGGACGGCTACCGCCGCGAGGCCGACGGCCACGGTCTGCCGTCCTACCCGCACCCCCGGCGGCTGCCGTGGCTGTGGGAGTTCCCCACGGTCTCCATGGGGCTGGGCCCGCTCGCGGCCGTCCACCAGGCCAGGTTCAACCGCTATCTGCACGCCCGGGGCATCAAGGACACCTCCGGGTCGCGCGTGTGGGCGTTCCTCGGGGACGGCGAGGTGGACGAGCCCGAGTCGCTGGCCGCGCTGGCGCTCGCCGCGCGCGAGGGTCTGGACAACCTGACCTTCGTCGTCAACTGCAACCTGCAGCGCCTGGACGGGCCGGTGCGGTCGAACTCCAGCATCGTGCGGGAACTCGAGGGCCGGTTCCGCGGCGCGGGCTGGCACGTGGTGAAGTCCCTGTGGGGCGCGGCCTGGGACCCGGTGCTGGCGCAGGACGCCGAGGGGGCGCTGGTGCGGCGGCTCGGCGAGGTGCCCGACGCGCAGATGCAGACGTACGCGGCGCGGGACGCGGCGTACGTACGCGAGCACTTCTTCACCGGCGAGGCTCTGTCCCGCATCGCGGCCGGCCTGACCGACAGCCGGATCACCGAGCTGTTCACCGAGTCGCGGGGCGGTCACGAGCCGCTGAAGGTGTACGCGGCCTACCGAGCCGCCGCGGAGCACCGGGGCGCGCCGACCGTCGTCCTCGCCCAGACCGTCAAGGGGCACACCCTGGGCGCGGACTTCGAGTCGCGCAACGCCAACCACCAGATGAAGAAGCTGACGATGGCGCAGTTCCGCCGGATGCGCGACACGCTGGAACTGCCCATCCCGGACAGCGCGCTGAGCGGCGACCTGGTGCCCTACTGGCACCCCGGCGAGGACTCCGAGGAGGTGCGGTACCTGCGGGAGCGGCGGGGCGCCCCGGGCGGTCCGGCGCCGGTGCGGAAGGTGATCGCCAAGCCGCTGAAGCAGCCGCCCGCGGACGCCTTCGAGGCCCTGCGGAAGGGTTTCGGCAAGCAGGAGGTCGCCACCACCATGGCGCTCGTGCGGCTGGTCAAGGACCTGATGCGCGACCCGGACACAGGGCGGCGCTGGGTGCCGATCGTCCCCGACGAGGCGCGGACGTTCGGCATGGAGTCCCTCTTCCCGTCGGCCGGGATCTACTCGCCCGACGGCCAGACCTACGAGCCGGTCGACGCCGGCCAGTTGCTGCACTATCGCGAGGCCGAGAACGGGCAGCTGATCGACGAGGGGATCACCGAGGCCGGGTCGCTGGCGGAGTTCACGGCCGCCGCGACCTCGTACGCCACGCACGGCGAACCCATGATCCCGTTCTACATCTTCTACGCGATGTTCGGTTTCCAGCGGACGGGCGACCAGTTCTGGGCCCTGGCCGACCAGTTGGGGCGCGGCTTCGTCGTCGGCGCGACCGCGGGCCGGACGACGATGACGGGCGAGGGCCTGCAGCACGCCGACGGGCACTCGCACCTGCTGGCGTCCACCAACCCCGCCGCCGTGAGCTACGACCCCGCGTTCGCCTTCGAGATCGCGGTGATCGTCAGGGAGGGGCTGCGGCGGATGTACGGCGACCGGTCCGAGGACATCTTCTACTACCTGACGGTCTACAACGAGTCGAAGCGGCAGCCGGCCATGCCCGAGGGGCCGTCGGTCGAGGAGGGGATCCTGCGGGGCATCTACCGCTTCCGGCAGGCGGCGGATCCCGCTGCCGGGCCGCGGATCCAGCTGCTGGCCTCCGGCACCGCGATCCACTGGGCGCTGGAGGCTCAGGAGCTCCTCGCGTCCGAGTGGGGGGTACGGGCCGACGTCTGGTCGGTGACCTCCTGGACGGAGCTGCGCCGCGACGCGCTCGACGCCGACCGGCAGCGGCTGAGCGGTGAGGAGCGCGTCCCGTACGTGACGTCGGCGCTGTCGGGAGCGCCCGGGCCCGTCCTGGCGGTCAGCGACTGGATGCGGCAGGTGCCCGACCAGATCAGCCAGTGGGTCGAACAGGACTACTCGTCCCTCGGCACGGACGGCTTCGGCCTGTCGGACACCCGGGAGGCGGTGCGCCGCTACTTCCGGGTGGACGCCGGGTCGATCGTGGTGGCCGCCCTGGACCGGTTGGCGCGCACCGGAGCGGTCACCCCGCGGACGGTGGAACAGGCCCGCCGCCGATACGGCTGGCAGGACTGACGCGCCCACCGGGGGCGCGGACGTCTCCGTGCCCCCTCGGGCCCTCGGCGTGAACGTCGCCGAGGGCCCGCCCGGCGCGGGATCACTGCGGCTGTCCCGGCCAGTGCCGCCGCACGGCCCCGCGGGGCCGCGGCTGCCGGGACGACCGAGGCGACGACCGCGAGCACCGCGCATGCGCCCACGGCCGCGCCGACGGCCGTCCACGGCAGTTCGACAGGGCTGCTCACCGACAGCAGGGCCAGCGCGCACCGCATTCCGGCGAGGTTGACCGCGGCGACGGCCAGGCCCAGGAGCGCGCCGACCGCGACCACCGCCAGGGACTCGGCGCCGACCAGTCGCAGCACCTGGCGTTCCGTGGCCCCGGCCAGCCTCAGCACGGCCAGCTCGCGGACCCGGTCGGAGGTGGCCATCACCATGGTGTTGACCAGGGAGATGGCGGTGTAGAGCAGCGCGATGCCGAGGACGAGCAGGAGGCCGAGCCGGGTCGTGCGGTCGCTCTTCGGCCGCGCGGCGGCGAGCCACTCCTCCCTGGTGAGCACCCGGCCGCCGGCGGGCTCCACCGCCTCGCGCAGCGCGACGGCCACCGCGCCCAGGTCGGCGCCGTCCGCCAGGGCGACGTCCACCCGGTCGACGGGGGCGCCCGGGGCGTTGGCGGGGGTGACGTAGACGCCGTTGCCGCCCGTGCCGGTGGCCATCACCGCCGCGATGCGCAGCGTTCTGCTCGCGCCGTTTCCCAGCCATACCCGGACGCTCTGCCCGACGGAGTGCCGTTCCCATTCCTCGTTGACGACGATCGACCCGTCGTCGAGGTCGGTGACCTTGCCCGCGACGAGCGGCAGTGAGGTGGTGGCGGCCAGGGCCCCGGGGTCGGCGGCGTGCGCCTCGGATCTGATCAGTGCCGGACCGTCCTCCAGGGCGTACACCTGGCTCGACGCGCTCGGTGACACCTTTGTCCCGGCGATGCCGCGCAGCCGTTCCAGGGTCCGGGTGCCGAAACCCGTGCCGCCCGGTGCGGTGACCACGTAGGCGGCGGTGGTCCGTTCGCGCGCCTGCCCGGCCTCGGCCGCGTCGAGGGTGGCGCCTGCGCCGAGCAGCGAGCCCGTGAGGGCGACCATCACCAGTACGGGCGAGGCGACCGCGGCGGTACGGCGCACACTCGCCGCGGCGTTCTCACCCACGAGCATGCCGGCCGCGCCGGGCAACCGGCCGAGAGCCCGGGCGAGCATCCGGGTCAGCGGGCGCAGCAGGACGGGTGCGAGCAGCGCGGCAGCGGTGATCAGCAGCATCGGCCTGCTCACGTACGTCTTGCGGTGCAGCAGGTCGCCGGGGTCCCCGGCCAGCGAGAGGCCGAGGGTCACCACCGCGGTCAGCAGCAGCCCGGCGCCGGCCAGCCGACGGCCCCAGGTCATCGCCCCGCTGTCCACGGCGGCTTCGCGCAGCGCCTGCGCGGGGCCGGTGCGGCCGGCCCGCCACGAGGCCGCGGCAGCTCCGCCGAGGGCGACGAGCAGACCCGTCCAGAAGGCCACGTGGTAGGGCCAGGTGTGGTCACCGACGGTGAACCAGCCCGGTGCCAGTCCGCCGTCGACCACCGACGCGGCCAGCCACGGCGCGGCGTACCCGCCGAGCGCGCAGCCCGCCGCCGAGGCGAGGACGCCGACCAGCAGGGCCTCGGCCAGCACCATCCGGCGGAGCTGCCACGGGGTGGCGCCCGCGGTGCGCAGCAGCCCGAACTCGCGGCGGCGCTGGGCGACCGCGAAGGCGAACGTGGACGCCACGACGAACACCGACACGAAGGCGGCGACGCCGCCGGCGGTGCCGAACAGGGCGTTCAGCGCGGTCACCGCCTCGGCGTCCCGGCCCGGGTCGGCGTCGGCGTACCTGCGGTCGTTGCCGGTGAGGACCCGGGCGCCACTGCCGCGGACGGTGTCCCGCACCGCCGAGGCGTCCGCGTCGACCCCCAACTGCGTGCTGACGGGGCACAGCCGGGCGGCGCGCGCGTCGGTGTAGAACACGGCGTGCTCGAACCCGCGGTCCGCCACGGTGCCCACGACGCGGACGGTGCCCCGGTCGGTACGGACGCGCTCGCCCGGCGCGGCCCAGCCGCCGGTCACGACGACCTCGTCGGCGGCACGGGGCCCGCGTCCCGCGGTGAGCCCGTACGAGGCGAGTGCGGCCGTGGACCAGGGGTGCCCGACGAGGCCACCCGGTCCGCCCTCGGCGCGTACGGGGAAGGCACGGTCCTCGACGACCCTGCCGAGCGCCCGCAGCCCGGCCACGGTCGCGGCGGGCACGGCACGCGGCCGGGCGAGCGGCTGCGTCCGCTCGCCCTTGGTCGTGGGCACGCGCAGGGTGTCCTGACCGCGGACCACGACGGGCGCCGCCGCGAAGCGCTCAGGCCCGCGCTCGGGCGCGTCCTGGGTGGAGGCGAGGACCAGGCCCATGACGGCCAGCAGTGCGACCCCCAGCGACAGCGCGACGAAGCTGCCGGCGAGGGCGACCCAGCGGGTGCGCAGGGTGTGCAGGGCGACGGTCAGCACGGCACGCCCTCCAGCCCGGTCATGCGCGCCGCGATGTCGTCGGCGCCCGCCCCGGCCAGTTCGCCGTTGACGCGGCCGTCGACAAGGAACACGACACGGTCGGCGTAGGAGGCGGCCACCGGGTCGTGGGTGACCATCACGACGGTCTGGCCCTCGCGGTCGACCATGCCGCGCAGCAGGGTCAGCACCTCGCGGCTGGTCCGGGAGTCCAGGGCGCCGGTCGGTTCGTCGCCGAACAGCACCTCGGGGCGGGTGATCAGCGCGCGGGCCAGGGCGACGCGCTGCTGCTGTCCACCGGACATCTGCGACGGCCGGTGCCCGGCCCGGTCGCCGAGGCCGACCTGCCGTAGCACCTCGCGGACCCGTGCCCGGGAGGGCCGGCGGCCGGCCAGTCGCAGGGGCAGGGCGGCGTTCTGCTCGGCGGTCAGCGACGGCAGCAGGTTGAACGCCTGGAAGACGAAGCCGATGCGGTCGCGGCGCAGCAGGGTCAGCCGGGTCTCGCCGAGCGTGGTCAGGTCGGTGTCGCCGAGCAGGACCGATCCCGAAGTGGGCCGGTCCAGGCCCGCGGCGCACTGCAGCAGGGTGGACTTGCCCGAGCCGGAGGGCCCCATGACGGCGGTGAAGGAGCCCCTGGGGAAGGCGAGGGAGACCTCGTCCAGGGCTGTCACGGCGTTGTCGCCGCAGCCGTGCCGCCTGGTGACGGAGCACAATCGGATGGCGTCGTCGTTCATCTGTCCCCACTCGTTCGGTGCCGTTTCTCCCCCGCGCCCGGCGGGGCGGAGCGCTCCGGGACGCGGCGCATCCCGGACGACTCCACGAAATCCCGTGAGGCGGCCCCGGCGCAGTGGGGCAGGGGCGAGAGTCGGGGTAGGGCCAGGCATACCCCCGGTCCTCCCCCTGGGCGGATGGTCCGGGCCCGCGCCGGGGTCCTACGGTGATCCGCATGCATCCCAGGAATGTGTGGCAGGCGTTGTCCGGACGCGGCTTCCTGCTGTCCGCGTGGCCGTGGCGCTCGCTGGCGTACCTGCTGACCGGGGTGGTCGCGGGCGCCGTCACCCTCGTGGGGATCGTGACCGCGGCGGCCGCCGGGGCGGCCCTCACCGTCGTCCTGGTGGGCCTGCCGCTGCTCGTCCTCACCGCGCTCGCGGGTCTTCCCGTCGCGCTGCTGGAGCGGGCCCGCCTGCGCCTGGTCGACGGGGATCCCGCGCCGGGGCTTCATGTGCCGCCCGTCAGGGGAGGGCTGTGGGTCTGGCTGACCACCCGGCTGCGGGAGCGGGCGACCTGGCGGGAGCTCGGTCACGCCCTGCTGTTCGCGGGCCTGCTGTGGCCGGTGGACGCCCTGGTCGTCACCGTCGCGCTGGCGGTGCCGCTCTCCCTGGCCGCCACTCCGGTGCTGATGGCCACCGTCGGGAAGGGCCACGAGGCGAAGGTGCTCAAGCAGTGGACGGTCACCACCTGGCCGGCGGCGTGGGGCACGGCCGTCCTGGGGCTGCTGCTGCTCGTGCTCGGCGCCTACGTCCTGGGCGTCGCCGCGGGCGCCCGGGCCGGGCTCACCCGGCTCCTCATCGCTCCTCACCACCGCGACCCGGGCGCCCGCATCCTCGAACTCGCCCGCTCCCGCGTGCGACTGGTGGACGCGTTCGAGGCGGAGCGGCGCAGGATCGAGCGGGACCTGCACGACGGGGCGCAGCAACGCCTGGTCGCGCTGACCGTGGCCCTGGGGCTGGCCCGCCTGGACGCGCCGCCCGGCCCCCTGGCCGACCAGCTCGCCAAGGCCCACGAGGAGGCGGGCAGGGCGCTGGAGGAACTGCGCGAACTCATCCACGGCATCCACCCAAGGGTCCTGGCCGACTACGGCCTGGCGGCGGCCGTCGCCGACGCCGCCGACCGCTCGGCCGTCCCCGTCGACGTGCATCTGGACCTGCCGGGGCGGCTGCCCCGGGCGGTCGAGGCCGCCGCGTACTTCGTGGTCCGTGAGGCTCTCGCCAACGTGGCCCGGCACAGCGCCGCCGACCGTGCGGAGGTGAACGGCGGGCACCGGGACGGGCGGCTCTTCCTGCAGGTGCGCGACGACGGCCGGGGCGGCGCCGAGCCCGGGGCGGGCAGCGGGCTGACCGGGCTCGCCGACCGGGTGTCGGTGCTGGATGGCAGACTCTCCCTGTCCAGCCCCGTGGGCGGACCGACCCTGCTGCGTGTGGAGATTCCTTGCGAGTGGACCGAGCGCTCCGCGTAGTGCTGGCCGAGGACAGCGTGCTGCTGCGGGACGGGCTGACCGGCCTGCTCGAGCGCTGCGGGCACCGGGTCGTGGCCGCCGTGGGCGACGCCGGCGCGCTGGTCGCGGCCGTCGACGAGCACTCCCCCGACGTGGTGGTGACCGATGTCCGCATGCCGCCCGGTTTCCAGGACGAGGGTCTGCGGGCCGCGGTGCGGCTGCGCCGGGAACGGCCCGCCCTGCCCGTCCTCGTCCTCAGCCAGTACGTGCAGCGCGCCTACGCCGCCGACCTGCTGGACTCCGGCGACGGAACGGGCCTCGGCTACCTGCTGAAGGACCGGGTCGGCCAGGTCGAGGAGTTCGTCGAGGCGCTGTGCGAGGTCGCGGCCGGCGGTACGGTCGTCGACCCCGAGGTCGTACGGCAGTTGCTGCGCCACCGCCGCGACCCGCTGGAGCGGCTCACCCCGCGCGAGCGGGAGGTGCTGGCGCTCGTCGCGGAGGGGAGGTCGAACGGCGCGATCGCCCGCCAACTGGTCGTCTCCGAGGCGGCCGTCGGCAAGCACATCGGCAGCATCCTCACCAAGCTCGATCTCCCCCCGGCCGACGAGACCCACCGCCGGGTCCTGGCCGTGCTGGCCTACCTGCGGGCCTGAGCACCGGGACGGGCAGACCCGTCGTCAGGCTCCGGCCGGCTCAGCCGCGGCGCGTGGCGGCGGGCGCCGGGGTGGTGAGGATCAGGGCTGGGGTGAGGGCGGTGGCCGCGACGAACAGGGCTGCGCGGGTTGGCCTCATGGGTGTGTCGCCTCCGGGGTCGAGCTGTCCGTCCCCGGATTCTCACCGCCTCGCGTCACCGCGATCACCTTCAGGCGTCGGCGGACTTCGCCGCCCGGTGGTTGCCGTGACGGCCGGTACCCGCGCGCGCGGAGGCCAGGTCCAGTTCGGCCCAGACGACCTTGCCGTCGGCCGCCGAACGGGACCCCCAGCGGCGGGAGAGCTGGCCGACCAGGAAGAGGCCGCGGCCGTTCTCGTCCATGTTGCGCGCGCCGCGCATGCGCGGTGCGCAGTGTTCGGCGTCGAAGACCTCGCAGGTGAGGACCTGGTGCTGGATCAGGCGCAGGCCGATCGGGCCGGCGCCGTGGCGGACGGCGTTGGTGACCAGTTCGCTGACGATCAGCCGCACGGAGTGCTCGAGCCCGCCCAGGCTCCACGCGTCCAGTTGACCGGCCGCCAGCTGCCGGGCGCGGCGGACGGCGCTCTCGTCGGCGGGCAGCGTCCAGGAGGCGACCTGGGCCGCGTTGAGCGACCGGGTCCGTACCAGGAGCAGAGTGACGTCGTCCGAGGGTGCCTGCGCCGGAAAGCTCGCCGTCGCACGCGTGCAGAGCTCCTCCAGGGACCGCCCCGGTTCGGCGAGGGCGGCGCCCAGGCGGTACATCCCGTCCTCGATGTCGCCGTCGCGGCTCTCGATCAGGCCGTCGGTGTAGAGGGCGACGAGGCTTCCCTCGGGCAGTTCCAGTTCCACCTCCTCGAAGGGATCCCCGAGGCCGATTCCCAGCGGCGCTCCGGTGGGGAGCTCGGGGAAGGTGACCCGGCCCTCGTCGTCGACGATGGCGGGCGGGGGATGCCCGGCCCGGGCCATGGTGCACACGCGGGTGGCCGGGTCGTAGACGGCGTACAGGCAGGTGGCGCCCACGACGGCGGGCGTCTGGTCCGTGGGGTCGGCGTCCTCCTCGACCAGTCGCTGGACGGTGTCGTCGAGGCGGGCCAGCAGTTCGGCGGGAGGCAGTTCCATGTCGGCCAGCGTGCGCACGGCGGCGCGGAGCGTGCCCATGGTCGCGGCGGCGTGCAGACCGTGACCGACCACGTCCCCGACGACGAGGGCGACCCGGGCGCCGGAAAGCGGGATGACGTCGAACCAGTCGCCGCCCACGCCGTGGTCCATGTCTGCGGGCAGGTAGCGCGAGGCGGTCTCGACGGCCGTGCCGCCCTTCAGGCGGCGCGGGAGCAGGTTGCGCTGGAGGGTGAGGGCCGCGGTGTGCTCGCGCGCGTACTGGCGCGCGTTGTCCAGTGCCACCGCGGCGCGCGCGACGAGTTCCTCGGCCAGCAGCAGGTCGACCTCCTGGAACGGCTCCGGGTCCTCGGTGCGGATGAACAGGGCCACGCCCAGCAGGGCACGCCGGGCGCGGATCGGGACGACCATCAGCGAGTGGACGCCGTTCCTGCGGATCCTCGCGGCCAGGGTCGGGTCGTCGTCGATCCAGATCCCCGGAGCGGTGTCCAGGATCGGCTCCAGGTGGGACCTGCCCGTGCTCAGGACGGCGGCGAACGGTGAGCGGGGCGGCACGGGGACCGGCTCGCCGCGCACCCACGCGGATTCCGGGACACCGTGGTGGATCGAGGCCAGACCGGCACGTCGCAGCACGGGAAAGCGCCTACCCGCCGGGTCGACGCGCGCCGCCGGCCCCTCGCTGAAGGGCACCGACTGCTCCAGGTCCACGGCGACGTAGTCGGCGAGCAGAGGCACGGCGAGGTCGGCCAGTTCCTGGCTGGTCTGCATCACGTCCAGGGTGCTGCCGAGCCGCGCACTGGCCTCGCCCACGGCTGCCAGGCGCTCACGCGCCAGCCTGCTCTCGACGACGTCGGCGCTGATGACGCACACACCGAGGGATGTGCCGTCGGCTCCCTGCAGGCAGTGGAACGACGCCGCGAACGGGTGCTTCCGGCCCTTGCTCACCGGCAGCCACGTCCGGTATTCGTGCACCTTGGTGGTGCCGCTCTTCAGCACCTGCCGCATCACCGCTTCGAGCGCGCCGGCCTTGGGCCCGGCCAGCACGTCGACGAACCGCCGTCCCAGTCGCCGGTCGCACGGGACTCCGTCGTGTTCCTCCATCACCTCGTTGACGAAGACGCAGCGCAGCTGCTGGTCACGGATGACGACTCCGATGGGCGCGCGGGCGAGGAGTGGCCCCCATGCCGACCCGCTCATCGCGTCCCCGGGCAGCGCGCCGGTGTCGGTCAGGGTCGCGAGCCAGCGCGTCGCCCCGTCCTGCCCCTGCAGCATCGTGATCCGCAGGCAGACCTCGATCACACGGCCGTCCCGGTGGGACACCGCCGCCGTGCCCGGCCAGCCGTTCCGGGCACGGCACTGTTTGACGAAGGCCGACATCGACGGAGCCTCCCCGAAGGACGGCAGCACAAGTACGGCGGGCAGGCCGACCACGTCCCCGGCGGTGTATCCGACCAGGCTCTCCGCGGCCGGCGTCCAGGCGGCCACGGTCCCCCGCTCGTCGAAGACCGCGAACGCCGAGTCGGATATCCCGGGCGTGTTCACATGCTTACCAAGTGCCACCGCATCTGTGCAGGTCATAGAAGTCCCGTCCTCAGGCAGGCCGGGCGAAATGCCCGATTTGCTTCTTCCGGGGTTCTGACAGGACAACGTCCGGATCTGTGACAGCGCCGCACTCGTCACAGCCCCAGGCGCCGCACGCGGCGCCTGTCATCACACGTCGGCGGGAACCCCCGCGGACGCTATGTCGCCGGTCTGCGCCCAGACGGTCGTCGCGCCGTCCTCGTGCACGGTGCGGATCGGCACTGAGGTGTGCGACAGGATGGCGGAGATCCTCCCGTCACCGGGCAGGACGAGGCCGTAGACCTCCTTCCACCCGGCACTGACGGCCCGGTGCCCCAGGTCGCGCAGAAGGCGGCTGCCGAGCCCGCTGTTCTGCCAGGCGTCCTCCACGAGCAGGGCCGCCTCCGCGTTCCCCCGGTCGGGCATCAGGTGCCCCACGGCCACGATGTCGCCTGCCGGTTTCTGTACGCCCAGGTGCACGGCCCCCGGCTTGGCCAGCAGGGCGCTCAGGTAGGACCGGGGATCGCCCATCGCCCTGTGGTAGCGGTTCCACAGGGTATCGGCCGAACATCTGAGGTGCATGGCCACGGCGCGTTCGAGGTCCTGGGGACCGAGTTCCACGACTCGGGGCCCGTCCCCCCGGGCCGTCACAGCGGGAACCACAGGCCGGCCTCCTCGGCCTCCTCCTTGCCGATGGCGAAGACAGCGATGTCCTTCTTGCGGGCTCCGCCCTGCGGAGGCAACCCCGCCACCAAGGGGTGGTCCCCGTCGCCGACCAGCGGCCTGCCGTGTCCGCCGGAGCCCGAAACGGACTCAAAGTACTCGGCGTTGACCTCCGTGTACCGCGCCCACTCCTGAGGGAGGTCGTCCTCGTGGAAGATCGCCTCGACCGGGCACACCGGCTCGCACGCCCGGCAGTCCACGCATTCGGCGGGGTTGATGTAGAGCGTCCGGCCGCCCTCGTAGATGCAGTCCACCGGGCACTCGGCGACGCAGGCCCGGTCCTTGACGTCGATGCAGGGCTGCGCGATGACGTAGGTCACCTTCTGCTCCTTGGCCGCGGCGGGGACGACGACCGGCGGTCGGCTGCCCCGGGCGTCCTTCGGTCAGCGGTATGACCGGAACTGCCCTGACGTTGTGACAACGACGCCTGCCGGGCGGCCGGGCGACACGACGGCTGTGTCACACAACGGGGTGTCCCGCGGTCAGATGGTTGACTCTCCGTACATGGTTCGCAGCATGCGACATCGAGATGAGGTGCATCGTGTCCCCTGAGAACACGTTCGTGATCGTCGGAGGCGGTCTGGCCGCGGGCAAGGCGGCGGAAGCGCTGCGGGAGAACGGCTACGACGGCCGGCTCGTCCTCATCGGCGACGAACAGGACAGGCCCTACACTCGCCCGCCACTGTCCAAGGGCTATCTGCTCGGCAAGGAGACACGCGACTCGATCTTCGTCCACCCCGACGACTGGTACGACAAACACGAGGTCGACCTGCGGCTGGGCACGACGGTGACCGGGCTCGACGCGGGGGCCAAGGAGGTGGAGCTCGACGGCGGGCGCCGCATGCCGTACACGAAGCTGCTCCTGGCCACCGGCTCCACCCCGCGCCGCCTGCCCGTCCCCGGGGCGGACCTGGACAACGTGCTCTATCTGCGCCGCGTGGGCGACAGCGAGCGGCTCAAGGCCGCGTTCACCGCGGGCGCCCGGATCGTCGTCATCGGCGGCGGGTGGATCGGCCTGGAGACCGCCGCGGCCGCCAGGCAGGCCGGGGCGGAGGTGACGGTTCTGGAGGCCGAGGAACTGCCGCTGCTCAGGGTCCTCGGGCGCGAGGCCGCCCAGGTGTTCGCGACCCTGCACACCGACCACGGCGTGGTCCTGCGGCACGGCGTGCAGGTGGAGCGCATCACCGGCGGCGACGGCCGCGCCGACGGCGTGCGGCTCGCCGACGGAACCCACCTCCCCGCGGACGCCGTGGTCGTGGGCGTCGGCATCACCCCGAACGTACAGCTCGCCGAGGGCGCCGGCCTGGAGGTGCGGAACGGCATCGTCACCGACGCGCACCTGCGAACCTCCGCGCCGGACGTCTTCGCCGCGGGTGATGTCGCCAACGCCTACCACCCGTTCCTCGACCGTCACATCCGCGTCGAGCACTGGGCCAACGCGCTGAACCAGCCGGCCACGGCAGCGCAGGGCATGCTCGGCAAGGACGCCGTCTACGACCGGCTGCCGTACTTCTACACCGACCAGTACGACCTCGGCATGGAGTACACCGGATACGTGGAGCCCGGGGGCTACGACCGCGTCGTCTTCCGCGGGGACAAGGCGGCTCGGGAGTTCGTCGCCTTCTGGATGTCGGGCAACCGCATCCTGGCCGGCATGAACGTCAACGTGTGGGACGTCATCGAGCCGGTCCGCGACCTGATCACCTCGCGCGCCGCGATCGACGACGCGCGCCTCGCGGACCCGGACGTGCCACTGGACCGCGTCACCGCCTGACGGCCCGGCCGCACGCGCGTGGGACGAGCGTGGGACGACCGGACGACCCGGTCGTCCGACGGTCTTCTCCGTTCCCTGTCTGCCCCTTCCGCCCCGTCACGCGGTCACCGGAAGGAGGGCGGACGGTGTGTCACAGATGGCTTGATCGCGCGGTCGTACTGAATGACAACCAAGGCGATCGGAGCGGACCGTGGCCCTCACTGAACAACACATTTCCACCATGGTGCTGGTGATCGGCACCGGAGGCGCAGGACTGCGAGCGGCGATCGAACTGGCGGAGGCCGGTGTCGACGTCCTCGCGGTCGGTAAGCGGCCCAAGGACGACGCCCACACCGCGCTGGCCGCCGGGGGCATCAACGCCGCGCTCGCCACCATGGACCCCGAGGACAGCTGGCAGCAGCACGCCGCGGACACGCTCAAGGAGAGCTACCTGCTGGCCGACCCCCGCACCGTGGAGATCGTCACCCAGGGCGCGGCCCTGGGCATCGACGACCTGGAGCGGTACGGCATGGCCTTCGCCAGGGAGGAGGACGGCCGGATCTCGCAGCGCTTCTTCGGCGCGCACAAGTACCGCCGCACCGCCTTCGCCGGCGACTACACCGGTCTGGAGATCCAGCGCACCCTCGTCCGGCGGGCCGAGCAGCTCGGCATCCCGGTGCTCGACGGGGTCTACATCACCCGCATCCTGGAACACGACGGCGCCGTGTTCGGCGCGTACGGCTTCGACCTCACGGACGGCAGGCGCTACCTCATCCACGCCGACGCCGTCATCCTCGCGGCCGGCGGCCACACCCGGATCTGGCGGCGCACCTCCTCCCGGCGCGACGAGAACACCGGTGACTCGTTCCGCCTGGCCGTGGAGGCGGGCGCGCGGCTGCGCGACGCCGAGCTCGTCCAGTTCCACCCCTCCGGCATCATCGAGCCGGAGAACGCGGCCGGCACCCTCGTCAGCGAGGCGGCCCGCGGTGAGGGCGGCATCCTGCGCAACGCGCTCGGCGAGCGGTTCATGAGCCGCTACGACCCCGAGCGGATGGAGCTGTCCACCCGTGACCGCGTGGCCCTCGCCTCGTACACGGAGATCAAGGAGGGCCGCGGCACCCCCAAGGGCGCCGTGTGGCTGGACGTCTCCCACCTGCCGCGGCAGACCATCATGAAGCGGCTGCCCCGGGTCTACCAGACGCTGCTGGACCTGCAGATGCTGGACATCACCCGCGACCCGATCGAGATCGCGCCGACGGCGCACTACTCGATGGGCGGCGTCTGGGTGCGGCCCGAGGACCACAGCACCGACGTCGGCGGCCTGTACGCGATCGGCGAGGCCTCCAGCGGTCTGCACGGCGCGAACCGCCTCGGTGGCAACAGCCTCATCGAGCTCCTGGTCTTCGGCCGCATCACCGGTCAGGCGGCCGCCGCCTACTCGCTGGGACTGACCTCGCAGCCGCGCTCGGCGGCCGCGGTGGCACAGGCCCGCGCCGAGGTCGACGACCTCCTGGCGGCGGACGGGCCGGAGAACGTCCGCGCCCTGCAGCGCGCCATCCGCAACACCATGACCGAGCACGCGGGCGTCGTCCGCGACGAGCAGGGCCTGCGCGCGGGCCTGGCGGAACTCGACGTCATCGAGAAGCGGATGGAGTCCGTCGGTGTCCACCCCGACATCGCCGGCTTCCAGGACCTCGCGCACGCGTTCGACCTGAAGTCCGCGGCCCTGGCGGCGCGCGCCACGCTGGAATCGGCGCTGGAGCGGCGGGAGACCCGCGGCTGCCACAACCGCAGCGACTATCCCGAATCGGACCCCGCGCTGCAGGTCAACCTCGTCTGGTCGCCGAAGACCGGCGTCACCCGCGAGAGCATCCCGGCCATCCCCGAGGAGATCGCCGCCCTGATGCAGGATGTCTCCACCGAGGGCAAGCTCGTCGAGTAGCGCCCCTCCGCACCTTGCGAGAAAACGGGGCCCGCCACGCGGGGTCCCCGTCACGCAGGGCCCCTGTCACAAACCGCTCCGCCGCCCGGTCTTCCCTGCGAACACACACGGGCCGGTGCCGGTGGGCGGCTGACCGCACCGTGCGCCCCGCGCACGAGAACACCCGAGAGGACTCCATCATGAAGGTCGTAGTCATCGGCGGAACCGGGCTGATCGGCTCGAAGGTCGTCAGCAAGCTCAACGCGGACGGGCACGAGGCCGTCGCGGCCTCCCCCAACACGGGCGTCAACGCCCTCACGGGCGAGGGCCTCGCCGAGGTCCTCCAAGGCGCCCAGGTCGTGGTCGACGTCTCGAACTCGCCCGCGTGGGAGGACGAGGCCGTGATGAACTTCTTCCGCACCTGCACCAGCAACCTCGTGAAGGCGAACGCCGAAGCCGGCGTCACCCACTACGTCGCGCTCTCCATCGTCGGCACCGACCGGCTCCCGGACAACGGCTACTTCCGCGCCAAGCTGGCCCAGGAGGAGCTGATCAAGGCATCGGGCCTGCCCTACTCCATCGTCCACGCCACGCAGTTCTTCGAGTTCGCGAACGGCATCGCGGACGCGGCGACCGAGGGCGACACGGTGCGCATCCCGCCCGTCAAGTTCCAGCCCATCTACTCCGACGACGTGGCCACGGCCGTCGCCCGCACCGCGGTCGGCACGCCTCTGAACGGCGTGCTGGAGATCGCCGGCCCTGACGTGTTCCGGTTCGACGAGCTGATCCGTGACGTGCTGACCGCGCAGAACGACCCCCGCAAGGTCGTCACGGACCCGCACGGCCGGTACTACGGGTCCGAGCTGCAGGAGGACTCCCTCGTCCCCGGCCCCGGGGCGCAGCTCGCCGCGACCCGCTTCGCCGACTGGTTCGCCCAGCAGCGGTAACCCCCGCGGGTGGCCCCTGCCCCCCACCAGGGGCCACCGCAGCCTCCCGCGACCCACCCGCACGAACAGGTCTCCCCACCATGCCCAGTAATCGCGCGGTAAGCACCGTCCCCGGAGCCCGTCCGCGGGAAGAACCGACCGGCGCGTACGTCATCGACCCGGTCCACAGCGCGGTCGGCTTCTCCGTCCGCCACGGGATGGTCAGCAACGTGCGGGGCCGATTCACGGCGTTCGAGGGGTTCCTCCGGCTCGACGCGCTCCGGCCGGCCCGTTCCGAGGCCCACGTGAGCGTGCAGACCGGCAGCCTGGTCACGGGCGTCCGGGCGCGCGACTACCACCTCACCGGCCCCGACTTCCTGGACTCGGCGTCGTTCCCCCTCATGGTCTTCCGCTCCACCGCGGTCGTCCCCCTGGGAGAGGACCGCTTCCGCATGACGGGAAACCTCCGGCTCAAGGACGTCGAACTGCCCCTGCACCTCGACCTCGAACACGGCGGCACCACCCGCGACGCCGACGGGCGGCGGCGGATCGGCTTCGAGGGCTCGGCCACCCTCCGGCGTTCCGACTGGGGCCTCGACTGGAACGTCCTCCTGCGGAGCGGGGGCGTACTGCTCGGCGACAAGGTGCGGCTCGGACTCAGCGTCTCCGCGCTGCGACTCGGACCGGAGGCCCCGTGATGACCCGACCGACCGGCCACCGACGCGACGTCTCGGCCACCGCCCTGACCCTCACCGCCCAGGCCGTCGCCCTGGAACTGCGCGTCATCGAACTGCGCCGCGAACTCGCGGACGTCGCCGACCGCATGACCGCCGTCGCCGAGGCCCTCCACGACCTCCTCCCGCAGCAGGACGCGCGCGAGCAACCCTGAGGACCGAGGGGCCGCCCGTCACGGTCGGAGGCGGTTCTGCCGGGGGCCGAAGCAGACCGGCCCCATCGAGTCCGCGAGCGCCGCGGCATGGGCGGACGCCTCCTCCTCCAGGACGGTGATCGGGCCGCCCGGCACCACAGGCCAACTCCCGCTTCGATCCAGCAGCCTTCGCGGCCCCCCGCAGAACCGCTCCCGGCGCCAGACCGGTGCCCAGGCCGATCAGAGTGCCGGACACTCTACTGGGGGCCACGGGGGCCGCGGCGTGGTCGCCCCGGCCGTCGTGCTGTCGTGCCGTCGGGCGGAGCCGCGCGTCAGGCGCCCACGTAGGAGGCCAGGTGCTGTCCGGTGAGGGTGGTGCGGTCGGCGACGAGGTCCGCCGGGGTGCCCTCGAAGACGATCCGGCCGCCGTCGTGGCCGGCGCCGGGGCCGAGGTCGATGATCCAGTCGGCGTGCGCCATGACCGCCTGGTGGTGCTCGACGACGATGACGGACTTGCCGGAGTCGACGAGGCGGTCCAGGAGCCCGAGCAGTTGCTCGACGTCGGCGAGGTGGAGGCCGGCGGTCGGCTCGTCGAGGACGTAGACGCCGCCCTTGTCGGCCATGTGCGTGGCCAGCTTCAGCCGCTGCCGCTCGCCGCCGGAGAGCGTGGTGAGGGGCTGGCCGAGGCTGAGGTAGCCGAGTCCGACGTCGGCGAGCCGGCCCAGGATGCGGTGCGCGGCGGGGGTGTGCGCATCGCCGGCGCCGAAGAACTCCTCCGCTTCGGTGACCGACATCGCGAGCACCTCGCTGATGTCGCGCCCGCCGAGGTGGTACTCCAGCACGGACGCCTGGAACCGCTTGCCCTCGCACTCCTCGCAGGTGCTGGCGACGCCGGCCATCATCGCCAGGTCCGTGTAGACCACGCCGGCGCCGTTGCAAGTGGCGCAGGCGCCCTCGGAGTTCGCGCTGAACAGGGCGGGCTTCACGTCGTTGGCCTTGGCGAACGCCTTGCGGATCGGGTCGAGCAGTCCGGTGTACGTCGCCGGGTTGCTGCGGCGCGAGCCGCGGATGGGGCTCTGATCCACGGACACGACGCCGGCACCCGCGGGAACGGATCCGTGCACGAGGGAGCTCTTGCCGGAGCCCGCGACGCCGGTGATGACGGTGAGCACCCCGAGCGGGATGTCGACGTCGACGTCACGCAGGTTGTGCGCCGTGGCGCCGCGGACCTCCAGGTGGCCGGTGGGCTTGCGCACCGTCTCCTTCAGGCAGGCGCGGTCGTCGAAGTGGCGGCCGGTGATGGTGCCGCTGGAGCGCAGCCCTTGGATGTCACCCTCGAAGCAGACGGTGCCGCCAGCCGTGCCGGCGCCGGGGCCGAGGTCGACGACGTGGTCGGCGATGGCGATCGTCTCCGGCTTGTGCTCCACGACGAGCACGGTGTTGCCCTTGTCGCGCAGGCGCAGCAGCAGGCCGTTCATCCGCTGGATGTCGTGCGGGTGCAGTCCGGTGGTGGGCTCGTCGAAGACGTACGTGGTGTCGGTGAGCGAGGACCCGAGGTGGCGGATCATCTTGACGCGCTGCGCCTCGCCGCCCGAGAGCGTGCCCGCGGGCCGCTCCAGCGAGAGGTAGCCGAGGCCGATCTCCACGAACGACTCGAGGGTGTGCTGCAACTTGGTGAGCAGTGGGGCGACCGAGGGCTCGTCCAGGCCGCGCACCCACTCGACCAGGTCGCTGATCTGCATCGCGCAGGCGTCGGCGATGCTGGTCCCGGCGATCCTCGACTCCCGGGCGCCCTCGCTGAGCCGCGTTCCGTCGCACTCGGGGCAGGTGGTGAAGGCGACCGCGCGGTCCACGAACTCGCGGATATGCGGCTGCATCGCCTCCTTGTCCTTGGAGAGCATCGACTTCTGGACCCGCGGGATCAGCCCTTCGTAGGTCATGTTGATGCCGGCGATCTTCATCCGGGTCGGCTCGCGGTGCAGGAAGTCGTGCAGCTCCTGCTTGGTGAACCCGCTGATCGGCTTGTCCGGGTCGAAGAACCCGGACTCGGCGTAGAGCCGGGAGTTCCAGCCGCCGCCCTTGTAGCCGGGGACGGTGATCGCGCCCTCGTTGAGCGACTTGGTCTCGTCGTAGAGCCGGCCCAGGTCGATGTCGGAGACCGTGCCGCGGCCCTCGCAGCGCGGGCACATGCCGCCGGTGCGGGTGAAGGTGACCTTCTCGGCCTTGCTCGCGCCGCGCTCGACGGTGATCGCACCGCTGGCCCGGACGGAAGGGACGTTGAAGGCGTACGCGCTGGGCGGGCCGATGTGCGGGGTGCCGAGCCGGCTGAAGAGGATGCGCAGCATGGCGTTGGCGTCGGTGACGGTGCCGACGGTGGAGCGGGGGTCGGCCCCCAGCCGCTGCTGGTCGACGGTGATCGCGGTCGTAAGGCCGTCGAGGACGTCGACCTCGGGCCGGGCCAGGGTCGGCATGAAGCCCTGCACGAAGGCGCTGTAGGTCTCGTTGATCAGCCGCTGCGACTCCGCGGCGATCGTGTTGAAGACCAGGGAGCTCTTTCCCGAGCCGGAGACGCCGGTGAACACCGTAAGGCGGCGCTTCGGGATCTCGATGCTGACGTCCTTGAGGTTGTTCTCGCGCGCCCCGTGCACGCGGATCAGATCGTGACTGTCGGCAACGTGCGGCGCAAGCGACTGCGCGTCCGCCTTCTTGGCCATGCTTATCGTCTCTCCATCCGTCTGGTGCGTGCCGGACCGCCCCCGCGGTCCCCGGCGGCGTCGCCTGAGTGGACCCGACCGGCTTCGGGCAAGTATGTCCTGTGCCCCCTCGGCGACGCGGTCACGGCCACGGTAGCCGTCCGCCGGACCGCCCCCGCGCCCGCTTCGGACCGGCCGCGTCGAACGGTCCGGGGCTGCGGGCGGGTTCCTGATCCACGGGCGGGGCGGGCGCGGGAGCGGGTTTCGGGCGCGGTCAGCGGATCTCGTTGAAGCGGATCATGTTGCCGGCGGGGTCCCGGAAGGCGCAGTCGCGGATCCCGTACGGCTGCTCGGTCGGTTCCTGGACGACCTCGACGCCGGCGGCCACCAGGCGTTCGAAGACACCGTCGAGGTCGGGCGTGGCCAGGACGAGGCGGGCGTAGGTGCCCTTGGTCATCATCTCGGAGATGGTGCGGCGCTCCTCGTCGGTGATGCCCGGGTCGGCGGCCGGCGGCTCCAGGACGATCGACGTGCCCGGCTGATCGGCGGGGCCGACGGTGATCCAGCGCATGTCGCCGTAGCCGACGTCGTTGCGGACCTTGAAGCCGAGGGTGTCGCGGTAGAAGGCCAGCGTGGCCTCGGGGTCGGTGTGCGGGAGGAAGGTCCAGTGAATGGTGATGTCCATGGCCGTCACGCTAGCCGTGGCCCGCTCGCGGTGGCTTCTCCATTCCTGACCGATCCGGGCCGCCGCTCACGGAGCGGGGTCCGCCACGCGGGGACGCCGCCGGCCGGCCGGCAACGCGATAACGCCCGGCAGCGGGTGCCCGCGGCGGTGCGGCCGGACGACGGACGGGCGGGGCGGCGCGTGGTGCGCCGCCCCGCCCGTCACCGGGCCGTCGCTCAGCGGACGGAACGCGCGGCTTCCTCGATGATGCGCGCGGACTCCTTCGGGTGGGACACGCTCACCGCGTGGGAGGACCGGACCTCCTCCACGTGGGACTCGGCGCGCTCGGCCATGAAGACCTGGAGCTCGCGGGGGATGTTCCGGTCGTTGGAGGCCACCAGGACCCAGGAGGGGATGGTCTTCCACGCGGGCTCGCCGGAGGGCTCGTACAGCGCGCCGCCGGCCACGGGCCGCTGGGTGGCCGCCATGATCTCCGCGGTGTGCGCCGGGACGTCCGCGGCGAACTGGTGGTGGAACTTGGCCTGGTCGATGTAGAGGTCGACGCCCTTGGAACCGTCGGCCATCGTGACCGGCACCTGCTTGAGCGCGTCGCCGAGCGTGCTGCCGTCGAACTTCAGCGACAGGTCGAAGGCGTTCTCGCCCTTGTCGGGCATGAAGGCGGCCAGGTAGACGAGGGCCTTGACCTTGTCGGAGCCGCGGGCGGCGTTGGAGATCACGGCACCGCCATAGGAGTGGCCGGCCAGGACCACGGGGCCGTCGATGCTGTCCACCAGCTCACGGACGTAGGCGGCGTCACCGGCCAGCCCGCGCAGCGGGTTGGCCGCGGCCACCACGGGGTAGCCGTCGTGCTTCAGCTTCTTGACGACGTCGTTCCAGCTGGAGGAGTCGGCGAAGGCGCCGTGGACGAGGACGACGGTCGGCTTGCGGTGCCGCGAGGGGGTGTCGCCGCCCTTGGTGGCGCTGGCGGGACCCACGGTGGCGGCGAGCAGACCGGCGGCGACGGTCACCGTGGCCATGACGGTGAGGGAGGTGCGGAGGGTCCCGTAACGGGCATGACGGTGCACAGTATTGGCCCTTTCGAGGCAGGTGTTGGTTGTGCCACCCGGCTCCGGGACGGAGGCCGGCGGCGGGTACGGCAGTTGGTGCCGTACGTCTGGAAGAGGTGGCTCGCGGCCGCCGAACGGGGACGTACGCGGGTCCGGGCCACCTGGGCTCACCGGTGCGGGGCAGGCGCGGCGTAGCGGCCCGGGCCCGTGATCCGGCTGTGGGGGGAGATCAGTTGGTGTGCAGCGCGGTGTGCAGCGCGCGGGTCGCCTGCTCCATCGCGGCGGTGGTCGCCTGCGTGGAGCGGACGGGGTTGAGCATCATGAAGTCGTGCAGCGTGCCGTTGTAGCGGACGCTGACGGTGGGGACGCCGGCCTGGGTCAGCTTGCGGGCGTAGGCCTCGCCCTCGTCGCGCAGCACGTCGTTCTCGTCGGTGATGACCAGCGCCGGCGGCAGCCCCTCGAGGTCCTCCAGGCTCGCCCGCAGCGGCGAGGCGGTGATGTGCGCCCGCTCCGCCGGGTCGGCGGTGTAGCAGTCCCAGAACCAGGCCATGGCCTTCGCCGTCAGGTGCGGGCCGTCCGCGAACTCGCGGTAGCTGTCGGTGTCCTGGGCCGCGTCGGTCACCGGGTAGTAGAGCGACTGGTGGACGAAGGTCACGTCGCCGCGCTGCTTGGCCATGATGGTCAGGGCCGCGGCCATGTTGCCGCCGACGGAGTCGCCGGCGACGGCCATGCGGGCGGCGTCCAGGCCCTCGTCCGCGCCCTTCGCGGTGACCCAGCGGGCCGTCGCGTAGGCCTGCTCGATGGCGACCGGGTACCGGACCTCCGGCGAGCGGTCGTACTCCACGAAGACCACCGCGGCGTGCGCCAGTACGGCCAGTTCGCGCACGAGACGGTCGTGCGTACCCGCGTTGCCGAGCACCCAGCCGCCGCCGTGCACGTACAACACGACGGGCAGGACCTCCTCCGCGCCCACGGGCTTGACGACGCGCACCCGCACGTCGCCCACTTCGGCCGGCACGGTGATCCACTTTTCCCGGACGTCGTACTTCTCGACCGGCGCCGCCTGGATGTCGTCGAGGACCTTGCGGGCGCCCTCCGGACCGAGCTCATAGAGGAAAGGCGGCTTCGCCGTCGCGTCCGCTATTCCCTGAGCCGCGGACTCGAGAACGGGCTTGCTCATTGTCGAACTCCCAAGTTCGGCACTCTCGTGCGTTTTCCTTCGCCCTTTGGACAGGGCAGCCGGGGAATATGTGACACCTCAGCGGAAAACGTGGTCCTCGCCGTGGTCGTGGGAGATCTCCTCGTATTCCCGCACCGTGGGTTTGGGAATCTGCGTCCCCTTCCCGTACAGGCCCCGGCTGAGCAGGGCCCGCAGTCGCTCGGCACGGCCGGCCCTGCCGTCCGGGGAGAGCCGGATGGGCACGTACTGCTCGTGCTGTGTGAGGAGGTGGAGCCTCTCCCGGCCCAGCGGCTCGTGCACCTCGATGTACTCGCCGTCCGGCATGCGCTTGATGGTCCCGGTCTCACGGCCGTGCAGCACCTCGTCGCGGTCGGCGCGTTGGAGGGCGAGCGCCCATCGTTTCGTCACGACGTAGACGACGAAGGGCACGACGAACAGGCCGGCGCGGACGGCCCACGTCACGGCGTTGACCGACATGTGCAGCCGGAGGGCGACCAGGTCGTTGGCCGCGCCCAGCAACGCCACCGCGTAGACACTGACCCATGCCGCGCCGAGGGCCGTGCGCACCGGCCGGTTGCGCGGCCTGTCGAGGAGGTGGTGGTCCCGTTGGCCGTCCTTGGTCACCCAGGCCTCGACGAAGGGATAGGCGCCCAGGGCGAGGAAGAGCCCGGCACCCGCCAGCAGCGGCACGAGGTTGTCCAGGGCCAGGGTGTGGCCCCGGAAGGCGACCTCCCAGCCGGGCATCACGCGCAGAAGTCCGTCGAGGACGCCCATGTACCAGTCGGGTTGCGATCCCGCGGTGACCTGGTCGGGACGGTAGGGGCCGTACAGCCAGACGGGGTTGATCTGCGCGACCGAGGCGATCATGAAGACGACGCCGGTGACCAGGAGGAGGTACGCCCCCGACTTCACGGCGTAGACGCGGAAGGGCAGGCCGACGATGTTCCGCTCGGTCCGCCCGGGTCCCGGGTACTGGGTGTGCCGGTGCCGGCGCGCGACGACCAGGTGGGCGACGAGGATGCCCGCCATGAGGGCCGGGATCACCACGACGTGGAGCGTGTTGAAGTGCGCGATCAGGTCCTTGCCCGGGTACGCGCCGCCGAAGAGGAACATCGACAGGTAGGTCCCGACGACCGGGACGGAGAGGATGGTCCCGTTCACGACCATGAGCCCGGTCCCGGACAGCAGGTCGTCCGGGAGGTCGTAGCCCGTCAGGCCCTCGAACATGCCCAGGACCAGCAGTGAGAAGCCGAGCACCCAGTTGAGCTCGCGCGGCTTGCGGAACGCGCCGGTGAAGAACACCCGCAGCATGTGGGCGAACATGCTGGCGACGAAGATCAGCGCCGCCCAGTGGTGGGCCTGGCGGATCAGCAGACCACCGCGCACGTCGAAGGAGATGCGCATCGTCGAGTCGAAGGCCTCGGACACCGTTTGGCCCTGCAGCGGTGCGTAACTGCCGTGATATTCCACCGGCGTCATCGACGGGTGGAAGTACAGCGACAGATACACTCCCGTGAGGACGAGGACGAGGAAACTGTACAGGGATATCTCGCCCAGCATGAATGACCAGTGGCTGGGGAACACCTTTCGCCTCCCGTCCGGTCTCGCACGATTGTCGGCGCCCAGTCGCTCGCCGACCCAGTCGGCGAATTTCGTGCCCTTGCCCGGCTGTTGCGAGTCGGCGGGCCGGCTGCCGCTGCTCATGTTCCTGTCACCATTCAAGTTTCATCCATGGCGGGTCGCAGGTCGGCACTGTCGTGCACCTTCCACCCATATGACCGATCACGCGGCGAAAGTGTGACGTGCACCGCCTGCGAGGCCTTGCGGGACCGGGGGCGTGAGGGAGGAATGTCACACGATCCGCGCCCGCCCGGTCTCACCACTGGGACAGGAAGCACGGTGCCGTGTCCTTGTGCTGTGCGAGGAGGTCAGGGGCCATGGATTTCTCCGATGACGCGGTGCCGATCGCGGAGCTGCTGGATGAGCGCCGGCATCTGCTGGACGTGGCGATGTGGATGGTGGGCGGCAGGGCGGAAGCCGAGTCGGTCGTCGACGAGGCCTACCGGCAGTGGTTCGAACTGCCGGAGGCGGCCCGCGGGGTGATCGAGTCGCCCGGAGCGTGGCTCGTGAGGACGGTGGGCGGGATCTGTCTGGCCCGCCTGACCACGTCCGCGGGGGGAACCGGACCGGCCGTGGCGAGTCCGGCGCGGCCGGTGGTGGGGCTCGAGCTGGAGCAGGAGATCGGTGAGGTTCTGCTGACCGCCCTGGACGCCTTGTCCCCCGCGGAGCGCGCGGCTTTCGTGCTCAACGGTTGCTTCGGGCTGTCGTTGGGCGCGGTGGCGGACGTGGTGGGGCGTTCCGAGCCGGAGTGCGCGGAACTCGCCGAGCGTGCGCGACGCACGATCAGCGCCTGCCGGTCGCACCCCGTCACGCCAGAGGAGCACGACGCGGTGGCGCGCGCGGTGGGCGCGGCCTGCGTGAGTGGCGACGCGGTACGGCTGTCGTCGCTGATGTGCCCGGATGTGACGGCGTTCTTCGACGGCGGCGGAAAGCTGCGGGCGCTGGTCCGGCCCGTGCATGGCGCCGAGCCGGTCGCGCGCAGTCTGATGACGCTGCTGGCGCACCACCAGCGGGTGACCCTGTCCACCCACTCCGTCAACGGCCGCACCGGTCTGGTGGCCCGCTACGAGGGCCAGGTGGTGGCGGTCGTCAGTCTGGACGTCGCCGACGGACGCGTGTCGCAGGCCTGGATCGTCCTCAACCCCGACAAGCTGCGGCCCTGGAACCACCCCGCACGCACCGGGCGCCGGATCATCGGCTCCTGACAGGGCCGACGTGTGAAGCGCCGGCGCGTGTCCCGCCGGCGCTTCACGCGTGTGCGTCCGTCGTCCGCGACGAACCGGGCAGGTCGCCGCGTTCGCGCAGACGGCCGGACACGTCCGGGGCGAGTACGGCTTCCAGCGGGGCGAGGTCCCCGGTACGGGCCGCCGCGACGAAGGCCTCCAGGAGGCGCCGGTGCTCCGCGGCGTCCACGGTCTCGCGGGGCTTGGTCAGCACGTGCTTGCGGGCCCGGCTGACGATCTTGCGCACGTTGACGAGGCTGATCTGGAGTATCTCGGCGATCTCCGGATAGGCGTAGTCGAACGCCTCCCGCAGGACGTAGGCCGCGCGTTCCGCGGGGTTCAGCCGCTCCAGCACCAGCAGCAGGGCGAGCTCCACCGCCTCCGCCCGCTGGGCGCCCACCTCGGGATCCGCGCTCGTGTCGACGGGCTCGGGCAGCCAGGGCCCGATGTAGGCCTCCCGGCGTACCCGGGCGGACTGTGCGACGTTGATGGCCAGGCGGGTCGTCGTGGTGGAGAGGAAGGCGGCCGGGCTGAGCACGGCGGAACGGTCGGTCCGCTGCCAGCGCAGCCACACCTCCTGCACCACGTCCTCGGCCTCGACCGCGCTTCCGAGCACGCGGTAGGCGATGCCGAACAGACGGGGTTGGAGCTCCATGAAGACGCAGGCGGCCTCGTCGAGGTTGTGTGCGGAGGGGGACGGCCCGGCGTCCGCGTTCTCCTTGGCTCCGCCTGCCCACGCGGCCTCACCGTCGCCGGGCGGCCGATGGGCACAGACGTCACCCATCCGGTCAGAGGCCATTTACGGGCAGCCCCCAGCCGCATGACACACGTGTGTCACACGATGTTCTACCTGGGTGGTTACCCCACGAGCCTCGGTCACCAAGCGTCACATTCTCTCCCCTCACGTCCACCGAATAGACCGCCGGACACCCGGTCCTGTGACAGATGAGGGTGAGAGAAAAAACATCTTCAACCGCCGGAGCAAGCACACGAGCCGTCACTGACCGACATCATATGCTGAGCGAAAGACGCAAAACGGATGCAGATTCCGGCATTTGCGCAGAAATCGCACACAATCGATCTCGATCGCTGTGGAAAGTGGTGACACGTTATTCATCCGTGGCTGAAGCTGTGCCTACGGAGATGCCAACGTTACGGAAAGTGAACAACCGTGCGGCGCCTTGACGGTGGAGCCGGTCCCAGCCTGCTCCACCGCCCGGTCGACGTCATGTGACCTCCGGCGTTCCCGGCGCTCACACCCCTGCGTGGTCGCCCGCCTGCCGATCCGCGCGGCGGCCGGGAGTGGCGCTGGTGACGAACGCGTCCCGCGGGTGCTGCACGGAGGCGAGGGAGACCAGGTCCCGGCCGAACAGAGCCGCGGTGAGCCAGACGGTGAGCACCCGGACCTTCCGCTCCCAGGTGGGCACGGCGAGCACGTGGTAGCCGCGGTGCATCAGCCAGGCCGGGAAGCCCTTGACGACGATGGCCTTGTACTGGAAGATGCCGCGTCCCAGGCCCAGCGTGGCGACCACGCCGAGGCTGCTGTGACGGTAGTCCCGGACCCTGCCGCCGCGCAGGCTCGCGACGATGTTCTTGGCCAGGCGCTTGCCCTGCCGGACCGCGTGCTGGGCGTTGGGCACCGTGCGCGCCCCCGGAACGGGCGATGCCAGGTCGGGCACCGCCGCGTCGTCCCCGGCCGCCCACACGTCCGGCACCGGCTCGGCGTCCGTACCCACCCGCAGGTCGGGCCGCACGACGAGCAGGCCGCGCTCGTCGACCGGCAGGTCGGTGTGGTTGTGCACGACGGGGTTCGAGGCGTTGCCCGCGGTCCAGACGATGAGTTCCGAGTCGAACTCCTCCCCGCTGGACAGCAGGACGTGGCCGTCCTCGGCGGACACCAGCTGGGTGTTCAGGTGCACATGCGCGCCGCGGCGCTCCAGGTGGCGCACCACCCAGGCTCCGGGCTCGTCACTCACCTCGGGCAGGATGCGGCCACGCGCCTCGACCAGGTGGAACGACAGCTCCCCCAGGCTCAGTTCCGGGTAGGACCTGAGCATCGCGGTCGCCAGCGACAGCAGTTCGCCGAAGCCCTCGACACCGGAGAACCCGCCACCCACGAAGGTGACGGTGAGCAGCTTGCGCCGTTCCGGCCCGGGCGGCAGCGAGGCCGCCTGGTCGAACGCCGTCAGCAGCCGGTCGCGGATGGCGACCGCCTCCTCGACGTGCTTCAGGCCGATGGCATGCCGGGCCAGGCCCGGGATGGGGAAGGTGCGGGTCACGGCGCCGGCGGTGACGACGAGCGTGTCGTAGCGGAGTTCGTACTCCTCCCCGTTCACGGGCCGGACGGTCACCGTCCGGTCGGCGTGGCGGATCTCGGTCACGCTGCCCGCGATGAGGCGGGACTTGTGCAGGTGGCGCCGCATCGACACGGCGGCGTGGCGTGCCTCCACCGAACCCGCGGTGACCTCCGGCAGGAACGGCTGGTAGGTCATGTAGGGACGCGGGTCGACGACGGTGACCCGCGCCTCCCCGGGCCGCAACGTCTTCTCAAGGCCCCAGGCCGTGTAGAAGCCGGCGTAGCCGCCGCCGACGATCAGGATCTCGCGCATGATTCCCTCTGTTTCTCTCCGTCACGAGTAAGACAGCGCGGCCCCTGTCGGTGTGACAGCGCATGCCCGCTCAGTGAGCGAGCACTGTGATCACGGGACGCCCCTGATCGCCGGCGACGGCCTTGTGTCGCGGTGCGGTCTGCTCGGCACCCTTCACCTTCGTGCCGACGTCTCCTGCGGTACGACCGACTTCGGCGACGTGCGCTTCCACTGCACCGGCGAAGCCGGCGGTACGTGCCCGAGGACCCGTTCCGTTACGCTGGAGAACATCGACGGAACGCCGTTCAGGCTGGTGGCCGTCAGCGGATCGGAGCCCAGTGAGAGACACGAGACCGTCTCCCGCGCGCTGCCCACCGGGGCCCGGCAGGTCCTCACGACCCGCGCTGCCTCTACGACATCTCCTGCATGCGGACAACGGCCTGGCGGCGGTGGGCGTCGTCGCCGTCCCCTGGCACCCGGGGCTGTCACACGCGCGCGGGGAACGCGGTCTACACCGTGAGGGGCGTGGTCATGGACGGCCGGCCGCAGGGACCGGCTTACACGCCCGAGCGGTGCGCCGCGGCGCACGCGAAGCGACCCGAGCAAGGGATGGTAGGCATGTCGTACCCAAAGCAGGTGTACTTCGGGGATACCGGCGAGGTCAACGCGAACTTCCGCCCGGCGAGCACCCCGCCGAACGTCGGCCAGGCCGGAGACGGCATCCACTATCTGGCGACCACGGACATGACGCGGGGCGAGTACGGGCTCTACCGCGTCATGATGAGGGCGAACGCCGGTGGTCCCAAGACGCATTTCCACCGGACCATCTCGGAGTCCTTCTTCATCCTCAACGGAACCGTCCGCCTCTACGACGGGGAGAAGTGGGTCGAGGCGCAGGAGGGTGACTTCCTGCACGTCCCGCAGGGCGGGCTGCACGCCTTCCGCAACGACTCCGACGCGCCGGCCGAGATGCTGTTGCTCTTCACCCCGGGCGCTCCGCGTGAGGAGTACTTCGAGAAGCTGTCGCAGATGGGCGACGCCACGGCGGAGGAGCGCGCCGCGTTCCTCGACAAGCACGACTCGTACTTCGTCGACTGACGCCTGCGCCGTCCCCCGGCGCCGCGGTGGTGCCGGGGGACGGCGGGCTCACGCGTCCAGGACCGCGAGTTTCGCCGGGTTCATCATCCACATCACGCGGTCGATGCCCTCCGGGGTGACGCTCACCGTGACGACGGCGAAGACGGCGCCGTCGCGGGACAGCTTCATGGCGGGCCGGCCGTTCACCTGCAGCGGCTCCACCGTTGCGGCGACCCAGAACCGGTCGGCGAAGGCGTGGATGTACTTGGCCACCCGCTGACGGCCGACGACGATGAACTTCGACGCCCGCACCTCGCCTCCGCCGTCGGAGTACGAGACGACGTCCTCGGCGAACATGTTCTCCAGGACGCCGATGTCCCCCGCCTGGGCGGCCGCCACGAACGCCGTCAGGAACCGCTGGTGGTCCGCTGCCACGACGCCGGCTCGCTTCTCCGCCGCCAGGTGCCTGCGCGCCCTGCTCACCAGTTGGCGCGCGTTGGCGTTGGACTGCCCGACGACCTCCGCGATCCGCGCGTACGGGTACTCGAAGGCCTCCCGGAGTACGTAGGCCGCGCGTTCGGTGGGCGTGAGCTTCTCCAGGAGCATCAGCACGGCGACTTCCAGCGCCTCGCCGTTCAGGGCGCCCAGCGCGGGGTCGCTCCCGGTGTCCACCGGCTCCGGCAGCCAGGGCCCGACGTAGGTCTCCCGGCGGGCCCTGGCCGACTTCAGCACGTTGATCGCGAGCCTCGTCACCGTCGTGGCGAGGAACGCCCGCGGGTTCTCCACCTTGGAACGGTCGTAGGTCTGCCGGCGGATCCAGGCGTCCTGCAGGACGTCCTCGGCCTCGCTCACGCTGCCGAGCATCCGGTAGGCGATGCCGAACAGGCAGCCGCGGGCGGCCTGGAACTCCTCCTGCGCTTCCTGGAGGTCCTCGGCTTCATCCACTGCGTCGTCCTCGGTCGGGACGCGCCGGTAGTTCAGGAGAGCCAGTCCCTGTAGTGGGTGGGGGCGATGCGGGCGTCGCTTCCGCCGGTGAGGACGTCGCCCCTGACGACGGCGAACATGCCCGCGGTGTCGTCGACGACGACGGAACGGCCGTCGCCCTTGGCCTCGATGGTGATCCGGCCGATCTCCTCGAGTGGGAAGACATCGGGCCCGGCGATGTTCACGGTCCCGTTGAGCGGGGGGCCGGAGGCGACCTCGGCGACCATCCTCGCGACGTCGGCGGCGGCGATCGGCTGGAGCGGGGTCCGCGGCAGCCGTACGGTCTCGCCGTCGGTGGTCCAGGACATCGTCGCTTCCATGAACTCCATGAACTGGGTGGCGCGGACGATGGAGTAGGGGATCGAACTCGCCTTGAGGATGTTCTCCTGCAGCACCTTCGCCCGGTAGTAGTCCAGTTCCGGTACCTGGTCCGCGCCCACGATCGAGAGGATGACCATGTGGCCGACGCCGCCCTTCTCGCTCGCGGCGACCAGGTTGTCCATCGACGTCCGGAAGAAGGCGGGCGAGGCCTCGTCGAAGGTCGGCGAGTTCGTGAGGTTGACGACGACGTCGGCACCCGCGACGGCCTCCGCGACACCCTCTCCGCTCAGGAGGTCCACGCCCGTGGACAGCGAGTGCGGCACGGCTTCGTGACCGGCCGCTTCAAGGTCCTTCACGACCCGCGAGCCGATGAGCCCGGTTCCGCCGATGACTGCGATTCTCATGGCCTTGCCATCTCCCGACGCTGATGACCGGTGAATGCCCATACGTGCTCAACGTACCTTCGCGGTGGTCGACGCGCCTGGGCTGCCGCGCGTGGCCTGCCAGGGGGCGAGGACGGGGCGCCAGCGGGCCGGGGGGCACACCGCGTCCGGGATGCCCATGCACTGAGCAGGACATATGTGACATGGATCCCCATGGTCGCCACCACGCTCCCCGCCCCACTGCTCTATATTGTTCGATGTACAACGAACATCGAACAAGGACCAGGGAACGTCATGACCAGTTCTGCAGACCTGCGCTTCTCGGGGCGCGCCGCGATCGTCACGGGTGCCGGCTCCGGCATCGGCCGGGCCACCGCCATCGCCCTGGCGGAGTCAGGCGCGCGAGTCCTGGGGGTGGGGCGGCGCAAGGACGCGCTGGAGGAGACCGCCCGGGCGCACTCCGGGATCGCGGTCCTGCCGCTCGACATCTGCGCGGACGGCGCCGCCGGCACCGCCGTCACCGCCGCCGTGGAGCGGTGGGGACGCCTCGACGTGCTGGTGAACAACGCCGGCGCCACGGGCGTCATGCCTTTGGAGGAGACGGACCGTTCGGTGATCGAGCGGCTGTTCGCGCTCAACGTGACCGCGCCGAGCCTGCTCGCCCATGCGGCCCTGCCGCACCTGCGGGCGTCCTCGGGCTCCATCGTCAACGTGTCCAGCACCTACGGTCACCGCCCGCTGCCGGGCGGCGGGTACTACGCCGCGACCAAGAGCGCGCTGGAACAGTTGACGCGCACCTGGGCCCTGGAGCTCGCGCCGGTCGGGGTCCGGGTGAACGCGATCGCCCCCGGCCCGACCGACACGGACGTCATGGTCGCCGCGGGGCTCTCCCCGGAGGAGATCGAGTCGATGCTCGGCCAGGAACGCGACCGCATCCCGATGGGCCGCCTCGCCGAACCCAGGGACGTGGCGGAGTGGATCCTGCGTGTCGCCGAGCCGGTGCGGACGCACATGACCGGTCAGGTCGTCACGGTCGACGGCGGGCTGGAACTCGTCTGATCCGGATCAGGTGGTCGCCTGCCGCGCCTTCCGCCAGCGCTCGACGTAGTCGCGCCGCTGGATCGTGCGCCGTTCCTCTTCCGTGGTGCCGCCCCATATCCCGTCCAGGCGGCCGGCCGCCAGCGCCCACCGCAGGCACTGGGCCGTGACGGGACACCGCAGGCACACGGCCTTGGCCCGCTCGATCTGCGCCATGCCCGGGCCACTGCCGCTGATGGGGAAGAACAGCTCCGGATCCTCCTCGCGGCACGCCGCGTCGTATCGCCAGTTCATGAAACCTCCTCGCAGGGACTCCAATGGAGACCAGCGGACCGACGGGGGTGTGACGCCCGATATGCCGGGTCCGGGCACCCGGCATGCCCCTTTGGGGCCAAGCTCCGGAGTCGCCGGGCGAGTTCACCGGGATTCCGCCGCCCGTCGGGTCACACACGGATCACCTGACCGGTCAGAGTCGGTGATCAGGTCCGGGCCTCTCCCCGGGATGACGAAGGGCAGAGCATGCAGATCACCGTCATGAACGGCAGGGGGCCCGCACGGACCGGGAGCCTTGCGGCGGGCCGGAATCCCTCCCGTCGAGAGGTCCTCCGGTGAGCGAGCCGACCAGATGGCCGGGCCTTTCCACCGCGAAGGACTTCGACGGCCCCGTCTTCTCGCCCATCTACGCGACGACCGTGACGGTCAGCGGCGGCGAGGCGAGTCACGGACGGGCTTCGGGGCGGGCCCGCTCGGCCGACGGCACGCTGGACCTCACGCTGCGGCTCCCCGCCGAACTGGGTGGTGACGGCGGTGGCACGAACCCGGAACAGCTGTTCGCCGCGGGCCTCGCCGCCTGCTTCCACGGCGCCCTCAGCCTGGTCGCCCGCCAGGCCGGGCGGAACCCCGCGCTGATCGCGGTGGAGGCGTCCGTGGCCTTCGGCCGCGACCCCCGCGACGGCGGTTACCTGGTGCAGGCGGACCTGGTGGTCACCTGGCCGGGGACGGACGCGGCGACCGCCGCTCCCCTGCTGAGGCAGGCGGACGCCCTCTGCCCCTACACCAAGATGCTGGCCCAGGGGACACCGGCGACGCTCACGCTCGCGCCCGAGCCTCAGGCGTAGCGGACATCGCCGATGCCGATCGAGGCGAGCAGCGTGTCGCGGCGCGGGCTGCCGTCGTCGACGTGGCTCCTCCGCCAGGGTCGTCCCGGGCGAGTCCGGCACTCCCGCGAGGTTCGGGCTGGGCCATCCGCACCAGGACCGGACCCTGGGAGCTCCTGAGGAGGCGCTCGCGACGGCACCGGAATAGGCGGCGGTGCCCCGGGTACCCGATGGGCGATCGGCGCCGAGTAGCCGCAGCCCTGCAGGCAAGCATGGAGCCGTCGGTGGACCGGATCGCACACCCGTGGGGCAGTCGTACGCCCTACGCCCGGAGCGAGCCGTGGCCCACGCGGGTGGACGCGTTCCTGGCCGAGGGGATCGAACCGGAGAAGGTGGAGCGGTGGGTGCAGGCCGCCTCGATCCTGCACTCGGACGGCGACGCCATGGACATCGCCGTCCTCGGTGACCGCATCGTGGGCGTACGGGGCCGGGCCGTCGATCGCGTGAACCGGGGTCGGCTCGGCCCCAAGGACCTCTTCGGCTGGCAGGCCGACAACGCACCGGACCGGTTGACCCGGCCGCTGATCCGTCGCGACGGTCAACTGGTGGAGTGCGACTGGGACACCGCCATGGAGCGCGTCGTATCCCGGTCCCAAACCCTGCTGGACGAACGGGGGCCTGGCTCGATCGGCTTCTACACCTGGTCAGCTCTTCCTGGAGGAGTACTACACGCTCGCCGTCCTGACGCGGGCCGGTATCGGCACCAACCACCTGGACGGCAACACCCGTCTGTGCACGGCGACCGCCGGGGAGGCACTCACGGAATCGTTCGGCTGCGACGGTCAGCCGGGTTGCTACGACGACTTCGACCACGCGGACGTCATCGCCCTGTTCGGGCACAACATCGCCGAGACCCAGCCGGTGCAATGGATGCGCGTCCTCGACCGTCTCGACGGCGCCGACCCGCCCCGCCTGGTCTGCGTCGACCCACGCCCCACACCGCCGGCCGGCCGGTCCGCCGTCCATCTCGCCCCGCGCGTCGGCACGAACGTGGCACTGGTGAACGCCCTTCTGCACGAGGTCATCCGCACAGACCGCGTCGACCACGACCACATCGCGGCCCACACGGTCGGCTACGAGGAACTGACCGAGCAGGTACGCGACTGCACCCCTGAATGGGCCGCCGGGATCTGTGCCGTACCGGCGGCGCGCATCGCCGAGGCGGCGGAACTCCTCGGCAGCGCGGACCGGCTGACGTCGACCGTGCTGCAGGGCTTCTACCAGTCCCACCAGGCGACCGCGGCCGCCGTTCAGGTCAACAACCTGCATCTGATCCGCGGCATGCTCGGCCGGCCCGGGGCCGGGGTGCTGCAGATGAACGGACAGCCCACCGCGGAGAACACGCGCGAATGCGGCGCCGACGGCGACCTGCCCGGCTTCCGCAACTGGGAGAACGACGCCCATGTCGCCGACCCCGGCGGGCCCCGAAACGTGAAGGAGGGCTGAATCCGGTGAACGGCATCCAGGACCTGCTGCGCGCACTGCACGGCGGAGAGCAGCACCTGGCGAGGCAACTCGTGACCGTGGCCGACCGCCATCGCACGGAGCACGAGGTCCACCACGTCGCCATCGACCTGGCCGCATGGTCCCGGGAGCACACCCAGCGGATAGCGGACGCCGCCCTGACCTACGACCTCGACCTCGACCCGCCGGACGAGCCGCACACCGGTCTGCTGTCGACGATCAGCAGGAAGGCCGCCGAGGCGGTCGGGCGCCACCCCGAACCCGCCCTCCTGCTCCTGCGGGATCTTCGCGAGCTCCACCTCGCCGCGTCGGGAAACTCCCTGTACTGGGAGATGCTGGCCCAGGCGGGACAGGCCACGAGGGACGAGCGGCTGCTCGGCCTCGCGACGCGGTGCCATCCTCGGACGCTGCGGCAGATGCGCTGGACCAACACCATGATCAAGAACCTGTCTCCCCAGGCACTGGCGAGCCTGCGCCGACCGCTTCTTCGACGGCGACGTCAGCGGGGCCGGGAGTGGCGGTTCTCGGACGGGTCGGCGCGGCCGCCCGCGCCGAGCAGGCCTGTGTCGGTGATGTCGCCGCGCTGTTCCAGGGCGCCCATGGTGTGCCGGGCCCGCCAGGAGACCAGGCCCGGCAGGAGGGTGCGCACGGCCTGGACGCCACGCAGCCACGGCTGTACATAGACGGCGGACGCGCGGTGCTCGATGCCGCGTACGAGCCGTTGCGCCGTCGCCTCGGTGGTGTAGGTACGACTCGCGGGCCAGGGCATGAGGGCGCGCAGTTCGCGCATGGTCGGGTGGCACTCGGCGTCGCGGATCATCTCGGTGTCCGTCCAGCTCATGTAGGCGACCGCGACGTCGACGCCGCGATGTGCCACCTCGGCGCGCAGGGAGTGCGTGAAGGCCTCCACCCCTGACTTGGAGGCGCAGTACGCGGACATCAACGGGGCGGCACCCATGGCGGCGAGCGAGGAGACCTGCAGGTAGTAGCCGCGGGTGGCCAGCAGGTGCGGGAGGAAGGTACGGGCGGTCAAGGCGCTTCCGACGAGATTGACCTCGACGATCCTGCGCCAGGTCGCCATGGAGGACTCCGTGAACGGTCCTCCGGCGGCGATGCCGGCGTTCGCCACGACCACGGAGGCCGCGCCGAACCGCTCCGCCACTTCGTCGGCCGTTCGGCGCAATGCGGCTTCGTCCGTGACGTCGACGCACCAGGCCCGCGCCGGACCGGGGGTGGTGGCCGCGGCCGACTCCAGTTCCTCCGGTTCCAGTCCGAGCAGTGCGACACGGGCGCCGCGTGCCACGAGCAGGTGCGCCACCGCCCTCCCTATGCCCCGGGCGGCGCCGGTGACCACAGCCGTACGTCCCTCCAAAGGGTGGGAGCCGGTCATCTCTGGCCTCCAGGATCCTCCAGCCCCGATGAAGAAATTTCGCAAACCACCTATAACGACCGTAACCGAGGGCAGGAGAACAGGCGGCCGGGAAGCACCGAGCGGTCACCGGAGGAACTCATGGCAGTACGGCACCGGCTGGTGCGGGGCACACGGGAGGACGTCTGGGCCGTCCTGGCGGACGGCACTCTCTACGGCGACTGGGTCGTGGGCCCGTCCTCGTCACGGCACAGCGACGGCGACTGGCCGGCGGTCGGCTCGAGCATCGAGTACACCGTGCGACTGGGGCCCGTGAAGCTTACGGGCGAGACGATCGTCCGGATCTGCCGGCCTCCGGAGCAACTGGAGCTGGAAGCCCTCAGCGGACGCCTGGGCACCGCGCGGATCGCCTTCGAACTGCGTCCTTGGGGACAGGACACGCTGGTCATCGTGGACGAGCATCCGCTGCGCGGCCCCGGCGGACTGGCACACAACGCGGCGCTGGACGCACTCCTCCAGCTGCGGCACCGCAGCATGCTCGGCCGGCTGGCCAGGGCCGTGGAGGCGCACGGAGAAAGCGACCGCAGGGACAGCGGGCCGCCGGCGTGCGCACCGCGGGCCCCGGCACCACACGGCTGAAGGACGCCGGCGACGGGAGGCACCGATGGCGGACGCGGTGGTGATCGGCGCGGGCCCGAACGGCCTGGTCGCCGCCAACCTGCTGGCCGACGCGGGATGGAGTGTCGAGGTCCTGGAGGCGCAGGACGAGCCCGGCGGCGGGGTCCGCTCCGCGCGGGACGTCCATCCCGACTTCGTGCACGACCTCTTCAGCTCCTTCTATCCCCTCGCGGCCGCCTCGCCGGTCATCCGCGGGCTCGGACTGCATCGCGAAGGGCTGCGGTGGAGCCACGCGCCGGCCGTCGTCGCCCATCCGCTGCTCGACGGCCGCTGCGCGGTGCTGCACCGGCGCGCCATCGACACCGCCGCGGTCCTCGACGCGGACACAGGCGGCGACGGGGCTGCGTGGCTCCGGCTCTGCACGGCCTGGGAGCGCCTCGGTGACGACGTCATCGGCGCGCTGTTCACCCCCTTCCCCCCTGTGCGGCCGGGCCTGCGGCTCGCCGCACGGCTGCGCGCCGGCGGGGGGCTGCGCATGGCGCGTACCCTCGTGCTTCCCGTGCGCCGCTTGGGCGAGGAGGAGTTCCGGGGCGAGCTGGGTGGCCTGTTGCTGGCGGGTAGCGCGCTGCACGCCGATCTGGCGCCGGAGGCCGCGGGAAGCGGAGGGTTCGGCTGGCTCATGGCCATGCTGGGGCAGACCTATGGGTTCCCGGTCCCTGTCGGCGGCGCCGGAGCGCTCACCGCCGCCCTCGTCGGCCGTCTGCTCGGACGGGGTGGGACGCTGCGCTGCGGGGCACGGGTGACCTCGGTCGTCGTGCGCTCCGGGCGGGCGGTGGGCGTCCGCACAGCCGACGGGGACGCGGTGGCGGCACGCCGCGCCGTGCTGGCGGACGTGTCCGTGCCCACGCTGTACGGGCAGCTGGTGAGCCGGGACGACCTCCCGCCCCGTGTTCTGGAGGACCTGCGCCGCTTCCAGTGGGACTTCGCGACGTTCAAGGTGGACTGGGCCCTGGAGGGCGCGGTGCCGTGGTCGGCGCCCGCGGCCGCGCGGGCCGGCACGGTGCACCTGGCCGAAGGAGTCGACGCGCTGACGCAGTTCGCCGCGCAGATCGCGATGGGACAGGTGCCCGAACGGCCCTTCCTCCTGTTCGGGCAGATGACCACGGCCGACGGTTCGCGCTCTCCTTCCGGAACGCAGTCCGCGTGGGCGTACACCCACCTCCCCCACCGCGTCCGCGGCGACGCGGCCGGTGCGGGCATCGCCGGGACCTGGGACCGGACGGACCAGGAGCTGATGGCCGAACGGGTGGAGGCGCAGGTCGAGCGGTACGCTCCCGGCTTCCGTTCCCTCGTCACCGCCCGCCGGATACTCGCCCCGCCGCAACTGGAGGCGTACGACGCCAACCTCCACGGGGGTGCCATCAACGGCGGCACCGCGGCCATGCACCAGCAACTGGTCTTCCGTCCTCTGCCGGGCACCGGACGCCCGGAGACACCGATCGCCGGACTCTTCCTGGCGTCCGCCGGGGCCCATCCGGGCGGCGGGGTCCACGGCGCGCCGGGCGCCAACGCCGCTCATGCCGCGCTCCGTTCCCGTTCCCCCAGCCGCGTGCTGAGCAGGGCACAACGTGCCCTCACCCGCCGCGGCCGCCTCGGTCACCGCGCCTGAGAGCCGCCGTGGCCGTCACACTTGCGTGATACGGACGCAGGCCGCGGTGACCTCGCGGAGGTCGCCGGTGCGGCGGAGCAGGTCGCGCTGGACGCGGGCGCCGTTGCCGGCCTTGAGGACCGCGGCGAGGGCGTCCTGCGCGGGGATCAGGTCGCCGTTGTCCTCCAGGGCGTCACGCACCAGCTCGAACAGGGTGCCTCGAACACCTCACCGCTCACGGTGGAATCACGACGCGCCGCCGCCAGCACCGCCGTCGACAGCGCCCGCGGCTCCCCGGACTCCGCGTCGAGCAGCAGGAGCTCCTCCTCCACACCGACCGTCCGCATCGCGCCACTCCGTTTCCAAGACCACAGGGGTGACCCCGGGTGACGCCACGCGTGGGAGGCGAGGGGCCGGAGCCCGCGGCATCCGTGGCACCACCAGTACGCCAGGCATCACTTCTGCTTCCCCGACGGCGGGGGTCGATGCGCCCGCGCCGCTTGTCGCGGTCACCGGTACCGGCACAGGCCCGGACATCGCCGAGGTGATCACGCTCGGTGGCATCCGGACACCCTCCGCAGCGACGGCCGCGGTGAGCCGTCCGCATCAAGGGCCGCTACCGCGGCGCGGCAATGGAGATTTCAAACGACATCGCGGCGCTCGATATGCTGGAAAAATGGCGAAGGGGAAGAACGACGACTGGCTGACCGACGACGAGCAGCGGGCCTGGCGCACCTACCTGGACGTCGGCACCCTGCTGATCAACCAGCTCGGCCGCGACCTGGAGCCGTTCGACCTGACCATCAACGACTACGAGATCCTGGTGAACCTCTCGGAGTCGCCCGAGCACCGCATGCGGATGAGCGACCTGGCCCGCGCCACCCTGCAGTCCAAGAGCCGGCTGTCGCACCAGATCAGCCGCATGGAGACCGCGGGCCTGGTCCGCCGCGAGAACTGCGAGTCCGACCGGCGCGGGCTGTTCGCCGTCCTCACCGAGCACGGCTGGGAGACCATGCGCAAGGTCGCCCCGCACCACGTCGCCGCCGTACGGGAGCACTTCATCGACCTGCTCCCCGCCGAGGACCAGGAAGCCCTGCGCAGCGCGCTCACCCCGATCGCCGAGCACCTGCGCGCGGAGCGCGGCACGATCTGAGAGCCCCCTGACGCCTCACGCGGCGAATGCCGCGAACCGCGAATACGGCGTTTTGAAGACAGGGCCCAGGGCAGGCGTCCGCGTGAGGGGGGTTCGCCTGAGTGCTAGGGAGCCGGCCCATGTCAACAGGGACACTTCTGGCGATCATCATCCCCGTGGTGGTGGTACTCGCCCTCGTCGCGGTCGCATCGACCCTCTTCGTCCGCCACCGGCGTCTCAAGGACCGTTTCGGCCCGGAGTACGACCGGACGGTGGAAGGCGTCGGCAGCCGCAGGGATGCCGAGCGCGACCTCGCCGCACGAGCCAAGCGGCACGACTCGCTGGACATCAAGCCGCTGCCCAGTGGTGTCCGTGACCGCTACGCGCGGGAGTGGACCAGCGTCCAGGAGGAGTTCGTCGACCGGCCCGAGGACGCCGTCCACGACGCCGACAGCCTCGTGGCCTCCCTGATGCGCGACCGCGGCTACCCGACCGAGGACTTCGACCAGCGGATCAAGGACCTGTCGGTGGAGCACGGCCGGACCCTGGACCACTACCGGGCGGCCCACGAGGTCAACGACCTCAGTACCCGGCACGAGGCGACCACGGAACAGCTGCGTGGCGCGATGGTGCACTACCGCGCCCTGTTCGACGAGCTGCTCACCGACGGCGGTGGGCGGCGCCACGCCCGGGCCTGACGCAGGGCTCCCGCAACACAGCCTGAAAGGCGGAAACCATGGAACGCGAGCGCGTCTCCCGCGGAAGCGGGCTGGCCACCGAAGACCTCGCCGAGACCCACGCCCCCTCCGGCCCCCCGCAGGAGCGCTCGGACGCGGCCTCCAGGGCACCGGAGTACCCGGGTGAGAGCACCGGAGCCCGGGGCGAACCGCCCCCGGACGACACTGTCGGCGCTCCGACCCCGGACACCTCCGCGGATGAGGTCCCGGAGCTGCTGGGTCCGGAGGACGAGGAGAACTTCCGCGCCCGTTGGCAGCGGATCCAGAGCGAGTTCGTCGATGATCCGCGCGATGCCGTGCACGCCGCCGACGAGTTGGTCGCCGACGTCATGCAGAAGTTGGCGTCGACGTTCGCTCAGCACAAGCAGGGCCTCGAAGGCCAGTGGACGCGCGGCGAAGAGGTGAACACCGAAGAGCTGCGTACCGCGCTCCGGCGCTACCGCTCCTTCTTCAATCGTCTGCTGTCCGCGTGAGTCAGCGGGCGTGCTGGGGTGCCCCCGGAGCGGGTGGCGCCCCAGCTGCCTGCTGTCCGTTCCGGTATGAGCCGCTGTGGGTGGCCGCGACCCCATGGGTCGTCACGCTGCTGACGGCCACCTGTCCGGTCACGGGCCGCACCCGGACCGGGCGGCGCGGACACGTCGGGTGAGGGGCCTCAGCCACCGAGGGGTGTCCGGGGTGCGAGGGCGGCGAGGGCCACGGCGGCGGTCACCCCGGCCCAGGCGACGGGACCGAGCGGGGTGCAGCCGAAGAACTGGCTCACGCCGGGAGTCTGTATGACCGCGATCAGCGCGGCCGCGGAGCCGAGCACCGTGAGCCATACCAGGGGGCTGTGACGACGGCCGGTCACGGTCTGCGTCAGCTGGGCGCCCACCACTCCGCACAGCGCCATGGTGCTGGTGCGCCGGGCGCTGCCGGGAGTCACGGTACCCGCCAGCCAGGCGGTCGCGGCGCCCAGGGTGGTGACGATTCCGCGGTGGCGGATCTGCCGGCCCAGGGGCGCCCCCAGAGTCCCCAGGCCCAGCGGGGCGCTGCCGGTCCGCGCTGCTCCCGATTCCCTGTCCGTGTCCGCTGCGGTGTCCGCCGTGGCGCCCTGGGGGGTCACGGCGACCGCCATGGCCGGGAACATGTCGGTCAGCAGATTGACCAGCAAGAGCTGACGGGTGGAGAGCGGAGACGCACCGGAGACCAAGGTCCCGAACAGGGAGAAGCCGATCTCGCCGGCATTGCCACCGATCAGTACGGTGAGCGCGTCGGCGACGCTGTGCCACAGGGCGCGGCCCTCGGCGACCGCCTCGATCAGCGCCGAGAGTTCGTCGTTGACGATGACAAGGTCGGCGGCATTGCGCGCGGCCGCGGAGCCCCGCACGGCGATGCCGACACCGACGTCCGCGGCCCGGATGGCGGCCGCGTCGTTGGAGCCGTCACCGACCATGCCGACGACCCGCTTGGATTCCCTGAGGGCCTCGATGACCTGGAGTTTCTGTTCCGGTGCGACGCGGGCGACGACGCCGCAGTCACGGACGAGCGCCGCCCGGCCCGTTCGGTCGCGGGTGGCGAGTTCGTCGCCCGTCACGACGGTGACGTCCTCGGGCCAGCCGAGTGCGACGGCGACCGTCCGGGCGGTCTCGGGGTGGTCACCGGTGAGCATCACCGGTCGCACGCCCGCCTGGCGGAGCCCCGAGATCAACGGCGCCGCGTCGGGACGAGGGGTGTCGGCCAGGGCGATGAAGCCGGTCAGCCGCAACCGGTAGTCCTCCAGGGGGCTTTCGAGTGCCCCCCCGAACTCACCGGTTTGCAGACGGTGTTCCGCGACGGCCAGCACACGCAGCCCCTCGGCCGCCAGCGCCCGGGCCGTCTCCGTCGCGGAGGCGTCCGCCTCGGGGCAGAGCGGAAGCACCACTTCGGGAGCACCCTTGACCACCAGCAATGGGGTGTCCTCCGCGTCGTGGCCGGTGGCCGAGGCATAGCCACGGGAGGCCTGGAAGGGCTGGGTGTCACCGGGCGTCCACTGCTGGTCGTCGCCGGCCGCCTCCAGGACGGCCCCGTCGGTGGCGTGGGCGTGGACTCCGTGGTTGTCGCCGACCTGAGGGCAGGTCCGGGCGGCCTGCCGCAGGATCGCGAGGCCCTCCGGGGAGCCGGCTTCATGGTCGCCGCCGTCGGGGGCGGCGGTACGTACCACACGCAGCCGGTTCTCGGTGAGTGTGCCGGTCTTGTCGAAGCAGACGGTGTCCATCCGGCCGAGCGCCTCCAGGGTGCGCGGGGTGCGCACCAGCACGCCGTGCTCGGTCAGCCGTCGGGCGGCGGCCAGTTGGGCGACGGTCGCGGTGAGCGGCAGCCCTTCCGGCACGGCCGCAACGGCGACGGCCAGCCCTCCGGCCACGGCTTGCCGCACGGGAGTGCCCCGGAGCAGCGACAGCCCGGTCACCGCGGCCCCACCGGCGAGGGTCAGCGGCAACACCGTGGACGTCAGTTCACGAAGCCGGGCCTGCACCCCCGGCGCGGGCGGCATCCTTGCGGCAAGATGGGCGGCGCGCCCCGCCTCGGTGTCGTCCCCCGTGTCGACCACCACCGCGCGCCCCTGGCCCGCGACCACGGTGGCGCCCTGGAAGACCATGCAGTGCCGGTCGGGAACCGGCACCCGCGGCGTGGCCTCGACCCGCTTGAGGGTGGGCAAGGACTCGCCGGTCAGAGAGGACTCGTCGACTTCCAGGTCCTCGACTTGCAGCAGCCGCGCGTCGGCGGGTACCACGTCGCCGGTGTGGAGTTCGATGATCTCCCCGGGGTTGAGCCGTCCGGCCTCGACGGTGCGGGTGTCCCCGGTGTCCGGGTCGACGACTCTGCGTGCCTGCTGACGCTGGGTCACAGCCAATGAGGACAGGGCCTGTTCGGCACGGAGTCGCTGGATGCCGCCGACGAGGGCGTTGATGCCCATCGCGCCGGTCACCAGCAGGGCGTCCACTGCCGAGCCCAGCAGGGCCGAGGCGGTCGCGCCGACGGCGAGCACCGGGGTGAGGGGGTCGTCCAGTTCGGCGCGCACCGCGCCGACAAGACGCCCCGTCAGCCGCAGGGGCACGGCGACGGGTGACGTGGCCACGCTCTGGCCGATGCGCCCGGCTGCCGACCTCGCGCGGGCCGCCTCCTCGTGAACGGCGCGTTCCGTCTCGCGCAGCCGGTCGAGGGCCTCATGGGGCTCCAGGGCGTGCCAGGGTACGTGCGGCCGGGGCGTCGGCATGCCGTGGCGCAGTGCCCGCCGCGCGCCGCGCCAGCCGTCGACGAGGGACGCCGCCGCGGCGGCGTTGACCGGGCTCAGTCGCAGGCCCACCCGCCACGCGGCGCGTCGGCCCCGCGATCCCCGGGTGAGCACCATGAGTTCGGACAGTGCCGCACCGGCCTCGGCGAGGACCTTGGCGTGCCGGGCCGCCGCGCGGGAGCCCGGCACGGCCGTCAGCAGCCGCCAGACACCGGAGAGGTCGTCCAGGACGAGGGCGTCCGCCGCCCACAGCACGGCGCTGCCCGGGTCGACGACGGTCACTGCCACGTCGCTGCTCATCAGTCCCGTGGGCACGTCGTCGTCGGGTCCTGTCCCGGCCGGCACACGGGCGACGGTGAGCACGATCCTTCCGGATCGGCGGAGTTGGCACACCAGTGCGCTCAATGATTCCCCGGCGGGAGCTAGTTGGTCCGCGAGCGCGCCGAACTCGCTCAGGGTGCCGTCGTCGGCCACGACCACGTGCAGGCCCGCCCGGCGCGCCGCGTCGAGTACCGCCTCCGCCAGGGGGTCGACCTCCCGGCCGACGAAGACGTTACCCACCTCGCGATTGTCCTCGTCCAGGACGGTCATCGGCCCGGTGTGAGTGCCGGGTGCGCTGCCGGGCACGGGCCGCAGGCGCACTTCCCGGCCGTCCGGCCGCTCTTCGTCATGGGCCCGTAGCGAGGCCGCCGTGGCGTGCCAGAGCCGGTCATGGTCCCAGTCGTCGCCGCGGGGACGGACCTCCAGGAGCGTGCGCCTTCGTCCGCTGAGCACGGAGTGATGCAGCACGATGGTGTCCACCAGCTCCAACTGCCGGATCCGTTCCGGGTCGCGTACGAGTACCTTGCGACGGGCCAGGCCGGTGCCGAGGGTGGCGGTGAACGCGACGGGCCCGTAGCGGGCGGCGCGGGGCGAGGCGGCCAGGACCGCCTCGGCGGCCTCGGCGCTGTCACGCGTGAAGGCGAGAGTCGCCGCGGCCCCCAGCAGCCCTCCGGTGACGGCCTGGTCGGCGTACTGCTGCGCCGGCAGGACGTGCGGGCGCGGCCGCCGGATCCGGGGTGCGGGCAGGCTGTGCCGGGAGGGCGTGCACAGCCGGTCGTGGACCTCGTCGAACAGCGCGGCCCGGGTGACCGATTCGACGAGCAGACCGGCGCGCAGCGCCGCGTCCAGCACAAGGGCGGTCGGCGACTGTCCGAAGCCGTGCGCCGCGGCGTACGCGGCGGACAGGACCGCATCGGCGGCCGGTGCACCGAGCCCGCGGCGGAGCCAGGCACGTGACCTCGAGTCCTCGCGCAGCGCTGTGACGGCCGCGGTCACCATGCGCGGGGAACGCTTCAGCCGCAGCAACCGCCCGGTCGTCGCGGTGACGATGCCCGCCACGTCGCAGCACAGGGCGGCGGCGTGCGCCCGGGCGCCGGGAACCTGCCCCGGATGTCCGGGATCCGGTCCGGGTTCCCCGGGCTGCTCCAATCGCTGCGAATCGGCGAGTTCGGCCGCCCGCGCCGCCACCTTGTCGGCGACCGCGTCCTGTGCCAGCCGCACCACCAGCGACTCCAAACCGCCGTCCCAGTAGGCCGCAAGTACGTCGGGATGCTCGGCCAGTGACACCGCGACCTTCCTGGCCGCCGCCTCCAGCTGCCGTCGGTCGGGGGCGGCACCACCGCGTGGGCGCAGGGGTACGTGCAGGCGTCGCCCGCCGACCCAGCAGCGTCCGGGGGTGAGCGCCTGTTGCGTGGCCCGTCCCAGTCGCAGGGCGCCGCGGGCGGCCGCGGCACCGCGCACCGCAGCCCGCGCACCGGCGCCCGCCAGGGGAACGCATTGCCGCGCAACGCCGATGGGCGCGGTCGCCGCGAGTCGCAGGCTTGCCGCCGGTAGTGCGGTCAGCAGCCCCAACCCGGTCGGCGGCCTCATGTGGTGGAGGCCTTCGCCTTCTTGCCTTCCTTCGCCTTGATCTTGGCCTTGCTCGGTCCGCCCTCGGGGACCGGCAGATCACCGGGCCCGGCCATCGCACCCGGTCCCTTCTCGGCCGTGGGTGCCTCATGCGTCCGCGCTGCGGACATGTGCCCTTGCGCGTGCGGCGCGGCCGGTATCCGTGTCTCAGGCGGAATCATCGTGTCCTGCGCCTCCGAGGCCTCATGCTCGCCCTGGTCCTGGTCCTGGACCGGGGTCTGCGCGCGCGCACCGGACCGCTGCTGCGTCAGCCATACCGCGGCCGCTCCGGCGGCCGCCACCGGCCACTCGACGACTCCGGCCACGCCCAAGAGGCCCGCCCCGGTGTACGCGGCCACCCGCCGGGTCCGCGGTGAGACCACTCCCACCGTGTCCAGCACGCCGTCGAACGCCCCCTTGACCTTCCCGGCCCCCGGCAGCCGCTGTGCGGTCGCCTTCACCGTGTCCAGGGGGTGCGTCACGGCCTCCCTCACAGCCGAGGACGAATTGCGACCAGTTTCATCCATTTTTATCACCTCATATAGGTGCTGCCCAGAAATGCGGAGCTGAACAATCCGCACCCGGCGAGGACCGACGGCGACGCACGATGGAGGGACAGGCACGACCATCGCTCCGGAGGCGCTCATGGTGGCCCCGAACCGTATCCGCGTGATCGTCTTCGACGTCAACGAAACCCTCAGTGATCTGGGACCCCTGGGTGACCGGTTCGAGGACATCGACGTGCCCTCGGACGCGCTGCCCACCTGGTTCACCGCGGTGCTGCGCGACGGTTTCGCCCTGACGGCCGCCGGGGGGTACGCGGACTTCGCAGAAGTGGCGGCCGAGAACGTGCGCGTGCTGCTCGCCCGGTTTCCCGGCTGGAGCGGCGACGCGGAGGAGGCCGCGCGCCATGTGGTCGAGGGATTCGCCGCGCTCTCGGTGCACCCGGACGTACCCGGCGGCGTACGGGCCCTACGGGCCGCCGGTTACCGGTTGCTGACCATGACCAACGGCTCCGCGGCGGCGACCCGGCGCCTGCTGGACGGCGCCGGCCTGCTGGAGCACTTCGAGGCCCTGCTGGACGTCTCGGGGCCCCGCTGCTGGAAGCCGGCACCGGCCGCCTACCGTTACGCCACCGATCAGGCGGGCGTGCGGCCCGAGGAGGCGCTGCTGGTCGCCGTACACCCCTGGGACGTCGACGGTGCGCGGCGCGCCGGTCTCGCGGGCGCCTGGCTTCGGCGGCACCGGTCCCACTACCCCGGTGTCATGCTGCGCCCGGACTGGGAAGCGCCGAGCTTGCCGGATCTCGCCCGTGACCTCGGCGTGGCAGCCCGCTGACGTACCGGCAAGGGTCCGCTCAGGAGCCTGCCCCGGCGACCTCCTCGACCACGTGACGGTCCAGTGCCGCCCGCACGAGGGCCGCGGCGAAGACGGCGTAGGCGGCCTGTGGCACCAGGCCGGCCAGATCCTGCGGCCGCGCCGGGAGTCCGAGCCGCTCGGCGCCCTTGAGCGCCTTGTCGTCGAAGAGCGGGCCGGTCTCCGGCCAGACCGCCTGCACCTCCCGCAGGAAGATCTCCACGCCGACCGGCCCCAGCCCGGGAACCTGGCGCAAGGCGCGACGGATCTCGTCCGGGTCGCCGTCCGCCTCGTCCCGCAGGCGCCGCAGATCGCCTCCGTAACGGTCGAGGAGCAGCTCCGCGCCGTCCCCGAGTTGCGTCGCCGTCCGCTCGTCGTAGCGCCGGTAGTGTCCCCTGCCGAGCGCGTCGACCCGCTGCTGCCAGGTGGCGTCGCGCATCTTGCGGGGGTCCCGCATTCCGGCGGCGAACAGCTCGTGCGCAGCGGCGATGGCCACGGACGCCTTGATCCGGGCGCTGAGCAGGCACGCCGCCACCAGTACCTGGTAGAGCGGTTGCGGGGTGTTCTTCAGCTTGATGCCGGCGTCCTCGGCGTAGGTGTGGCCTTCCTTCTCCAGCAGGGCCTTGACCGTCGCCTTGTCCTTGGCGGTGTCCCGCTGTCCGGTGGTCCCGGCCATCTCACATCACCTTCTCGGGAAACACGGGGGCCTGCGTCCACTCTGCTACCCGGCATGGAGCCGGTAGACGGCGAACGCGCGGTCGATCACGGGCTGCGCCACATTGCGGACGCGCACGCCTCCTGCCGTCATGCCCCGCTCGACGCCCCGGTGCGCCATCCTTCAGGTACGCGTTGACGTCGGCGCCGCTCACGTCCCGCCACATGGGACGCTCCCCGTGGGCCTTGCGGGCGTAACCGGGGTCAGCGGGCCGACTGTGGTAGAGGCGCAAGGAAACCGCCAGAGAACCGTCGTGTCGCGGACCGAGGCGAAACTCGCGTCAGCGTTCACTACGGCGCGAGCGCCGAGCCTCCTGGATCTCGGCTGCCCGGGCACCTCGTTCTCCAGTCCCGACCGGGCCGTTCTCCCCGGACGACCGGGTCATGAGTCGTCCTCGCGCTTCTCGGGTCGTTGCGTCTCCAGTCCCTCGATGGGGTTGCCGGCCAGGGTGCCGTGCGCGGCGGAATAGCCTTCCGCCCCGCCGGCGGATCCGCGTACCACCCGCTCGTGTGCCCGGTCCTCCTTGCCGCTTCCCGCCCCGGGCTCCTTGGCGGCGAATTCCGCCGTGTCCTTCTCCCGCTTCTTTCCCATGGTCGTCGAACTCCTCGCTTCGTCGTCGCCTCTTTCCGCGACGACCGGCAAGGGCGAACCTGCCCGAGGCCGAAATGACCAAACACCGCCGCGTCTCATCGCCGCCGCACCTTCCTCACCACATGCGGAACGAACGGGGACGAACGACCGATCGGCAGTGGCGCGTAGAGCGCCTCCCTGGGGACGGAGCCGCCCCCGTACAGGAGAGGAGTCGCGGCCCTGGTCCGCTGCGGCGGAGAGGTCGCGGCCGCGTAACGCATTTCGGGCGGCTTGTGTTCGGAAGGCTGTCCCATGTCTGGCCTCCGGGAGACGCGCCAACACGTGGAAAGAATAACAAGAAACAAAGGGCGCGCCGTTCGAGCACTACAAGGGCCGGCAGGCCGGACCCACGTCGGGATGTTTTTCCGGCTCTTTATGGGCAAGGCGTTGAGTGCCACTGGGGAGTGTCGCCGCCGGCCGCCGGGAAGGCAGAAAGGCGTCCGCCGGGAACGGTGGTCGGCGGCCGCCCGCAGGGCGCACATCATCCACGCACCCATTTCGTCGGCCGAAGTGGGCGGGCACGCGAAGCCACCAAGGGAGTGATCACAGATGCCCGCAGGGTCGAGTCGCAAGCGTGAGCGGCAGTACGAGCACATCAAGGAGAGCGCCAAGGACCGGGGCGAGAGCGAGAAGCGGGCGAAGGAGATCGCCGCCCGCACGGTCAACAAGGAACGCGCCCGGGCGGGCGAGTCCAAGACCGCCAGCCGCAGTTCCATCGAGGACATGTCCTCCGGCGAGCGCGGCGGACAGCGCTCCGGCAAGGGCTCCCAGGGACCCACCTACGACCAGCTCTACGCCGAGGCCAAGCGCCGCAACGTGGACGGCCGTTCCCACATGAACAAGGCGGAACTCCAACGCGCCCTCGGCCGCGACTGAACACCCCTCCAGGGAGGTGGTCCCCATGCCCCTACGCGAGGAGGTCGGCCGGGCCGCGGCCGAGACGGAGCAGGAGTACGCGGGCGACGCCGACCGGTCGCTCGGCGCGTTCAGCGCGCTGATGGGCGCCTACGGCGGCGCGCTGGGCGCGATCGCGGGGCTGGCCCGGCCCACCGGTCGGACGGTGCCCGAACCCACGCCATGGGACGTGGTCCTGTGCACGGGTGCCACGCACCGCCTGTCCCGGCTGATCACGAAGGATCCGGTCACCAGCCCGCTGCGCGCGCCGTTCAGCCGGTTCGAAGGCACTTCGGGCCCTTCCGAGCTGGACGAGGAGGTCCGCGGCCGCGGCGTCCGCAAGGCGGTGGGTGAACTCGTCACGTGCCCGTTCTGCACCGGCCTGTGGATCTCGACGGGCTTGTCGGCGGGACTGGTGTTCACCCTCCGCGCCACCCGCCTGGCGGCCGGCGCACCCGCCGCGCTCACGCTCTCCGACCTGCTGCACTTCGCCCGGGCAGGGGCCCAGCACGCCGCCGGGGAGTGACGCCGCGGTTTCCGCCGCCGCCCCTCTTCACTCGCGGAGGTACGACGTATGTGCACGCCACCCACGTCACCGTCGGATGCGCAGGCCGGACCCCTGGCATGCCGCGTGATCGTCTATCCACCGTCGGAGACCGGCGGCCGTCATGTGCGCGTCGACGGGGAGATCCTCGGCGTCGCTTACGACATGCGTGATTTCGTGGAGTTCCTCCGGCGGGCCGGGGTCGATCCGCTCAGAGTCTGCGTGACCGACACCGACTTCGTCGAGTGGCGCGGTGCCGGGCCGTCGGTGTGGCGCTGCGGTCACGAGGGGCCGCGCGGGCCCGTTGCCGGAGCAGGCTCAGGGCCGGAGGAGGACTTCCTCCCACCACCGCACGCCGACATGGTCGATGTGACCCTCGACGGCCCGCCCGAGCAGGTCTCGCGCATCCGGGCCTTGATCGAGAGCCGCGCGGCGATCGGCAGCAGCATGCTCCTGGAGTTGCCCGAAGGCAGGGTGCGCTGCCGGATCCACCTCATCGCCACGGATGACTGACGCGGTCCGGCGTGGCGCGGCTGCGCCGAACCGCCGGTCGGCCTTGCGCCCGTCCGACCGTCAGGCCGGAACGGTGGAGTCGTCGTGCGGGCGGGCGCCGGGATCAAGGCGGCGTCGAGCGCCGGGATCAGGGCGGCGTCGACGTCGCTGGTGCCGGTGGCCACGCACAGCGTGTCAGGGCAGCGGGGTGCCGCCGGTGGCGTTGACGACCTCAGCGGTGATGTAGCCGGCCCGCTGCGACGCGAGGAAGACGTATGCCGGGGCCATCTCGGCAGGCTGGGCGGGGCGGCCCATCGGGGACTGCTTGCCGAACTCGGTCGTGTCGGGGAGGGTCGCGGGGATGAGGGGCGTCCACACCGGGCCCGGGGCCACCGCGTTCACCCGGATGCCCTTGGAGGCGACCATCTGCGCCAGCCCCTGGGTGAAGTTGACGATGGCCGCCTTGGTCATCGCGTAGTCCAGCAGGTGCGGGCTGGGTTTGTAGGCCTGTACGGAACTGGTGTTGATGATGGAGCCACCGGCCGGAAGATGCTCGAGCGCCATCTTCGACAGCCAGAACATCGCGTACAGGTTGGTCTTGAGCACCCTGTCGAACTGCTCGGTCGTGATCGCGCCGATGCCGTCGGGCTGGGACATCTGGTAGGCGGCATTGTTGACCAGGATGTCGAGCCGCCCGAACTGGGCGAGCGCCAGGTCGATCACCTCACGGCACTGGTCCTCGTCGCGGACGTCACAGGAGAGGGCGACGCCCTTGCGTCCGGCGTCCACCACGAGCCCCACGGTGGTGTCGGCGTCCTCCCTCTCCTCCGGCAGATGGGTGATGAGAACGTCCGCGCCTTCGCGGGCGAAGGCGAGCGCGACAGCCCGGCCGATCCCGGAGTCGCCGCCCGTGATCACCGCGGCCTTGCCCTCCAGTTGGCCGCTGCCCTCGTACGAGTCCTCTCCGTGGTCGGGGGGCGGGTCCATCGGTCCGGTCCAGCCCGGGTGCGGCTGGTCCTGTGCGGGGAAGTCGGGTCGCGGGTGGCGGGTTACCGGGTCCTCGTTGTGGGAGGTCATGTGGGGTTCCTCCGTCATTCCTTATCCATCGCGACGCGGATGGTGTGCACCTGCTGGTCGGCCGCGTCGGGGACGACCATGCCGGCCTCGACCCCGGTACGCAGGTAGTCCAGCACCTCCCCATCAAGGCGTTCACCGGGGAGGGCGGCGGGGATGCCCGGCGGGTAGGGCGTGAGCATCTCGGCGGTGATCCTGCCCTTGGCCTCGGCGATCGGGACCTGCTCGGCCGGGCCGAAGAAGGCGTCCCGGGGCAGGACGACCTGCTCCAAGGTGAGCTCCCCCGGGCTCGGGATGTCCACCGAAGGCGTGGGGCGCAGGTCGTCCACGTGCTCGACGAGGTCGGCAAGCGCCGTCACCAGGACGGCGGCGGTGTCTTCGGTGTCGCCGTGGGTCAGCTGGGCGCTGATCCTGCGGTGGTCACTGACGTGCAGGTTCACACCGTGGTGGGCGCGCAGCCAGTCGGCGGCCCGGTACCCCGTCACCCGCAGCGCGGAGATGTCCACGATGACCTGCAGCGGGTCCAGATCGGCGGCCCGACCCGGGCCGCAGAAGTCCTCGCGGCCGTGCACATGGAAGCCGTCCAGCTGCTCGATCTGACCGCGCAGGGAGCCGGCCAGGGCCAGGGCCCTCTCGTACAGCGCGTGACCGTGCTCCACCATCTGGCGGCGCCAGCCGTCCAAAGCCGCGTACAGCAGCACGGACGGGCTGGTGGTCCCCAGCAGGTCCTCGCGGGCCTTCAGTACGGCGGGATCGACCAGGTCTCCCCGCAGATGGAACACCGAGGTCTGCTCCAGCGCCGAGCCCATCTTGTGCACGGAGGTGACGCACACGTCCGCTCCGGCGTCCATGGCCCAGGTCGGCAGTGAGGGGTGGAAGGGCAGATGCGCTCCCCATGCCTCGTCCACGATGAGCGGCTTGCCCTGCCGGTGGCACTCCTCGACGATCGCGGACAGGTCCGCGCAGCTCCCGTACGGGGTGGGGCTGGTGACCAGAACGCCCTTGGCATCGGGGTGGTCACTCAGGGCCGCGGCGACCGCCTGGGCGGAGGGCGGATGGGCCAAGTGGAGGTCGGGGTCCCATTGGGGGCGGACCCAGACCGGCTCCTGTCCCGAGAGGATCAGCCCGGAGATGACGGACTTGTGGGCGTCCCTGCCCACGACGAGCTTCTCGTGCGGCCCCGCGACCGAGAGCATCGCCGACTTCACCGACAGCGAGCTGCCACAGGTGGAGAAGAAGGTGTACTCGGCTCCCACGGCGTCCGCCATGAGTTCTTGCGCCTTTTCCAGGACGCCGTGCGAGGAGGTGCGGTCGTCCAGACCGCTGGTGGCCAGGATGTCGGAGTGGAACACCGCCTGTCCCAGCGCTTCCAGGACGCGGGGATCGGTACCCCGGCCTTGTTTGTGACCGGGTGGGGTGAACGGTGTCTGTCCGGTGGCGTGGTAGGCGGCGAGCGCCTCCAGGACCGGCGCGTGCGAATGGTCCATGAACTGCGGCTGCCCCTGCCCCGACCGGGGAAACGCCCGGCGGGGGCATTCGGGCTCAGCGACCGCGGTGCTTGGTCCTCGGCTCCTGCGGGTCGACCCCGCTGAACTCGGAGGTGTCCTTGGCGCCGCTGGGTCGTCCGGAGGCACCGCGTTTCCCGGTGTCCTGGATCTGCCGCTTGCCGGACTTTCCGGCCCGCTCCTCACCGCTGCGCGACACGTCGTTCGCCGGTGTGCCGGCCGTCGACGCCTCGATGTCCTCGGAGGACGGTTCGCTGTTCTTGCCGCCGGGCGCATAGGTGTCCGGGTGGAACGAACGGTGACCGCTGGGATTTTCCTGCTGCTTCGTGGCGTCGACGTCCGTGGCCCAACCGTGCTGGTCGTCGCCCTTGTGGCGGCTGGGACCCGCGCCGTGCGGAGGATGCTGCTTCTTCGTCATCGCGCTTCCCTCTCAAGAAGTACCTTCCGTGCATTTCCTGCCTTTGTGGACGCGTGCCCCCGCCCCGGCGGCTCATGCGTGGCGCGATGTCCGGCGCGGAGGCGGGTAGGCGACCGGCAGACATCCGGGAGGTCAGCGATGGACGAGCGCTTGGACCAGGTGTACGCCCGTGTCGCGGAGCAACTGGCCGCCCGTGCCGGGCCCCTGTGGGAGGTGGCGCTGACGCTCCACGGGGACCCGGAGCCGGCCTTCGAGGAAGTGCGCGCGACCCATCTGCTGGCCGGCCACCTGGAACGGGAGGGCTTCTCCGTACAGCGCGGGGTGGCGGGCCTGCCCACGGCCTTCGTCGCCGGCGCCGGTGACGGCGGCGGCCCGCGGGTGGCGCTGCTGCTGGAGTACGACGCCCTGCCGGGGCTCGGGCACGCCTGCGGCCACAATCTGATCGCCGCGGCCGGACTCGGCGCCGGCCTTGCCCTGCACGAGGCACTGCCGAGCCTGCCCGGGTCGCTGCTGGTGGTGGGCACCCCGGCCGAAGAGCGGGGCGGCGGCAAGGTCGTCCTGGCGGAGGCCGGCGCCTTCGACGGGGTGGACGCGGCCCTGATGTTCCACCCCGGCGTGCATAGCTGGTCGTGGGCACCGCTCACGGCCTCTGCCCAGGTCCGCGTCGCCTTCCACGACCGGGCCGCCCACCCCACCGGCAACCCGGCCGAAGGAATCGACGCACTTGCCGCGCTCATCCAGCTGTTCAACACGCTGCCGGTGCTCAGCCGGCGTCTCCCGCCGGGGTCGCACGTGCAGGGCATCATCACGGAGGGCGGCAAGGCCACCAACATCGTCCCCGAGTACGCGGAGGGGCTGTTCGGCCTGCGCGGGGCCACCACGGCCGCCCGTGACGAGCTGGCGGACAGTCTGGCCGAGTGCGCGCAAGGCGTGGCTCGCGCCACCGGCACCCGGGCGAAGACCTGCCCCGCCGACGCCGGCTACGACCACTTCCGCAACAGTGCCGTCCTGGCCGCGCGGTTCACCACCCATCTGGCCCGGGCAGGCCTCGCCGCGAGCGAGCCGGTGCCCGGCGTCTACCTGGGCTCCTCGGACATCGGCACGGTCAGCAACCGCCTGCCGACGATCCACCCGTTCGTGGCGATCACGGATGCCGACGGCTCCGACCACACGCCACGGTTCGCCGCGGCCGCCGCCGGCTCCCGGGCCCGCGAGGCCATGCTCGCCGCCGCCCACGCGCTGGCCTGCTCCGCCGCCGACGTCCTGGTCGATCCGGACGTCAGCGCGGCGGCCTGGGCCGAACACCACCACCACCCGGACGGCTGACAACAGGGCGCGTGCCCGGCCCGGGATCGGGAAGCCGCCCGGGAGAGGACCGTAGAGCGCACACCGGAGCGGAAGGAGCCACGAGATGGGACACGGCGGAAACGTCATCGCAGAACTCACGGCCGACCACCGGGAGGTGGAGGAGTACTTCGCCCGCCTGCGGGCACTGCCGGCGGGTGACAAGGAACGCCGTGACGTACTGGACGAGGTCACGATCGAGCTGGTGCGGCATTCGGTGGCCGAGGAGATGTACCTCTACCCGGCCGTCCGGGAGCACGTGTCCGGTGGGGACGCCCTCGCCGACAAGGAGATCCGGGAGCACGCCGAGGTAGAGCAGGTCCTGAAGGACCTGGAGGACGTCGACATCGACGACGCCCGCTTCGACCAGCTGGTGGGGAAGCTGATCACCGACGTCACCGAGCACATCCTGGATGAGGAACAGCGGCTGTTCCCCAGCCTGGCGCAGGAATGCTCGCCCGAGCAGCTCAACGAGCTCGGTGAGCAGGTCCGCAGGGCGAAGAAGGTCGCCCCGACCCGGCCGCACCCCAGTGCCCCGGACACCCCGCCCGCCAACAAGCTCCTGGCGCCGGGAACCGGACTGGTGGACCGGGCCCGCGACTTCGTCACCGGCCGCGGCAGGTCCTGACACGGCCGACCGCCCGGGCCACTCCGGCGGGCACCCGTCTGAGCGGCCCGGGCTCCGTCGCCGGCCGCCCTGCAGGCCGACGAAGTCCGCGCCGTGTCGCGTGGCGGCCGCACCCCCAGGACTGACGCTCCTGCCCAAAGCGCGCCCGCTACCTGCCGCGTACTCGGCAGCCCCGGCCGCGGCGCTCGGCGCCGGAGGCCGTCCTGTCGCGCGGGGAACAGATGCGGCGCTGACCATGGCCGCCCGCCCTACCCGGTGCCTGGCGACCCGCGCCGGGCTTCTGCTGCCGGGTCGGTCGACGGCCGCCTGCTTGCGTCTCCCAGGCAGGCGTCAAAGTTCGCGCAGGGCGGGCAGGAGGGTCTTCGCGGCCCAGTCCAGGAAGGCCGTTTGCGTGTCGCCGCCGACCTGGACGAGGGCGATCTCGCCGACCCCGCTTCCACGTACCGGCGGACCGCCTCCACGAAGGCCTCCGGGTCGTCACCGCAGGGTGATTGCGCGACGTCCTCCGGGCGAACGTGGGCGCTCGCCGAGGCCAGAGCGCAGGTCCCGGCCAATTCCGAGTGACCTTCCAGCCGCCGCCGAACCAGCGGAACTGCTCATGTGCCCGGCCCACGGCGGTCTCCCGCCCCGGACTCCGGGTCCCCCTCCCGGCGTCCGGGCTCGGCACCGGTCGTCTGCCCGTCTCAATCGGGCGGCTCCTGCGGTGGCATGTCGCGCGGCGCGTCGGGAATGTCGCTCTCCGGCCGCCCTCTTTCCGCGGCGTCCGGGTCGTGTCCGCGGGCCTGCCGCAGATCCTGCTGGTCCTTGGGGGGCGGGGCGGTGCGTCCCGTCTCCTCGAGTGGCTCCTTTGGCTCCTTGCCCTTCATGATCTTCTCCTCACGTGGGCGGCCCGGCGGGCGGACCGTCGGCGCCTTCGCCGTCCTCGTCCTGCCGGGCCCGCTCCCGCGGCTCCGACGGCGGTGCCGGCGCAAGGGGCGCTCCGGGCAGCAGATTCTCCGGTGAAGTGACGCCGGGCTCCTCGTCCCTGTTGCGGTCGGGCGCCCGGTCTTGATCTGGTGCCTTCATGGCTCTCGGCTGCCCGGCAGGAGTACGGGCACACCTGCGCGCGGCGTGGGAAGGCGCCGGCGAGGGTTCCCTCCACCGGGGCCGCCGCCGGCGCATCTCCGTCGCGGAAGGCGAACCGCACAGGGGCGCGCGCTCGCGCGTCCTGCACCTGGAGCCCGGCCTCCCGCCCGGAATCGATCCAGCCGCGCACCACCCGGCGGCCGAGATCGACTTCCCGCCCGGCGCGGTTCTGGCGCCGTTCACGGACGGCCCAGGTCGAATCCCGGGGTCTCGACCTGGACGACGCCGTCCGCCGCCCATCACCTGTCCCGGTCCTGCGGCGTCACGATGGAGGCCGTGGCCGACCGCCTCATCGGTCACCCATCGGCATGCGCCCCGCGCGACGACGACGTCGCACCGCTCCTGCCGCGGACCGGCGGCCCGCACTTGCGCCGGTAGGCGGATCGGCGGCCACAACCTCGGTGACCGGGCTCCGCTCGGTTCATCCACGCGATCGCCGCGCCCACCATCGGGGCAATCCGGTCCAGTGGCGCCGTCCCGCAATAGACCTTTGCAAAGGTGCCCGAACACCTTGAGGTACGGCACCGAGAGCGGGCGACGCAACCCAGGTGAAAGGGCGGCACCAGCTATGGCAGTACAGGTAGAGCCGACTCGGGGAGCGGAAGGGGAGCGGCTCAAGCCTGGGGCCGTCATCGTGGACTGGCTGACGACGACGGACCACAAGAAGATCGGGTCGCTCTATCTGGGCAGTGCCTTCGGGTTCTTCCTCGTCGGTGGGATCCTGGCGCTGGTGATGCGGGCGGAGCTTGCCCGGCCCGGCACCCAGATCCTGTCGAACGAGCAGTACAACCAGGCGTTCACCATGCACGGCACGATGATGCTGCTGATGTTCGCCACCCCGCTGTTCGCCGGGTTCGCCAACGCCATCATGCCGCTGCAGATCGGCTCCCCCGACGTGGCCTTCCCCCGGCTGAACATGCTGTCGTACTGGCTGTTCCTGTTCGGATCGCTCATCGCCGCGGCCGGCTTCTTCACCACCCAGGGCGCCGCGGACTTCGGCTGGACCGCCTACACCCCCTTGTCCGGCGGTGAACGCACCCCCTATGTCGGGGGCGACATGTGGATCCTGGGCCTGGCCATGTCGGGCTTCGGCACCATCCTCGGCTCGGTCAACTTCATCACCACGATCATCTGCATGCGCTGCCCGGGCATGACCATGTTCCGGATGCCGATCTTCACGTGGAACATCCTGCTGACCTCGGTGCTCGTGCTGTTCGCGTTCCCGGTGCTGGCTGCCGCGCTGCTCGTCCTGTTCGCGGACCGCAAGTTCGGCGCGCACGTCTACGACCCGCAAAACGGCGGGCCACTGCTGTGGCAGCACCTGTTCTGGTTCTTCGGGCACCCGGAGGTCTACATCATCGCGCTGCCGTTCTTCGGCATCGTCACCGAGGTGATCCCGGTCTTCGCCCGCAAGCCGGTCTTCGGCTACCTCAGCCTGATCGGCGCCACGATCTCCATCGCCGGCCTGTCGGCCACCGTGTGGGCGCACCACATGTTCGCCACCGGAGCGGTCCTGCTGCCGTTCTTCGCGTTCATGACCTACCTGATCGCCGTGCCGACCGGAGTGAAGTTCTTCAACTGGATCGGCACCATGTGGAAGGGCTCACTGAGCTTCGAGACCCCCATGCTGTGGTCGCTCGGATTCATGATCACCTTCCTGTTCGGCGGGCTGACCGGGGTCATCCTGGCCTCCCCACCGCTGGACTTCCACGTCACCGACTCCTATTTCGTGGTCGCCCACTTCCACTACGTCGTCTTCGGCACCGTGGTGTTCGCCATGTTCGCCGGCTTCCACTTCTGGTGGCCCAAGTTCACCGGGAAGATGCTCGACGAACGCCTCGGCAAGATCCATTTCTGGACGCTCTTCATCGGCTTCCACACCACCTTCCTCGTTCAGCACTGGCTAGGCGCCGAGGGCATGCCCCGCCGCTACGCCGACTACCTGGCCGCCGACGGCTTCACCACCCTGAACACCATCTCCTCCATCGGTGCCTTCCTGCTGGGCCTGTCGACCCTGCCGTTCATGTACAACGTGTGGAAGTCCGCCCGCTACGGCAGGCCGGTCGAGGTCGACGACCCCTGGGGCTACGGCCGATCCCTCGAATGGGCCACCTCCTGCCCACCCCCACGGCACAACTTCCTCACCCTGCCCAAGATCCGCTCCGAGTCCCCCGCCTTCGACCTCCACCACCCCGACATCGCGGCCCTCGACCAAGAACTCAACGTCGGCCGCCGCGACGTCATCGAACCCGGAAAGGGCGCCGCGAAACCGCTCGGCGAGGGTGACCAGACGTGAAACGGCGTCCTCCCCGGTCCGCCGCCGGCGCTCCGGCGATCGCCGACGGTATCGCCGCATGCGAAGACTTCCTCTCCTGGCACGCGGACATCAGCGACGCCGAAAACGCGGCCAGGGACTACGCCGACCGCATGCCCTGGCTGACCACCGGGCAGCGGCATGAGGTCGTGCGACTCTACGTCGCTGATCGCCTCGGCTTGATCCGTGCCATGCGGACACGCGTTGCCGAGCGCGAGAGCGCACTGCACTCCGAGTACGGCAGACGCTGTGAAGCTTTGCGGAACCGACTGCTGTGCACGGTCGTCGCCCTGGCTTTGGTGACCGCGGCCGCCTGTATCCCCGTGCCTCTCCTGGTGCTCTTCACCGGAGACTGACCCGCCGCGGGTCCGAGCCGGCCGGCCCTGGCAGCGGGGCCGGTCTCGAACCGCAGGCCGGCCTGCGAGATACTTCCCGCGTTCAGCCGCCACGCCGCTGGTCGTCGCTTTTCCTCCGCAACTGCTCAGCGTGCCGAGTGAGAGCGTCGACGCGTGCGGCGACCTCCGGATGCCCCGGCCGCAGGTGCACCTGGGTGGCTGCGAGGGGGGCCATCAGGCGCGCCGCGTCGTTGTGGGCGAGGGCCTCGTCGACGGCTGCGACGGCGGAGCGGGCGCCGGGAGGAAGGTCGGTGAGTCCGGTGACGTGAGCGGCCAGCCGGCGCAGATCTCCGGCGTTGTCGCGCGCCCAGGCAGTGACGGTGCGGTCGGCGGCACGGCGGTCGCGGGTCGCTTTCACACGATCCTCACCCGTACTGCCCGCGGCTCCCGGCTGCAGCCGAAGGTAGCGGCGTTCGGCGGCCTGACGACTGGCGACCCCGAGCGGACCGGCCAGGTCGGCCCAGCTGGCCCCGGCGGCTCGGGCGGTTTCGATCAGTCCCCTCTCCCAGCCGGCGAGCTGCCCGCGCACCTCCCGCAGGAGGATCAGCGACGCCAGCGCCTGTTCCGCGTCGCCGGCGGAAGCAGGTGCCGGTCTCGCGTCCGCCGCACGGGCCTCGCGCAGGGCTCGGTCAATGGCGTCGAGAGCAGCTGCCGCGGCCAGGAGCGGTACAGGTCCGCGGCCGACGGCGTCCCTCGGCGCGGGGGGCTCGGTAACGTCCATGACCCTCCTTTCCGTCATCCATTTGACGACTCAAGATTTGTCATCGCTTGGACGACATGCTACAACGGAACCAGGTGAAGCGCATTGGCAGTCACTGCCCGAACGCTTGGAGGTGTTTCACGATGTTGATGCGCACCGACCCGTTCCGTGAGCTGGACCGTCTGACCCAGCAGCTGCTCGGCACGTCCGGCACCTGGTCCAGGCCCCAGGCGATGCCGATGGACGCCTACCGCGAGGGTGACCACTACGTGATCGCACTCGACCTGCCCGGCATCACGCCCGACGCGATCGACATCGACGTCGAACGCAACATGCTCACGGTCAAGGCCGAACGCCGCCCGGTCGCCAAGTCCGACGACGTGCAGCTGGAGCTGTCCGAACGGCCGCTCGGTGTCTTCTCCCGGCAGCTCATGCTGGCGGACACCCTGGACACCGAGAACATCGAGGCCGACTACGACGCAGGTGTCCTGACCCTGCGCATTCCGATCGCCGAGCGGGCCAAGCCCCGCAAGATCGCGATCACGTCCACCGGCGACCGCAAGCAGATCAGCGGCTGAGCCCTGAGCCGGGCGACCCGCCCGGCACGACCCGGCGGCGGAGGACGGATGCCGTTCCCCTCCCTCCTCGGTTCCGTCCTCCGCATCAGCCAAGGGGGAACCATGGCTATGCGACCTGATGCGTTCCTGACACGGGTCCAAGAACGCGGCGAATACGCCACACGGGATGAGGCGGACCGCGCGGCCCGCGTCGTGCTCGGACTGCTCGGCGCGCACGTGGTCGGCGAAGAACGGTCCGAGCTCGCCGCCCTTCTGCCCGAGACCTACGCACTCATCCTGCTGAACCCGCTCCAAGCCGCCGAGCCGCTGGACGCGGAACGGTTCGTGCGGGCCACCGCGGCCTGGATCGAGGGCGCCACCGAAGCGACGGCGCGCTGGGACGTCGGCGCGGTCCTCAGCGTGGCTGCCGAAGAGGCCGGTCCGGACCTGTTGCGAAGGCTCCTGCTGCAGTTGCCGCCCGGCTACGACCTGTTGTTCGGCCACCTCGCGTCGGCCTGACCGCGCGACCCGGAGCGGGACACGCCCTCCCGCCCCCTACTACATGGAAGGAAAGGCACTCCCGATGCACGCCACGGCGATGACGTTCGACGCGATGGTCGAGCACGTCCGCTACGAAGGTGCGTACCCGACCCGCGACCGGGCCGAGCAGGCCGTCCGTGAGGTGCTGGCAGGCCTGGGACGGCAGTTGACCGGCGACGAACGCGTTGCCCTCGCTGCCCTGCTGCCCGTCGAGGCCGCTCTCGAGTTCACCGCCCAGATCCCCCGCCCGGAACCGCTCACCGGTTTCGGCTTCGTCAGCGACCTGGCCGCGCGCACCGGCGTAACACCGGCCACCGCACGCTGGGACGCCGGGACCGTCTTCGCTGTACTCGCGCGCCTGGCCGGGGAGGACCTCGTCAGCCGGATCCTCGCACAGTTGCCCAGCGGCTACGGCCTGCTTTTCGGCCGCGTCGAACTGGCGCCGACAGGCTAGTGGTGGCTGGGTGCGGAACCGCGCGCGGGACAGGCGCGGATTTGCCCGGCCAGGCCGGCCTGGGGCATCTCAGAGGCCGGACATGACCCGGGCCGCGGCCTTGTCGCTCGCGTGCCCTTCGAGGGCAGCCCACTCAGCGACGTCGAAGGGCCAGTGCTTGTCCGTGTAAGCGATGACGACATGGCGGCCGTCCTGCCGGACGGTGTGCCGCCGGTCTCCAGGCGCCGCGCCGGCAGCGACGACGGCGGCAGCCGATGAGGTGCTGCGGCACTTCAGACGGGTCTTGGGCATGGGGGTCAGCGCTCCTGCTTCGCTGGTCGATTGTCAAACGCTGCCTCTTCGGAGCCTAGCCGGAGTACCGCGCGGCCTCCTCCCGGACCGCGCTTTCGCCGCGAAATCTCCGTGACGGCCATCTCTGTCACAGCTCGTCCGTATCCGCGCGAACGTATGCACACCACTCGTGACACTGACGATCCGCCGCCGATGCGCTGATGAACGACATCTTGCCGAAGTGCGTTCAGCCGCCGGTTTCGTCACCGGTTACCGGCTTGAGCCCGCCGGCGGAACCCTTTTCGGTCCGGAGGCACGCCTCCGGGGGCTCAGGCGGCGCGGGGGTCGCGGTTACGAGGACAGGGCTACGATCATGGCGATCACCCCGGCGAGGAAGATCGCCACGACGAGGAAGATCAGTACCAGCGGTGCGAATCCCCACGCCTTGCGGAGTTCCGGACGCTCGGGAAGCGATATCCCTTCGGTGGTGCTGCTTTCCGCCGGGGGCGTCTCGGTGGGCGGCACCTTGTGCCCGGCGTGCTCGGCGCCGCTTTGAGGGGCGGAACGATCGCCTGCATGCGGCGTACTCATGGCGCACCTTCCAGTCGAACGCGGTCAGTGCATCTCCTGTGCGACTTCCCGGAAACCGGGCCGGGAAACGGAGCCGCGAGCCGGGGTCAGCCGAGTGCGTCGGCCACGACGCGCAGGTCCGCGACGAGCCCGGCGTACATCTCCTCGCGGTTCTCGCCGGCCCGCAGCACGGCCGAGGGGTGGACGGTGGCGAGGACGTGCGCCCCGTCGAGGGGCACGCCCGGGGTGAGGAGCCTGCCGCGCTGCCGGGTGACCCGGAACTCCGGTCCCATCACTGCCTTGGCCGCGGTCGCGCCGAGCACGACCACGATCTGCGGCGCGATCCGTTCCAGCTCGGCCTCCAGCCACGGCTTGCAGGCCGCGACCTCGCGCAATGTGGGCTGTTTGTGGATCCGCCGCTTGCCGCGCTCCGGGACCGTGAACTTGAAGTGCTTGACGGCGTTGGTCACGTAGGCGTCGGCCGGATCGAGCCCGGCCTCCTCCATCGCCCTGTCCAGGACCTTTCCCGCCGGGCCGACGAAGGGACGGCCCTGCCGGTCCTCCTGGTCCCCCGGCTGCTCGCCCACCAGCACGACGCTCGCGGAGGGCTCTCCCCGGCCGAAGACGGTCTGCGTGGCGTCCGCGTACAGCGGGCATCCCCGGCAACCGGCTGCCGCGCTGCTCAGCGCCGCGAGATCCGCACCTTCGGGGACGTAGGGCGAGGCGTCGTATTCCGCCATGGCGAGCGCCTACCCCCGCGAGGTGATACGAAGCTCCCGCCCCGGGTAGCCGAGCCTCATGACGATGCGACGGCACACCAGGACGGTTGTGGTGACCGGGGCAAGCGGGGGTGTCGGCAGGGCGGCGGCCCGCGCCTTCGCCGCCCGCGGGGACCGGGTCGCCCTGCTGGCCCGTGGGCGCACAGGACTGGCCGCGGCAGCCGACGACGTGGTGCGAGCAGGCGGTGCGGCACTGACCGTGCCGGTCGACGTGTCCGACGCCGACGCGGTGGAGGCGGCCGCGGCCCACGTCGAGGAGGCGTTCGGCCCCATCGACGTATGGGTCAACAACGCGTTCACGGGGGTCTTCGCACCCTTCACCGAGATCTCCGCCGACGAGTTCCGGCGGGTCACGGAGGTCACCTATCTGGGCTACGTGCACGGTACGCGGGCCGCGCTGCGCCGGATGCTCCCACGCGACCGCGGTGCGATCGTGCAGGTGGGCTCCACGCTGGCCTACCGCGGTATCCCGCTGCAGTCGGCGTACTGCGGCGCCAAGCACGCCATCCAGGGATGGAACGAGTCGCTGCGCTGCGAACTGCTGCACTCGGGCTCGCGAGTTCGTACGACGATGGTGCAACTGCCGGCACTCGACACCCCGCAGTTCGACTGGGTGCTGAGCCGCCTGCCCCACCGCGCCCAGCCCGTGCCGCCGATCTACCAGCCCGAGGTGGCGGCCCGGGCGATCGTGCACGCCGCGGACCACCCCGGCCGGCGCGAGTACTGGGTAGGGGCGAGCAGCGCGGCCACGCTGCTGGCCAACGCGGTGGCGCCGGGCCTTCTGGACCGTTACCTGGCACGCACCGGCTTCCGTTCGCAGCAGACCGCGGAGGACGCCGACCCCGCGGCGCCGGTGAACCTGTGGTCACCGGCTGACGGGTCCGACGGGCACGACTTCGGCGCGCATGGACGCTTCGGGCCGCAGGCGCACTCCAGGAGCGCGCAGTCCTGGGCTTCGCGTCACCACGCGGCCGTGGGGGCCGCGGCGGTGGCCGCTGCCGCGACCGCCGTCGCGGCCGCGCGCGGCCTCCGCCGCGTTTGACCAAGGGCGGCGCGCCGCCTACCAGTAGTGCCGGCGTCCGCCGACTCCACGCCCCACGGCGCCCAGCACCCAGAGCACGAGGCCGATGACGACGAGAATGATCCCGATGGTCCACAGGATCGAGATCCCGGCGAGGAAGCCGATGATCAGCAGGATGATGCCGAGGATGACCATGATGTCCTCCGCTGGTCGGCCCGCGTGCGGGCAGCTTGAGCAGGCGCGCCTTTTCGGCGAGCCGTCCCGCGTAGACCTTGTGGCGCCGCGCGGGTACGTCGAGCGCGGCCATCAGGTCGAGAAGGCTGTCCCGGTCCTCCTCGATCTCGTCGGCCACGCGCCGCAGTTCGTCGCCGTGCGGCGAGGAACGGTGGTGGTCCGCCAGGTGACGCGCGATCAGCAGCCGGGTCGTGGCTCCGGCCGGATGGTCGGCTCGGTGGATCTCCAGAGCTTCCCGGCTCATGACGGTTCCTCCTGGTGGCTCAGGTCTCGGCGAGCCGCACCTCGACCTGCCCGTCGGGGGCTACACGGCAGTCGAAGCGGGGTTGCGGCGCGGTCGCCGGCCCCTGGACGTTCGCGCCGTCCGTCAGGCGGAACTGGCTGCCGTGCCAGGGGCATTCGAGGCAGCCCTCGAGGACCTTGCCCTCGTGCAGGGGGCCGTTCATGTGGTTGCAGCGATCGGCCAGGGCGTAGAACCGCCCGTCGTCCTCCCGGACCACGACCACCGCCGCCTCGTCGGCCATCCGCCGTACGGGCTCCCCGAACGGGAAGTCCTCCGGCACCCCGATGCGGTGCCATCCCGGCTCCACCAGCACGGGCACCGCCTCGGCGTGGTTCACGCCGGCGCCCTGCCGGTAGGCGAGGTGGCCGCCCAGCACCCCGCCCACCGTGGCCAGGGTCATGCCACCGAACCCCAGAGCGCGGCCGAGTATCGGGCGGCCCTTGATCCGGTACACGAGGGAGGCGGCGTACGCGGTGACGGCCGCGAGATTGGCGGTCGCGTGAACCAGGCCCACACGGGCCTGCCGGGGGCGCTGCTCCGCCCAGTCCACCCATCCGGCGAGCGCCGCGGGCCCGGCGGAGGCCAGGCCCACCGCCACCAGGCGCCGGGCGGCGCGGCTCTCCCCGGGGAGCAGGTCGAGTATCCCGGCGCAAGTCCAGGCCCCGATCGGCAGTTGGACCAGGACCGGGTGCACGGGGTGCCCGAGCCACAGGCCGCGCAGTGCGTCACGCCCCCGGCCCAGAGGCACCGCGCGCACGGCTTTGCGGACGAGCCCGGCGGGCCCGTCGAGCCACTCCTGTTCTTCCAGGACGTCCATGGCGGCGGGGAGAGCGCCGTTCGGCGAGTCCTGCTGTTCGCTCTTAAGCCTCATAAGTCTCATGTGGAGCGGCTTTCCTTCACGCTCCAGGGCAAACCCGGCATCCGGCAACGCGGGCGTGGCCCGGTGTGTGCGCCAGCGCGGGCATATGCCCGTGGCGTCGCCCTCAAGGTGCCCGCGGGGCCGTACGCGACGAGGAACCGCCCGCTGTCAGGAGGCGCGGTCGGGCGTGCGCAGAGCGAGGAAGGCCACGTCGTCGTCGTTGTCCTGGGGCCTGACCCGGTCGAGCAGCGCGTCGCTGAAGGAGTCCAGGTGGCGCCGGGCCAGGGAGGCGGCGTGTTTGCGGAGCCGGTCCAGTCCCTCGTCGATGGGGTGCCGGGTGGATTCGACCAGTCCGTCCGTGTAGAGGACGAGGGTGGATCGCGGTGGCAGGGTCACGACCGCGTCCTCGCGCGGTGTGGCCGTACCCGTGCCGAGCAGGATGCCGTGCCCCTCGGTGAGGAAGCGGCTCTGGCCGTCGTGGTGCACCAGGAGCGGCGGCGGGTGACCGGCGTTGGTCCAGCGAACTCGCCACATTCCGTCCTCCGCGCTGGTGAGCCGCGCGAGCAGCATGGTCGCCATCGGGACCTCGGCGATGTGCATGACGGCTTGATCCAGCTGGGTGACGACGGCGCTGGGGGACTCCGGGTGCGACCAGGCGAAGGCGCGCAGCATGTTGCGCAGCTGCGCCATGCCACCGGCGGCGTCGAGGTCGTGTCCCACGACGTCGCCTATGGCGAGTGCGGTCACTCCGTCGCTGAGCGGGAACGCGTCGTACCAGTCACCGCCGACCTGTGAGGCCTGGGGGGCGGCCACGTACCGGGCCGTCATCTGCACGCCGGGGATCGTGGGCATCTGGGGCAGCAGGTGGCGTTGCATCGTCTCGGAGACCTTGCGCTGACGCTGGTAGAGGCGTGCGTTGTCCAGGGCGAGACCCGTCCGCCGGGTCAGGTCCTCCAGCAGCGGGAGGTCACAGGCGGTGAAGGCGTCCGGGCGTGTGGCACGGCCCAGCGTGAGCGCTCCCAGCACGTCCCGCAGGCCGCGGACCGGGGCGATGGCCGCGGAGTGCATGCCGGTCTCCTCGAAGAGCCGGTGCTGTTCGACGGCGATGCCGGAATCCGGTGGGTCGAGGTACGTGGAGGCACTGACGATCGCGGACGCGACGCCGCGCAATGCGCGGGACAACGGCATGGGGGATTCCTGCACCAGCGGCGGCATCGGACCCTGCAGGTCAGTGCGTTCCACCAGGACGCCGCCCTTGTGCTCCACGACCAGGGCGCGGCGTACTTCGTTGTTCTCGTTGAGCAGGTCGACGATCGCCCAGTCCGCGAGGAGCGGCACGGTGAGGGCGGCCAGGCGGTGCAACGCCTCGTCCACGTCCAGGGTCGAGGTGAGCTGTGTGGTGGTCTCCGCGAGAAGGGCGAGACGGTCGAGCTCCGTCAGCGGCGTGGAGCGCTCCTCGCCCTCCTGCCGACGCTCGGGGGCCTGCTGCCGCTGGTAGAGCATGACCAGGGCACCCGGCCTCCCGGAGCCGAGGGCGTAGGGCGTCAGGAACCAGGACAGACCCAGCAGGCTGCCGTCCCCGCGCGCGAACCACCCCAGGTCGCTGTGTCTGGTGCTCCCGGCCATGAGGGCGTCACGCATCTGGCAACGCGAGCGCGGCAACGTGCGGCCATGGCTGTCGCGGTGCAGCAGGTCGTGGGCATCCTGACCGAGGAGATCCGCGGCGGACCACTGCAGAAGGATCCGGGCCGCGCCGTTGGCCGCGGCGATCAGGCCCTCGTCGTCGACCACGAAGGCGGGCGCCCTCACGCCCTCCAGCAGATCGTCGGGCACGGCTCCGGCCTGTGCTCGCGGTCCCGCGAGCAGGGGCTGTCCCGCCTCCGGTACGACGGCGTCCATGGTCCCCCCTCCTCACATGCCCATCGGGTCTCTTGGCCTACCCCCGCACCAGGATCCCATGCGGTGTGCCTCGCGCACCGGCCACGGAGGGTACGCGGGCTCCGCGCCACCCGTGACGTGATTTCGGACCACCACCTGGCGGCTCGGTCCACGTACTCCTTCCCCGATCCATGTTAGTTCTCCTCCTGTGGGGTAGCCGCGACCTATGTGGCTTTTGTGCCCACCGGGGGTGTACCGCCCCCAGCACGACACGCTCCTTCTCGCGGAGGCGCTGCAGCGGGAGCCCCTCGCCGGCGATGTCGCCGTGCTCGATCTGGGCACGGGGAGCGGGGCGCTCGCTCTGGCCGCCGCCGAGCGCGGGGCCGCTCAGGTGACCGCCGTCGACACCTCCCTCAATGCGGTGTGCACCGCATGGATCAACGCCCGTCTGCACGGCCTGCGCGTCAAGGTGCTGCGCGGCGACCTCACCGAACCGGTGACGGGCTCCCGATTCGGTCTGATCATGGCCAATCCACCGTACGTGCCGTCTCCAGGGTCCGGTCCTCCTGCCCGGGGCCGCGCCCTCGCGTGGGACGCCGGCTCCGACGGCCGTGCGCTGCTGGACCGCATCTGCTCGGACGCGCCCGCGCTGCTCACTCCGAGCGGCGTCCTGCTCCTGGTCCATTCGGGGCTCTGCGGGGTCGAGCGCACACTGGGCCGGCTGCGTCGCGCCGGCCTGCGGGCCGCCGTCGTCGAGCGCCGGTACATCCCGTTCGGGCCGGTGCTGCGCGACCGGTCGGCATGGCTGGAGGCACGGGGGCTGATCGCTCCCGGCGAGGAGAAGGAAGAACTGGTGGTGATCCGTGCCGAACGTGAACGATGAACCGTCGCCGACCCGCGTGACGATCACGCGGAACGGCCCGATCCTGATCGAGGGACCCGTCGAGGTCGTCCTGGACGACGGCCGTGTCGTGCGTTCCGACCGCTTCGTCGTGGCCGTCTGCGCGTGCCGTCGCAGCCGCAAGTACCCGTGGTGCGACACCAGTCATCGGCGGCACAGCCGGTCCTCGCCGCGCCGCACGGAAGAGATCCAGGACAGGGCGTCCTCCTCAGCCGCCGCCCTCGTCGAGCCGACCGCGCAAGTGAACGATCACCCGTGCCAGTAGACGGGACACATACATCCGGCCGGACCCGGCGCGGCGGTTACTGTACCTGCGTCATCACCTGCGGGTCTGCCATGACTCACCGGCACGTCGTCGCAGGCCGGACCCGGCACTGAGTGGGGTCTGCGGCTCTGACTCCCCCTGAAACCGCCCCTGGAGTCATGAAGCCTGATGGAGAGTGGCGGGAGTGGGCGTCTTCCGCTTCCGCCAGGAACGCTCCCCGCCGCTGGGCGGCCGAAGGCGCGCCGCCGGCCCGGCGCCGGGCCCGGGTTCACGGCGGCCCCGAGGGGCGGGCCGCACGTTGAAGGGCGGCGCCGGTCAGTGCCGGTACCCGCCCTCGGCGGCGGTCTCCTCGCTGATTTTCTCCATCTGCTCGAACATCTGCTGGGCCTGGGCGGCGGTGAGCTTCTGGTCGAGCAGCGGGAGGTAGACCTCGTCCTCCTTGGCGAAGTGCAGACTCACGATGCCGTTGAGCGAGTAGAGGACCCTGCGCAGTTGCCGCTCCTGGGCGGGCGAGGGTGTGCCCTGTCGCAGGTTCTCGTCCAGCTCGCCGAGCTTGTCGGTCAGCGTTTCGACTTCGATGTGGTCGCGGCGCATCGTGTCGGTCGCACGGGTGCTCCCGTTCCCGCCGATCAGGCTGTCCACCTTCTTGTAGAGCACCTTGTCCTCGGCGACGGCATGGGGGATGAGTTGCCGGGACAGGAAGGTGTAGGACATCCCGGGCCGGCCCTCAACGGCGGTTGCCGGCCACGTCTCCCGTATTCGGCGGACGCAGTGTGAGCAGTCCGCGGGCGCACAGTTCCTGTACGACACGGAACAGCACGTCGCCCTCGCCCACGCCATGCCCCCACGGGTCTTCCGGAGCGGGCAGGGCTTCCACGGTTGACACGTCCCGTGGTCGCGGGACGACGGGCGTCCGTTCACGGAGATCCTCAGCGCACTACCGCGATATCGGCAACGGAGCCTGCGACTTGATGGGACATCCGGGTGACGTGGCCGCATTCGATCAGTTCTCCGTGAAGCGGTACCTGGCCCACAGGGGCAGCACGAACCAGCACAGCATGCACCAGGCGAGGATCGCCGCCACCAGGTAGGGCACGTACGCGTCATGGGTGGCCACCCGGAGGACCAGGAGCAGCGCGGAGGACATGGTGAGCAGCAACAGGACGAGCCCCGCGAAGGTGAGGCGGGCGGCCCAGAGGACGGTCTCCGGTTTGATCCGCCGACCGGAGACGATGCGGTGGAAGGAGACCGGTCCGACCAGCGCTCCGGTGGCGGAGGCGCCCAGCACGACGGTGAGGATGTAAATGATCTTGTCGGTCGCCTCGAGCTGTGGGTAGCGCGGGGTGAAGACCACGGTCAGCAGGAAACCGAAGAGGATCTGAACACCCGTCTGGGCGACCCGGACCTCCTGGATGAGTTCTCCCCACTGGCGGTCGGCGCGCTCCTCCCGGGTCTCGTCGCGGCCCTTCCGGCGGCCGGCGCCGTCAGCAGGCATGTCGCCCTCCCGTCGATCGATGGTCCGGTCTTGTCCGTGTACCCGCGACGGGGCGCGCGCCTCGCCGCCGACCCCTGCGCATCCGCACAACGTCCTACACCGTTTCCGCCGGGCCACCGCGGGAAGCCGTACCGCCGGCACCGTACGTCCGGACTTCTGGAGGATCACATGTCCGCTGCCGTGGCGGACGTACCGCGCGGCGCCGGGAGCGCCGTCGCGACCGTGGTGACGTTCCCGTTTCGTGCGGCCCCCCGTCCGCTGGGCGGCGCGGGCGACCCGGCACTGACCGGGAGAGTGAGTCCGGCGCTCCTCCGGGATGCGCCGCCGTGCGCGAGGTAGGTAGAGCCGCATGAAAGCCCTTGTCATCAACTGCACCTTGAAACGGTCTCCGCAGCCGTCCAACACCTATGCGCTGGCGAAGGTGGTGGCGGACCAGCTCGCTGCCTACGGCGTGGACATCGACTGTGTCCGCGCCGTGGATCTGGACATCAAGCCGGGCGTCACCAGCGACGAAGGCGAGGGGGACGCCTGGCCCGAGATCCACACGAAGCTGCTGTCCTCGCAGATCCTCGTCGTGGCCTCCCCGACGTGGTTGGGCAGGCCCTCTTCGATCGCCCAGCGCGTGCTGGAGCGGATGGACGCCATGCTCTCCGAGACGGACGACCACGATCGCCCCGTGGCCTACAACCGGGTGGCCGGGGTGGTGGTGACCGGCAACGAGGACGGCGCCCACCATGTGATCAGCGAGATCTCCGGGGCGCTCGCCGGCATCGGCTTCACCATCCCGGGCCAGGCCTGGACCTACTGGCACCTCGGCCCGGGCGCCGGGCCCGACTACCTCGACGACGAACGCGGCCACGACTGGTCCCACAAGACGGGACGCGCCATGGCCGCGAACCTGTACGGGGTCGCCCAGGCCCTGGCGGCCACGCCCCTCGGCGCGCCGCCGGGCTGACCGCGGGCGTCACGGGATCATGAGGACCTTGATGGCGCCGTCCGCCTTCTTCTGGAACATGTCGTAGGCCTGCGGGGCCTGCTCCAGGGGGACGTGGTGCGTGGCGAATCCGTCCACGCCCAGGGGGTCCTCGTCGGTCAGCAGCGGGAGGATCTCGTCGGTCCAGCGCCGGACGTTCGCCTGGCCCATGCGCAGCTGGATCTGCTTGTCGAACATCGTGAGCATCGGCAGCGGGTCGGTCATACCGCCGTAGACGCCGGTGATCGAGATCGTGCCGCCACGACGGACCAGTTCGATGGCCAGGTACAGGGCCCCGAGCCGGTCGACACCGGCGGTCTGCATCAGCTTGGCGGCCCAGGCGCGGGGCAGCAGGCCCACCGACTGCTGTGCCAGCTTGCCCAGGGTGCTGCCGTGCGCCTCGGTGCCCACGGCGTCGATCACCGCGTCCGGGCCGCGGCCGTCGGTGGCGTCCCGGACGGCCTTCACGAGCTCGTCCTGGCCCTCGTACTCCTCGAGGCTGAAGACATGGGCGCCGTCGTGGCGCGCCCGGGTCAGTCGCTCCGGTACGTAGTCGATGCCGATGATCTTGCCCGCGCCAAGGCGGCGGGCGACGCGGCAGCACATGTCGCCGATCGGCCCCAGGCCCAGGACGGCCACGCTCCCGTCCTTGGGAACCTCGGCGTACTTCACCGCCTGCCAGGCCGTGGGCAGGACGTCGGAGAGGTAGACGAACCGGTCGTCTGACGGTCCGTCCGGGACCTTGATCGGCCCGAACTGGGCCTGCGGCACCCGCAGGTACTCCGCCTGGCCACCGGGGACGCGCCCGTAGAGCTTGGTGTAGCCGAAGAGCTCCGCCCCGCACCCGTACTCGGTGACCTGGGTCGTCTCGCACTGCGTCGGCAGTCCCTCGCGGCACATGTAGCAGGTGCCGCAGGAGATCTGGAACGGCACCACGACGCGATCACCCGGAGAGAGGTTGTCCACCTCGGCGCCGGTCTCCTCGACGATGCCCATGGGTTCGTGCCCCAGGATGTCGCCGGGCGTCATCAACGGGGCCAGGACCTCGTACAGGTGCAGGTCCGAGCCGCACAGGCCGGTGGACGTGATCCGCACCACCGCGTCGGTCGGCTCCTCGATCCGTGGGTCGGGCACGGTGTCGACCCGTACGTCGTGCTTGCCGTGCCACACGGTGGCCCGCATGATCGATCACTTCCTCGCGGTCGTCTTTCGCGGCAGGACCATCGGCTACCCGCGACCACGCCGGTGAACCGCCCGGCGCGCGGTCATCCGGCCGATCCCTGCCCGCGGGGCGTTAGAGACCGGACGGTCCGGGAACGCGTGACTGGGGCGCCGAAGCGGTTCACCGACGAGCAGAGGGCGGACGACGCAGATGGCTCGCGACGCAGACATCAGCAAGGGCCTGGTGACCGGGCCTGACCGGGCCGAGCTGGATCCGACCGGCCTGGAGCGCGCGCTGCGCGACCGGGTCGACGGTGAGGTGCGCTTCGACGCGGGCAGCCGGGGCGCGTACGCCACCGACGGGTCGAACTACCGCCAGGTGCCGATCGGCGTGGTCGTCCCCCGGAGCCTGGACGCGGGGGCCGCGGCGGTGGAGGTGTGCTCCCGGTTCGGGGCGCCGGTGCTCTCCCGCGGCGGCGGTACGAGCCTGGGCGGCCAGTGCACGAACACCGCGGTGGTGATCGACTGGACCAAGTACTGCCACCGCCTGCTCTCGGTCGACGCGGAGAACGGGACGTGCGTGGTGGAGCCCGGCATCGTGCTGGACGAGCTGAACCGGCAGCTGTCCGGGTACGGGCTGATGTTCGGGCCGAAACCCTCGACCCACAGCCACTGCTCGCTGGGCGGCATGATCGGCAACAACTCCTGCGGCGCGTCCGCTCAGGCGTACGGCAAGACCGTGGACAACGTGCGCAGGCTGGAGATCCTCACCTATGACGGGCTGCGCTGCTGGGTGGGTCCCACCTCCCGGCAGGAGTACGACGCCGTCGTGGCCGCCGGAGACCGCAGGGCGCAGCTGTACCGCGGCCTGCGCGAGCTGACCGACCGGTATCTCGGCGACATCCGCAAGGGCTTCCCCGAACTGCCGCGCCGGGTCTCCGGCTACAACCTCGACTCCCTCCTGCCGGAGAACGGCTTCGACCTGGCCCGGGCCCTCGTCGGCAGCGAAGGAACCCTGGTCACGGTGCTGCGCGCCGAGCTGGATCTGGTACCGGTGCCCGCCGCCGAGGCCATGGTGGTGCTCGGCTACCCGGGCATCTGCGCCGCGGCCGACGACGTACCGCGGCTGCTGGAACACTGCGAGCCGACGCAACTGGAAGCGCTGGACGGGCGCATGGCGCAGCTGATGCGCGAGGAGCACGCCTACCTGGAGTCCCTGGAGCAGTTTCCGCAGGGCGACGCCTGGCTCCTGCTGCAGTTCAGCGGTGACAGCAAGGACGACGTGGACCAGCAGTCGCGCGCCTTGCTGCGGGCGATCGGACGTGACGAGGACGGCCGCGACGTGGCCTTCTCCGACAACCCGGACCGCGAGCAGGAGATGCTCAAGGCCCGTGAGGCCGGGCTGGGGGTCACCGCCCGGCCCCCGGACGGGCGCGAGACGTGGGAGGGCTGGGAGGATTCCGCGGTGCCGCCGGAACGGCTCGGGGACTACCTGCGGGACCTGAAGAAGCTGTTCGCGGACTTCGGTTACGCCCAGTCGTCGTTGTACGGGCACTTCGGGCAGGGGTGTGTGCACACGCGGATCCCGTTCGAGCTGACCACGGCCCAGGGCGTGCGCGACTTCCGCGCCTTCCTGGAGCGCGCCGCCGATCTGGTGGTCGCTCACGGCGGCTCGCTGTCCGGCGAACACGGCGACGGCCAGGCCCGCGGCGAATTGCTGCCGAGGATGTTCGGCGACCGCCTGGTGGCGGCGTTCGGCGAGTTCAAGGCGCTGTTCGATCCCGGTGACCGGATGAACCCCGGCAAGGTCGTCGCCCCGCACCGGGTCGACGAGAACCTGCGGCTCGGCCCGCACTGGCGCCCCGACGCCCACGAGACGTTCTTCGGCTACCCCGAGGACGAGCACTCCTTCACCCGCGCGGTGATGCGCTGCGTGGGCATCGGCAACTGCCGCACCCACAGGGGCGGGGTGATGTGTCCCTCGTACCGGGCGACCGGCGAGGAGGAGCACTCCACGCGCGGCAGGGCCCGGCTGCTGTTCGAGATGCTGAACGGGCACGCCGCCGACTCGGCGGTGAGCGACGGCTGGCGCTCCACGGAGGTCCGTGACGCGCTCGACCTGTGCCTGGCCTGCAAGGGCTGCAAGTCGGACTGTCCCGTCGGGGTCGACATGGCCACCTACAAGGCGGAGTTCCTGGCGCATCACTACCGGGGCAGGCTCCGGCCGGCCGCCCACTACTCGATGGGCTGGCTGCCGCTGTGGGCCCGGCTGGCGCGGCTGTCGCCGCGGCTGGTCAACGCCGCGCTGACCGCACCCGGCCTGGCCCGGGCGGGCAAGATGCTCGCCGGAGTGGCGGCCGAGCGTGACGCGCCGCCCTTCCCGCGGGAGTCGTTCGCCGAATGGTGGGCGGCCCGTGGCACGGGGCAGCCGGAGCCGGGCGGCGACCGCACCGTCCTGCTGTGGCCCGACACTTTCAGCGCCCAGTTCCACCCCGGTGTGGCGAAGGCCGCCGTACGGGTCCTGGAAGACGCCGGGTTCCAGGTCGCCGTTCCGGCACAGGCCGTGTGCTGCGGGCTGACCTGGATCTCCACCGGGCAGCCGGCCACGGCGCGCCGCGTGTTGCGCCGCACGCTCGATGTGCTGCGGCCGTGGCTGGAGGCGGGCACGCCGATCGTAGGGCTGGAGCCGTCGTGCGCGGCGGTGTTCCGCGCCGACGCTCCGGAGCTGATGCCCGGGGACCAGGACGTGCGGCGACTGGCCGGACAGTTCCGTACGTTCGCCGAGCTGCTGGTCAACGACGCTCCCGAGGGGTGGCGGCCCCCACGGCTGGACCGCGGCGCCGTGGTGCAGACGCACTGCCACCAGCACGCGGTGCTCGCCGACGACGCGGACCGCGAGCTGATGCGCCGGGCCGGTCTTGATCCCCGGGTGCTGGACGAGGGCTGCTGCGGGCTGGCGGGCAACTTCGGGTTCGAGCGCGGCCACTACGAGGTGTCGATGGCCGTGGGCGAGCAGGGTGTGCTGCCTGCCGTACGCCGTGCCTCCACCGAGGACCTGGTCCTCGCCGACGGGTTCAGCTGCCGTACCCAGATCGAGCAGGGCGGAACGGGCCGGCGGGCCGTGCACCTGGCGGAGGCGCTGGCGTCCGCACTGGACGGAACGGTGCCCGGCGAGCGGCCCGAGCGGCTCGCGGAGCGCCCGGCCGGCTCGCCACGGGACGGCCGGCTCCTGGCCGCCGTATGCGCCGTGGCGCCGGTCGCGCTCGCGGCCGGGGCCGCCGTCGCCGCGCGTCGCCACCGACAACGTTGAAGCCGAAACAGGAAGGTGAGTCCCCCGTGTCCATCAAGGTGTCCGACTTCGTTCTGCAGCGGCTGCGGGAATGGGACGTCGACCATGTCTTCGCCTATCCAGGTGACGGCATCAACGGTCTGCTCGCCGCCTGGGGCAGGGCGGACGACGACCCGCGCTTCGTCCAGGCCCGCCACGAGGAGATGGCCGCCTTCCAAGCGGTGGGCTACGCCAAGTTCTCCGGCAGGGTCGGCGTCTGCGCGGCGACCTCGGGCCCCGGCGCCATCCACCTGCTCAACGGCCTGTACGACGCGAAGCTCGACCACGTACCGGTGGTCGCGATCGTCGGGCAGACCAACCGCAGCGCGATGGGCGGCTCGTACCAGCAGGAAGTGGATCTGCTGAGTCTGTTCAAGGACGTCGCCTCGGAGTACGTGGAGATGGTGACCGTCCCCGAGCAGCTGCCCAACGTCATCGACCGCGCGATGCGGGTGGCGGCCGCGAAACGAACGGTCACCGCCGTGATCATCCCGGCCGACGTCCAGGAGCTCGACTACTCCCCTCCGCAGCACGCCTTCAAGATGGTGCCCTCCAGCCTGGGCATGCCCTCCTTCGCCCCCGTCCCGGGCGACGCCGAGCTGGACCGCGCGGCCGAGGTGCTCAACGCCGGCGAGAAGGTGGCGGTGCTGATCGGCCAAGGGGCGCGCTCGGCGCGGCCGGAGGTGGAGCAGCTCGCGGACACGCTCGGGGCCGGCGTGGCCAAGGCGCTGCTCGGCAAGGACGCGCTCTCCGACGAACTGCCCTACGTCACCGGGGCGATCGGGCTGCTGGGCACGCGGCCCAGTTACGAGATGATGCAGGACTGCGACACCCTGCTGGTCATCGGCTCCAGCTTCCCGTACACCCAGTTCATGCCGGAGTTCGGCCAGGCACGCGCGGTGCAGATCGACATCGACCCGTTCATGGTGGGCCTGCGCTACCCGTTCGAGGTCAACCTGGTCGGCGACGCCAAGGCGACCCTGACGCGGCTGCTGCCGAGGCTGAAGCGCAAGAAGCACGGCGGCTGGCGCAAGAAGATCGAGAAGGACACGGCCCGCTGGTGGGAGGTCATGGAACGCCGCGCCGGCGTCGAAGCGGACCCGATCAACCCCGAGTACGTCGTGCACGCCTTGGACGCACTCCTGCCCGAGGACGTCATCCTGGCCGCCGACTCCGGTTCCGCGGCCAACTGGTACGCCAGGCACCTGCGGATGCGCGGCGGCATGCGCGGCTCCCTGTCCGGCACGCTCGCCACCATGGGACCCGGTGTGCCGTACGTGATCGGCGCGAAGTTCGCGCACCCGGAGCGGCCGGCGATCGCCCTGGTCGGTGACGGCGCGATGCAGATGAACGGGATGGCCGAACTCATCACCGCCGCCAAGTACTACCGGGACTGGTCCGATCCGCGGATGGTCGTCGCCGTCCTCAACAACGGCGACCTCAACCAGGTGACCTGGGAGATGCGCGCCATGTCCGGCGCACCGCAGTTCCTGCCCTCGCAGGCCCTGCCGGACGTCGCCTACGCGGACGTCGCCCGCTCCATCGGACTCGACGGCCTGCGCGTGGAGAAGCCCGGCGAGGTCGAGGACGCCTGGCAGCGGGCGCTGGCCGCGGACCGGCCCTTCGTCCTGGACTTCCGCACCGACCCGGCGGTCCCGCCGATCCCGCCGCACGCCACACTCGACCAGATCGAGGCCGCGGCGGCGTCCGTCCTCAAGGGGGACTCCGACCGGGCCGCCATGGTCCGGCAGGGCCTCAAGGCGAAGGTGCAGGAGATGCTGCCGGGCAGGGGACGCCACGGGCACGGCGAGCAGTGACTCCTCCCGCTGCGGCCGACGCGCCGGTGGTGGAGGCCGTGGAGGCCGCGGCGTACACGGTGCCCACCGACGCGCCCGAGGGTGACGGCACCCTGACCTGGGACTCCACCACGCTCGTGCTGGTGCGGGCGCGCTCCGGCGGCACCACCGGGATCGGCTGGACGTACGGGGCGCCCGCCACCGCCCAGGTCGTGACCGCACAGCTCGCACCGGTCGTGACCGGTACGAGCGCCTGGGACGTGCCCGCGGCGAACGGGGCGATGTGCCGGGCGGTCCGCAACGCCGGACTGCCCGGCCTGGTGGCGGGGGCCGTCTCGGCCGTCGACATCGCCCTGTGGGACCTGAAGGCCCGGCTCCTTGGCCTGCCCCTCGTGCGGCTCTTCGGCCGGGCGAGAGGCGACGTCCCCATCTACGGGAGCGGCGGGTTCACCACGTACGACGACGCCCGGCAAGATCGGCAGCTGCGCGGCTGGGTCGAGGAGCAGGGCATCCCCCGCGTCAAGATCAAGATCGGGCAGTCCTGGGGGTCGGACGACGACCGTGACCGCGATCGCGTGGTGTGGGCGCGGCGCAGCATCGGCGAGGCGGCGGCGCTGTACGTCGACGCCAACGGTGCCTACGGCGTGAAGCAGGCCGTCGGGTTGGCGCGTTTTCTGCACGATCTGGGGGTGACGTGGTTCGAGGAGCCCGTCTCCTCCGACCACCTCGCGGGCCTCGCGCAGGTGCGGTCCCGGATCGTGCCGGAGGTGGCCGCGGGCGAGTACGGCTACACCTTGCCGTACTTCGGCCACATGCTGCGGGCGGGGGCCGTGGACTGCCTGCAGGCCGACGCGACCCGTTGCGGCGGCCTGACCGCCTGGCTGCGCGTGTCGGCCCTGGCGCACGCCTTCGGCGTCGATCTTTCCGGGCACTGCGCCCCGCACGTCCACGCGCACGCGGCCGCGGCGGCGCCGAACCTGCGGCACCTGGAGTGGTTCCACGACCACGTGCGGATCGAGCAGATGCTCTTCGACGGCACCCTGGACCCCGGCGGCGGCACCATCGCCCCCGGCGCCGACGGGGTGCCGGGCCTGGGACTGAAGTTCCGCGACAAGCGGGCGGAGCCGTACCGGGTGGCCTGAGCACAACGATCCGCCGCGGATCGCGTCCTGGGCAACGGTCGTCGAGGAGAGGAGCGGTTGCCGGGCAGGCGGGCAGGCGGGCAGGCGGGCAGGCGGGCAGGCGGAAGGAAGGTGGTGTCGGGCAGCGCCCACCCGCGGCGGTAACGCCTGCCCAGCCCGATGGTTTCGATGGCGGCCGGCCTCCGGCGCACCGTGGAAACGCGGCCCCGCTCCGGCTTGCCGCATCCGCCCTCGGCGCGGGACCGCGCCGGCGACCGTCCCCCGTCCGGCCGCCCGCCTCTCTTTCCCGGGTCAGGCCGCGACGCCGCGCAGGGTCCGGAGGTCGTCCGCCGCCTGCCGGCGCAGGGCGGGTACGAGCGGCTGCACCGGCTCCGGCAGGGCCGCGAGCATGAGGGCGACCTCCTCGGGGGTGCCCACCTCGTCGAGGAAACCGATCATGAGGTGTCCTGCCACGGGCGGCGTGGTGGCGATCACCCGCTGCGAGAAGTCCGCCCAGTACTCGGGGGTGACGTGCTCGCGCAGGGCGGGGAAGAGGATGGGCTCCTCATGGGCCAGGTGGCCGTGCACGGTGTCGCGTACGGCGGTGGCCGCCTCGTGGAGCGCCGCCCGGACTCCGTCGGCGTCGTCGCCCAGCACGACGGCGGCGAGCCGGTCGAGGGCCTCGTCCAGGTGCTCGTGTTCCGCGCTGAGCTCCTTGAGCGCGTCCGCGGTGGCCGGCGCCGTCGCGACGATCTGCGGCCACAGGTCCTCGTCCTCGGTCTCGTGGTGGTGGCGCAGGTTGACCACGAGGAAGTCGCGCAACCGGGCCAGCGTGCCCAGGGGTACGGAGGGGCGAACGGCCGCCTCTGCCAGCAGGGTGGTGGCCACGCGGTGGACCTCGTGGGCGAGCCGGGTCTCGATGACGGCCATGGGCTCTTGGGAGGAGTGGTTCATGGTGCGGAACATATTCATTAGAAGCAATTATTGTCAATAAAATCACTGACGGTGCAGGGGTACGATGCGTCGGTGACGAGCCGGAAGTACCACTCACCCCTCCGCGCCCATTCGGCGGCCGCCACGCGCGAAGCGATCCTGGGCAGCGCCCATGCGCTCTTCCTGGCGCGCGGGTACGCCGGCGTGACCATCGGGGAGATCGCGGAGGCGGGGAACGTCGCCGTGCCCACCGTGTACAGCAGCGTGGGGAACAAGCCGAAGATCCTCACGGCCCTGCTGGAGCCGGCCCTCACGGATCCCGCCATCGCCGACTCCCTCGCCGCGGTCGAGGCCGCCGACGACCCGCGCGCCGTGATCGAGCTGACCGCGGAGGGCACCCGGCTCACTCACGAACGCCACTGGGATCTGGTGTACGGGCTCTTCTACCGGAACCCGCCGGGGGAACCGGCCGTCAAGACGGTGCTGGACAAGGGCGCCGACGACTACGTACAGGCTTTGACCCGGGTCGCGAACCGCCTCCTGGCACTCGACGCGCTGCGCGCCGACGTGAGCCGAGCCGAGGCCGTCGACCTGCTGTGGTTCCACCTGGGCCCGCACGCCTGGCTCACGCTCGTCGGTGAACGGGGCTGGACCTTCGACCGCACCCAGGCGTGGATCGCGCGCGCCGCCTGCCGGGAACTGCTCGAACAGGAGTCCTGAGGCGGCCGTTCAGTCGGCGGGCGCGGCGGAAAGCGACCGGTCCGCGGCCCAGGAGGCGAGGATGGGCAGCCCGTCGGCGGGCCGGAGCCACCGCCGACGCCTTCCTCGCCGGCATGCCCGCGGTCGCCCAGCACCCCGGGTCCACACCGACCACCGGGACGCCGTGGGCAGGCCGGCGGCCGGGGAGACGGACTACTGCGCCGTCAGCACCGTCGGCCCCCGCAACCACGGCAGCAAGATCGTCGGCGGGCTCCCGTTGACGGCCTGACGGGCCGCGGTGCGTCCTCGCCGGTGACTGGGCAGGCTGGGATTATGCGCACCGAGGGACCGCCGGTGATCGTGGAACCTCCGGTCGACGGACGAAGGGTCGTGATCCGGGGCGACTACTTCGGTACCGCGTACCGTCTCGCGGACCTGATGCGATTCCTGTGGCTCGCCGGGTACGACGCCGGAACGATCAGCCTGAGCGATCCCGCGCAGGTGGAGTGGCGCGGCGGCGGCCCCGAGGTGTGGTGAGACGGCGACGCCCGTCCAGTCCACGCGGGTGGGCGGAGGGGTCAGCGGGGTGAGTTGTAGCGGCTGCCGGGCCTCAGCCGCACGGCCCTGACACGTTGTGGTGCGGCGAACTGGTCGCCCTGGCAGTCGGGACAGAGTTCGTGTCGGCCTTGGTCGGTGACGACGGTTCCCCAGCCGAGGCACGCGCCGCATTCGCGGGCCAGGTCGACGTCGGCTCGGGGAGTGGGGTAAGGCATTCCCTCGGCTCCTCGGGTCATGAGGCACCCCTCTGCGCTACTTCCGGAGATTTTGCGTAGATATTACCCATTTCAGGCGATATACACCCATTCCGGGCTGTTTCTCTCCGGCGCGGCGCAGCCGGTGCGCGCTCCACTGCGCCAGCGGCTGCAGGGCGTCGATGAGTGCCTGGCCGTCGGGGGCGAGCGCGTAGCGGATCTGCGCGGGGGTGCTCGGGATGACGGAGCGGTACTCGCCGAAGCGGCGCGCGCCCTGGGACGCCGCGAACAGGATCGCCCCCGTCCAGCGGCGCCCGACGAGCTCGACCGCGCCCTGGAAGCTCGGGCACGCGTCGTCGTGCACCGAGCCGCGCTCCAGGCGCGGCGCAAGCGGCTGAGGGCTGATCTTCCAAGGGGATCCCGTGGTCACCCCTCGGAGCGTGGCCCAAGGGCACCCGCCCGGGCGGGCTTCGTTCCTGGTAACACCCGTACCAGGAAAGAGCCCGCCCCAGAAGTGGCCCGCGATGGCAGGCCGTGCACGCCTCCTCGTGGCCGGCTGCGGTTTCCACGTAGCCTGCGTCGACGCACCGGTCACGGCGACCGGCCGCGTACGGAGCACGCCGAGCGGGAGATCGCCGAGATACTGCGGGCGAGGGCGGCGGGCGAGCCGGAAGGCCCGTTCGGCGTCCGGCACGCCGGCCGGACGCCGACACCGCGGCCACGCGGGCCCTACAGACGGACCGATGCCGCGACCGGCAGATGGTCGCTGCCTGTGGACGGGAGGGTCCAGGCCGACCGCGGTTCCAGGCCGCGCACCAGGATGTGGTCGATCCGGGCCACGGGAAAGGACGCCGGCCAGCTCAGACCGAACCCGGCACCCGACTCCGCCTGGGCCGAGCGCAGTTGGGAGGTGACCGCGGACAGGGCCTGGTCGTCCGAGGTGCCGTTGAAGTCGCCCATCAGCAGGGTGCGGGGCAGTGGTTCGGCGCGCAGCGCGATGGCCAGGGCGCGGGCGGCGGCGTCCCGCCCGTCCGTGGTGAAGCCGTACGCGGGCGTGAACCGGACGGACAGCAGGTGGGCGACGTAGACGGCGACCGGCCCCTTGGGTGTGCGGGCGGTGGCACGCAGGGCGCGCGGCCAGGGCGCGATGTCGACCGTCCGGGCGTCGGCGAGCGGGTGGCGGCTCCACAGGCCGACCGTGCCGCGCACCACGTGGTGGGGGTAGGCGGCGCGCAGCGCCTTGTCGTACGCCGGTGCGTTGTCGCCCAGTTCCTCGATGGCCACGAGGTCGGCGCCGGAGGCCGCCAGGGCCCGGGCGGTTTGCGCCGGGTCCGGGTTCCGCTCGTTGGCGTTGTGCGTCACCACCGTAAGGTCCCCGCCGGCCGCCCGCTTGTCGGTCAGCGTCCCGCCGAAGAGCGAGCCCCACACGACGGCCGGCAGCAGCACGGCGACGGCGGCGGTCGCGGAGCGCCGCAACAGGGCGCACAGCAGCAGGAGCGGGACGACCAGGCCGGTCCAGGGCAGGAAGGTCTCGACGAGGCTGCCGAGGTGGCCGGGATCGTGGGGGACGTGGGCGTGACCGGACATCACCAGGGTGGCCGCCGCCGCGAGGGCGGCGGGGACGCGCCCGCGGCGCCAGATGCCGGGGCACCTGTCGTGCCGTCGTGCCGCCGCGGGTTCCGGCGGGGCGCCGGGGGGACGAAGGAGGGTGGTCACGGTCGGTTCACCGGTCCCCGGCCCGGGCACCGGCAGCGGAGGCGGTTTCCGTCCCGGCCACCCACCGGCGTACGCCTTCCACAAGGACGCGACTGGTGCCCAGGACGGCGTTCAGGCCCTCCTGCGGGCTGGTGCCGGGATGCTGGTGGAGGACGACACCGAGAGCGAGATGGCCGTGTCCGTGGCGGTCGGGTGCGGTGGCCGCCCACATCAGGGCGCCGCCGGCGGGGGTGCTGGAGCCGGTCTTGAGCCCGATCACGCCGGACGTGCCGAGCAGGGTGTTGGTGTTGGGGATGGAGCCGGGCACGCCGGGCACGGTCGTACTGGGCAGGGCGACGATCGCCCTGAACACCGGGTCGCGCATGACCTGTCGGGCCAGCTTCAGCTGGTCGCCGGAGGTGCTGGTGGTCGTGGACTCGATGCCGCTGGCCCCGGTGTAGGTCGTCCGGTCCATGCCGAGGTCGTCGGCGGCCCGGTTCATCTTGGCGGCGAACGCCTCCTGTGAGCCCGCGTCCCAACGGGCGAGCAGACGGGCGACGTTGTTGCCGGAGGGGATCAGCATCATTTCCAGCAGCCGCCGTTCGCTCAGCCTCCGGCCCTTGCTGAGCGGCACGCTGGACTCCACGCCGGACACGGACTCGTCCGCGGCCTGCCGGTCGACGGCGACCATGGGGCCGGACGCGCCGTCGCGCAGCGGATGGTCGCGCAGGATCACGTACGCGGTCATCACCTTGGCGACGCTGGCGATCGGCACCGGGTTCTGCGCACCCCGGTTCCCGAGGTCACCACTGTCACCGAGCCCTTCGACGAGGACGCTCGCCTGCCCTTGGTGGGGCCAGGGCAGCGACACCGGAGGGTGCGGCCGGGCTCCGTGACGGCCGCCCGTCGTGGTCGTACCGGCCCCGTCACCGCCCGAGTCGCCCGTGATGACGACCAGCGAGCCCAGAACGAGCAGGGTGACCAGGGCGGCGGCGCCGACCGCGACCGGAGCGGGGACGCGCCGGGGACGACGTGACCCGCCCGGCAGGTGCGACAGGCCGGCGGGCCGCGGCCGCGGCGGACGCCCGGTGTCACGCTCGCGGGCTTCGGGGACTTGGCGCATGGACTGGCACCTCCACGGGTCACGGCGTGGCTTTCACGCACACCGCCCACCGTGGGCCGCGCTGATGTCGGACCGGCCGTGACCGTGCCTCCGCCACCGCTCGGCCGGTCATCCGTCGTGTATCGGCGCCGGCGCGCACCGCGCCCACGGGGTGCCTCAGTCGGCCACGGGCAACCGGAGGGTGGCGACGGCGCCGCCGTCGGGCGCGTTGGCGAAGGACAGCGCCGCGCCGATGACCCGGGCCTGGCCGAGCGCGATGGTCAGCCCGAGGCCGTGGCCCCGCCCGCGCTCCGACGCCCCGGTGCGGAACCGCTGGGGCCCGTCCGCGAGCAGCTCGCGGGGGAATCCCGGACCGTGGTCCCGTACCGTCACGGTGGTCCCCGCCACCGCGACCTCGACGGGCGCGCTGCCGTGCCGATGGGCGTTGGCGACGAGGTTGGCCACGATCCGGTCGACCCGGCGCGGGTCGGTGCGGGCGGAGCCGGCACCGGCCGGGACGAACCGCGTCGGCAGTCCGGTGCGGTCCAGCGCGTCCTCGACCAGCTCGGCCAGGGGGACGGGCCTGAGCTCGGCCCGTTCGGCGCCCGCGTCCAGCCGGGAGATCTCCAGCAGGTCCTCCACCAGGACCCTCAGCACCCCCACCCGGTCCCGGACGAGGTCGGTGGCCTCCCCCTCGGGCAGCAGCCCGCTCGCGGTGACCAGGCCCATCAGCGGGGTGCGCAGTTCATGGGCGACGTCGGCGGTGAAGCGCTGCTCGGCGGTCAGCCGCGCGAGCAGGCTGTCGGCCATGGAGTCGACGGTGGCGGAGATCTCGGTGATCTCGTCGCCGCCGCGGCCGCCGGGCCCGGCCCCGGTCCTCGCGGCCAGGTCACCGGCCGCGATACGGCGCGCGGTCCGCGCCACGCGCCGCAGCCTGCGATGGGGCAGCTCGGCCGAGAGCGCCGTCAGCGGCAGGACGACGGCGAGCGCGACCAGGGAGTACTTCCACATGTGCCGGTCCAGGGCGCGCCGGGTGAGCAGGTCGGACGTCATGTCGGTGCTGATCGCCACCGGCCCGCCCCGGTACATCCGCGCCGCCCACATCTCCGGGTGGTCGCCGGGACTGTCGCCGTCGTACCAGGTGGCGTACCCGGTGCTCGGACCCTGCCCGTGCCGCAGCCGGTCGAGCAGTTCGGCGGGCATCGCCGCGGGCGACGTCTCCAGCCCGCCGGGCGGCGCGCCGTCGCGCTCGTACTCCCCCAGGGCCGAGGACAACTGCGCCACGGCCTTCGCCCCGCCGTCGTTCATGGAGCGTTCCAGGGTGCTGCGGTGGACCAGTACCCCGACCGTCAGCGCGACGGCGCAGCAGGCCACGGCGACGAGCAGGGCGGTCTTCCAGCGCAGCGAGCGCCAGTTGAGCAGGTCGCTGATGGTGTCCACCTCAGCGCCGCAACTTGTAGCCGAACCCGCGGACCGTCGCGATCCGTTCGGCTCCGATCTTCTTCCGCAGGCGCTGCACGCAGAGGTCCACCACGCGGCTGTCGCCGTCCCAGCCGTAATCCCACACGTTGCGCAGCAAAGTGTTCCGGTCCAGCACGATGCCGGGGTTCGCGGCGAACTCCAGGAGCAGCCGCAGCTCGGTGGGGGCGAGCGCGACGGGTTCGCCCGCACGGAACACCTCGAGGCCCGCGGTGTCGATCGTCAGGTCGCCGAAGGCGAGCCGGCCGGAGTCCTCCGACCCCGCCGGGGCCGGGGTGGCGGACGGGGCCGCGGACGGGGCGGCGACGGGGGTGAAGGTCGCCCGCCGCAACAGGGAGCGGATCCGGGCCACCAGGACCGCGGTGTCCACGGGCTTGACCACGTAGTCGTCGGCGCCCGCCTCCAGGCCGGAGACCACGTCCAGGGCATCGCCTCGCGCGGACATCATCAGGATGGGATCCATGCTGGTCTCCCTGACCCGGCGGCACAGCCCGATCCCGTCCAGGCCCGGCAGCATCACGTCCAGCAGGAGCAGGTCGTGGCGGCCCTCCCGGAACAGTTCGAGCCCGGTCAGGCCGTCGGCGGCGGACGTGACGCGGTAGCCGTAGCGCTCCAGCGCCATGGCGACCGATCTGCGGATCACCTCGTCGTCCTCGACGAGCAGCACCGCCACGGGCGCGGGGGCCGCCGCCCCCTCTGTCACCAAAACCGACATCTCTTCCCATCGGACGCAGGTACCGGCCCTCCATCATGCGTGAGCCGGTCCCCCGCCGGGCATCCGGTACCGCGCGGCCGGGCATCAACCGTGTATCAGCCGGCCCTCGACGCCACCGCTGCCCCACGCCGCCTCCGCCGTCCTACCTTCACCGCACGTGCGGCCCGGTCACGAAGTGACCGTTCCGGTCGTAGGGCCAGGCGTTGGCGACGCATCCGTGCAGGCCCTTGATCTGCTGCATCATCACGGGGGCCGGTTGCCCGGCGCCCGCGCACGTCGTGTGCGTGTAGCCGAGGAAGTGCCCCATCTCGTGGTTGATGATCAGCGCCCGGTATTCGTGGATCGGGCCGTCGAACGTGGGCGAGCCCTCGGCCCAGCGCTTGAGGTTCACCACGACCCCGCCGGAGACCTCGCAGTTGTACTCGCCTTGGGTGTCCTGGTGGATGCCCGACCAGCACAGGGCGTCGGCCGTCCCCGGTGTCGCGATGCTCACGGTGAGGTCGTGGGGCTGGCCCGCGCTGACCAACCTGAACGCGTAGGCCGGGTTGTGGGTCCAGCCGCGGGGGGCGGCGAGTATGCCGGCGATCTCGCTGGCCGCCTGTTCGGGCGAGACGGCGAGGCCACTCTCGACCTTCACCACGTAGCGCAGCGGACGCGGACCGTGACCGACCTGCTCCCCCGACGCCTGCGCGGTGACGAACGTGCCGCTGCCCGTCGCGGGGACGTCGATCTTGGTGGGCGTGGACTTCGGCGTCGGCGTCGGCGTCGGGGTGGGGGTGGGGGTCGGGGTGGGGGTGGGCGTCGGGGTGGGCCTCGGCGTGACGTGCGCCACGCGCCGCGGGTGCGACGCGGCGCTCGACGCGTCGCTTCGCCCGTCGTCCAGGAAGAACGCGACGGAGCCGAGCAGCCCGGCGACCACCAGTGTGACGACCAGATAGCCCCTGCCCCGGCGGCGCGGACGGCGCCGGCGACGGGAGGGCCGGTGACGCCCGGCGCGGTGGGATGAATGCATGGCAGCTCAAACTGGCCATCTCAGATGATCGCCATGAGCCCGAAGCGTCACGAAGAGGTAACGAGCGCCCTTCCGGCGACCCCCGCCGACCGTAAACCGCATGCACACCCCGGGTATGACCCTTCTGTAACAGCTCCCGCGAGGGGCCTTTCCCGGGCCGGTCGCCGCTCGCGGTCTGCTTAGACTGGCGAGGTGCCACGAGTCCTTATCGTCGAAGACGACCCGGATGTCCGTAAGGCGGTTCAACTGGGCCTGCGTCACCAGGGGCATGACGTCTTCGCCGCCGGAACGGGTGAAGAGGGACTGGAACAGCTCCGCCCCTTCCGTCCGGACGTCGTCGTGCTCGACCTGATGCTGCCGGGGATATCCGGGCTCGACGTGTGCCGGCGCATACGCGACCTCGACCAGGTGCCGATCATCATGGTCACCGCCAAGGGCGATGACATCGATGTGGTCGTGGGGCTCGAGGCCGGTGCGGACGACTACGTCGTCAAGCCGGTGCAGGCCCGCGTGCTCGACGCACGCATACGGGCCGTGCTGCGCAGGCAGGGCGCGCCGGCCTCCGACACCCTCCGGCCCAGGGCGGAGTCGCACGGGGAGCTGATCATCGACCGGGCCGGGCTCGTGGTGACGCACCACGGTGAACCCGTCGCACTCGCCCCCTCCGAACTCCGGCTGCTGCTGACCCTGTCGGCCTCGCCCGGACAGGTCTTCAGCCGCCAGCAACTGCTGGAGGCGGTCTGGGAGCACAGCTACTACGGCGACATACGGCTCGTGGACGCCTGCGTGAAGCGGCTGCGCGGCAAGCTCGGTGAACTGGGCGGCGCGCCCCGGTACATCCAGACCGTACGCGGCTTCGGTTACCGCTTCGGCACCGCGTGAGCCGCCGCGAAACCGCGCGGGCGCGCAAGGCCGTACGCAAGCGCGAGGCATCAGCAACCGGGCAGGGCCCCGGATGGACGCGGTTCTACCGGGCGGCACTGGCGAGGATCCCGCTCCCGCTGCGGGGCCTGCGATCCCGCCTTGTCGTGGCCTTCGTCCTGGTGACCATGGCCGGTGCCCTGAGCACCGGAGCGGTCACCTTCCGGGAGGCGCGCACAGGGGTGCTGCAGCAGAGCCAGGACGCGGTCATCCGGCAGTTCCGGGCAAGCGTCAACACCGTCGCCGTCTACACCCCCGCGACGCCGGACCAGTCGCAGTTGCAGACGGCGGTGAACCAGGTGTTCCGCGCCAACCAGGCGCAGGGCGGGCGGGTCTTGGCCACCTACGGCAGCCTCCGCGCCTATACCCCGAGCGCCGACTTCGACCGGCTCACGCCGGAACTGCGCCGGTCCGTGGCCACGAGACGCGCCGCCGTGTTCCAGCGCGTGAACGTCGACGGTCATCCCTGGCTCGTCGTCGGGATGCCGGTCACGTACGGCAGCGGCTACGGCACCGAGTCCAGGCTGTCGGGTCTCGTGATGTACCTGGTCGTGCCCCAGGAGACCGAACAGGCCTACGTCGATGCCATGGTCAGCGCCATCGAGCACGCCACCCTGGTCGCGCTGGGCCTCGCCGTCGTCCTGGCGCTGGCGGCCGCCAGCGGCGTCCTCCGTCCCGTGCGGGCGCTGCGCGGGGCGACGCGCCGCATGGCCGAGGGACACCTCGACGTCCGGCTGACCGTCAACGGTTCCGACGAACTGGCCGACCTCTCCCAGTCCTTCAACCACACGGCCGCCGAACTCGAGCGGTCCGTCGCGGAGCTGCGCCGCCTGGAGGCCCAGGCGCGCCGCTTCGTCGCGGACGTCTCCCACGAGCTGCGGACGCCGCTGGCGGCGATGTCGGCGGTCACCGACGTGCTGGACGCGAACGCGCCGCGCCTGGACCGGGAGTCCGGTGAGGCGCTGCGGCTCATCAGCGAGGGGACCAGCCGGCTGAGCGTGCTGGTGAACGACCTGATGGAGATCTCCCGTTTCGACGCGGGCGCGGCCGAGCTCAACGTGGACGAGATCGACCTGGCCGACTTCGTACAGCACACCCTCGCCGCCCGGGGGTGGCAGGGCCTGGTGGAGACCCACCTGCCCGCGCCCGGTGTGCTCCGGGCCCGGGTGGATCCGCGCCGGCTCGACGTGGTGCTGGCCAACCTGGTCGGCAACGCACTGCGGCACGGTGCTCCGCCGGTGCGGCTGGCCATGAGCGTGCGGGAGGAGCGGGCGGACGTGAGGTGGGCCGTCATCGAGGTGACCGACAACGGACCGGGGATAGCCGAGGAGGCCATGCCGCACATCTTCGAACGCTTCTACAAGGCGAGCAGTTCACGGACCAGGAGTGAGAGCAGCGGACTGGGCCTGGCCATCACGGCGGAGAACGTGCACCTGCACGGAGGGCACATCAGTGCGGCCAACCAGCCGTGGGGGGGCACATCGTTCACGGTCGAGCTCCCCCTGCACCGCGACTCCGCGGCCGACGACGCTGAGGCCGAGGACGCTGAGGCCGAGGACGGGGGTGCCCGGTGAAACGGGCGCGCCCGGCGGCGCTCGCGGCCGGATTCGCGGCCGCGCTCACGCTGACGGCGTGCGGAGTCCCGCCGTCCGGTGTCATCGAGGCCGGCGAACCGGCGAGCGGCATGTCCTCCCCCAGCTCGAAGACCGCGCATCCGATGCTCTTCTCCGTCTACTTCCTGCACGACGGCAAGCTGAAGAGCTACCTCCGCAAGACGGTCCACCCCGGTGACGTGGCGGGCGCCGTCCAGACACTGTTCGCCGGACCGGCCCCCAACGAGAACGCGACGGTCACGACGGAACTGCCCCTCCTCGGCCTCGACGGCGAGCTGGACGTGAGGGTCGGCAGCGGCGTCGTCTCCGTCCGGCTCCCCAAGGGCGTCCCCGCGTTCACCCATCCGGCCATGCTGCAGTTGGCGTGCACGGTGGCCAGTGTGAGCGGGTCGGCCGCCTCGCTGCCCCCGGCGGGGACTGTGGGCGGTGCCTCCACGGTCCCGACCCCCGCCGCGTCCCGTGTCCCGGGGCACAGGACCGTCCGGGTGCTCGGGGACGGATGGGTGAAGGTGCAGACGGCCGGTTCGTGTCCCGCCCCAGCGCAGTTGTAGGCGGAAGGCCCCGCCCCCGGAAGCCCAGCGGTGGCGGTGGCTCGGGGCCAGGCCCGCGGACGTCGGCCAGACCGGCGCCGAGAGCCGGTACGTCCTGGCCGACCCGGAAGGCCACGAATTCTGCCTGCTGCGCCCGCCGGGTCCAGCCCCTCTGAGCCGGAGCGCGGACCGCGGCCTGCGCCGCCGTCAGCGGCTCGCCGGGGCCGCCGCCTCGCCGTCGACGGGGATGCCCAGCCGCTCGGCCACGGAGGCGAGGGCGGTTCCCAGCGGAAGCGCGACCCTGGTGAGGGCGTGCGAGTCGCCGCGGGTGAGGTCCCGGTTGACGATCAGCACCGGCTTCCCTGCCTGGGCCGCCTGGCGGACGAAGCGAAGCCCGGACATCACCGTCAGTGAGGAGCCCAGGACCAGCAGCGAGGCCGCCTCGCGGACCAGTTCGCGGCAGTGCTCGACCCGCCGCGGCGGTACGGCTTCGCCGAAGAACACCACGTCCGGCTTGAGGATGCCGCCGCATACCACGCAGGGCACCACGTGGAAGTCGCCGACCTGTTCGTCGGTGAGGTCGGCGTCACCGTCCGGGTTGATTCCGGCGGCCACCGGCTCGAAGCCCGCGTTGGCCTCCTCCAGCCGCCGGGCGAGTTCGCCGCGCGGACTGACGGCGCCACACGTGAGGCAGACGACCCGGGCCAGGCTTCCGTGGAGTTCCACGACGTCCTCGCTGCCGGCGGCCTGGTGCAGGCCGTCGACGTTCTGGGTGATCACCCCCGAGAGCAGGCCGTGCCGCCCGAACGCGGCCACGGCCCGGTGCCCGGAGTTGGCCCGGGCACGGCCGAAGGTGCGCCAGCCGAGGTGGCTGCGTGCCCAGTACCGCCGCCGGGCCTGGGCACTGGCGGTGAAGTCCTGGTAGGTCATCGGGGTGTGTCGGCTCAGGCTGCCGCCCTCGCCCCGGTAGTCGGGGATGCCCGACTCCGTGGAGATGCCCGCCCCGCTGAGCACCAGCACACGGCCGGTGCCCAGCGCATCGGCGACCGGCCCCACGTCCGTGGTACCCGGCGGCAGGTCCTCGGTGGGCGTCCAGCTCAAGGTGGGGCGCATGCGCATGCCGCAAGGGTACGCAACGGGCCGGCTTCGGCCGCTCCCGCGGTCGGACCCCGGGCGGGGGATCCGGGCCGCCCGTCGCTACGGCACGATCACGGCCTTGAGCGGCTCGCCGCGGCCGACGCGTCCGACTCCCCTGCGCCTGCTCGAGCGAGCAGCGGTACGTGACCATCGCGGCGAGCGGGAATCGCGGCCCGGCCGGCGGCGTACCCGATGTGCCCCACAGGCCGATGACGACGTACTTCCCGTCGGGCGCGACGAACGGGAGAGCCCTCGGTGCACGCGGGCATCCCGCCGGCTGCCTCGACGACGACGTCGGCGCCACGGCGGCCCGCTCGCGCTCGTCGGTGCGGCGGCCGGAACTCCGGCGCGGCTGGGCGGGTTCAGCGCGCAGTCGAGAAATGAGCGGCCTCGCGGTGGCTCATCACCGCGAGGCCGCGTCCCCATATCCCGAGCGATGGGCGTCCCCACACCCGTGATGCTTGCTCGGTCAAACAAGTAGAACATTGAACGTAAATACGGGCAAGTAGCTTGATTCACCATCAATCCTTGAAGATCGTTGGGTCAGTCCGCGGTCGCAGACGGCCCGCAGCCACGATTCCAGGACGGCGGGCATCATGCGCGCGAGCAGGTGCCGGAACGCGGCGCCGGACGGCCGGAACGGCCACGGCGGGTGCGGGGGCAGCGGATCGCCCCGCTCCTCCCCTCATGCGGACCCGCCGGCCACCGGTAGCCGCGTTCCCCGGGGCGGAAAGGCCGGCTCGGACCAGTGCGCAGCCTCGACGGGCACGGCCACGGCACACGCTCGGCTGCCGGACCTCCCCTGCCTGTCGACGGCGCAGGTACCCGCCTCCAGCGCCGGAGCCCGGCCGGCCGGCCGGCCGGAGCAGCCTTACAGCAGCGGCGCCGATTCCTACCGGCTGCTCCTCGACAAAGAGGCCCAAAAGAGGTCTACCTGCCCGCCTGTCCGGACCGCTGCGATCCGGCGGCGATCTGGCCCGTGAACCAGAACGGTCCCCCGGGGGCCTGACCTCGCGGCCCTGATCCACTGGCCTCCCGCGAGCGCTGCGATCCGTGTGATGGGATCACACGGGGCTCGGCGACGGGTCCTGCGCGACACACTCCAGGAAAGGTGCCGTCATGAACGATCGGGTCAGCCCCGCCCGCCGCCCAGGTGCGATCAGCGTCCTCGGGGGCCCCACAACGGTGATCGACATCGGCGGGCTGCGCCTGGTGGCGGACCCCACCTTCGACGACCCGGGCGACCACGGATACCTCACCAAGACCGCGGGGCCCGCCGTCAGTGAGGACGCCCTCGGGCCGGTGGACGCCGTCCTCGTCAGCCACGACCTCCACCCCGACAACCTGGACACCCGCGGCCGCGCCTTCGCCCTCGGATCGCCCCTGGTGCTGACCGGCCCCGCCGCCGCGCGGCGTCTGGGTACCCCGGCGCAGGGGCTGTCGCCCTGGGACAGTGTGCGACTTCCCCGCCCCGACGGGGGCACGGTCACCGTCCACGCCGTGCCCGCCCAGCACGGTCCCGACGACGGTGAGCGCGACGAGCAGGGGCATGTGAACTGCGAGGTCACCGGCTTCGTCCTGAGCGGGGACGAGCTTCCCACCGTCTACGTCAGCGGTGACAACGCCTCACTCTCCGTGGTGGCCGAGATCTCCCGCCGTGTGCCGCCCGTCGACGTGGCCGTCCTGTTCGTGGGCGCGGCGCGCGTGCCGTCGAAAATGCGCGGCAGGCCCTTGACCCTGACCGCCCAGCGGGCGAGTGCCGCCGCCTCCGTACTGGAGGCTCCGTTGGTCGTGGCCGCCCACTGCGACGGATGGGCGCACTTCAGTGAGACCCGCGCCGACATCGAGCGGGCCTTCGACGACGCCGGTCTCGCCGGGCGCCTGCGCACGGCGGGCAATGGCGAGTGGATCGACGTCAGCCAGGCGGTCACCACGCGCTGACCCGCCGGTACGGAGTC
>NZ_JBYIQW010000028.1:0-96745 GCF_057707815.1 Actinacidiphila sp. bgisy160
GACCCGGGGGGGGGGCGGGGAGAGTCCCCCCCCCCCACCCGTTCTCCGTGGGCCTCCCGGAGCAGCGGCGCGCCTTCAAGGCCGGTTCCCACGACGTGCCCGGCTACCGGAAGACCCGCCTGGAGCGGCTCGAATTCCCCTCACGGAACACCCACGGCATGTCGCCCGACGTGCCCGTGCGACACTCGTGCGCATGCGCGTGTACCTCGGTTCCGACCATGCCGGCTTTGAACTCAAGAACCACCTCGTGGAGTGGCTCAAGGCCAACGGGCACGAGCCCGTCGACTGCGGCCCCCACGTCTACGACGCCCAGGACGACTACCCGCCGTTCTGTCTGCGCGCCGCGGAGCGCACCGCCGCGGACCCCGGCTCCCTCGGCATCGTGATCGGCGGCTCGGGCAACGGTGAGGCCATCGCCGCCAACAAGGTCAAGGGCGTGCGGGCCGCGCTCGCGTGGAGCCGGGAGACCGCGACCCTCGGCCGCGAGCACAACAACGCCAACGTCATCAGCGTCGGCGCCCGCATGCACACCACGGACGAGGCCACCGGGTTCGTCGAGGTCTTCCTCGGCACGCCCTACTCGGGTGAGCCGCGCCACACCCACCGCATCGACATGCTCACCGCGTACGAGACCACCGGCGAGCTGCCCCCGATCCCCCCGCACCACCCGCAGGAGGGCTGATCCGGGCATGCCCGAGGGGCATACGATCCACCGCCTCGCCGCAGACCACGAGGAACGCTTCGCCGGCCACGTGGTGCGCGCGAGCAGTCCGCAGGGCAAGTTCTCCGACGGCGCCGCCCTCCTCGACGGCGCCGTGCTGGAGTCCGCGGAGGCCCACGGCAAGCACCTGTTCCTGGGGTTCGGCCCGGTCGGCTGGATCCATGTCCACCTCGGGCTGTACGGCAAGTTCGGCTTCGGTACCGGCCCGGGCCGGGCCCCCGTCGGCCAGGTCAGGCTGCGCCTGGCCACCGACGAGCACCATGCCGACCTGCGCGGGCCGACCGCCTGCGAGCTGATCACCGAGGCTGAGAAGCAGGCGATACACGAGCGGCTCGGCCCGGACCCGCTGCGGCCGGCCGACACCGGGGAGCGCGCCTGGATCCGCGTGGCCCGCAGCCGCACCAGCGTCGCCGCGCTGCTGATGGACCAGAAGGTCGTCGCGGGCGTCGGCAACGTCTACCGCGCCGAGGTCCTCTTCCGCCACGGCGTCGACCCGTACCTGGCGGGACGGGACCTGGACCGCGCCCGGTGGGAGGCGATCTGGGCCGATCTGGTGGCCCTGATGCGCGAGGGTGTGCGGAACAACCGCATCGACACCGTCCGCCCCGAGCACACGCCCGAGGCGATGGGTCGCCCGCCGCGCGTCGACGACCACGGCGGCGAGGTCTACGTCTACCGCCGCGCCGGGATGCCCTGTCACATATGCGGCACCGAGGTGCGCACCGCCTCCCTGGTGGCGCGCAACCTCTTCTGGTGCCCCGTCTGCCAGCCCGCCCGCGGCTGAGGCCCGATCCGCCGGGCCGTTCCGCCGTGCGGTGCGCCCTGCCCGGCTACGGGGCGACGGCCTGGCCGCTGCCGCAGTAGCGGCACTTGCGGGCCGCGGCGGGGATGTCCTCGGACAGGCACTCCGGGCAGGTCTTCACCGGGCCGGGATCGCCGAACACCGTGACGCCACGCCGTGCCTGGTAGGCCTTGTACGGGACGATGATCACGAAGTAGACGACCGCCATGAAGATCACGAAGTAGATCAGCGTGGAGATGAAGGATCCGAGATCCAGATAGGTCTTGCTGTTGCCCGGCCTGCCGAGCTGCCAGCCGAGGCCCGGTGACGCCCCGCCCTGGGCGCGGGCGATGATCGGGTTGATCACGTTGGCGGTGAACGACAGGATCAGCGTGCTGAACGCCAGGGCGACGATCAGGCCCACCGCCACGATGATGACGTCCCCGCGCAGCAGGAAGTTCTTGAAACCCTTGAGCATGACGATTCCTCCTCGCCGCTCGACCGGACACCTCCGCGGGGCCGGCGCACCGTCGTCCGCCCCGCCCCCAGACCAGTCGGCGGGGACGGGGCCCGCAAGCGGTGCGGGTCCGGGCGGGGGAGGGCCGTGCGGGGGAGGGCCGTGCGGCGGGAGAGGGCCTGCCGGCCGGACCGCGGAGCGCAGGGACCGGCTCGGCGCGGCCGACCGTGAGGCAGGCACCTGATCCGGTCCGGAAGGGCCTAGAAGCCGTGCGGCAGCCAGGGGGCGACCTCACTGCCGAAGGCCACCGTGGCCTCCCGCAGCGCGCCCTGTCGCAGCTCCCGCACGCGGCCGGCCCGTGACAGCGCGGTCAGCGAGACGTCGCCCAGGTAGGCCGCGCCCAGCTCGCGCACCGACAGCGCCAGGTCGGCGGCGTCCGTCGTCCGCTCGCAGGTCGCGCCCTTGGCGTCGCCGCCGAGCCGCCAGCGGCCCTCGTTCCAGGGGCAGAAGGGGTCCGAGACCTCCAGCACGACGTCCAGCGGGGCCACGTAGGTACGGGCCGACAGAGCCGCGCCCACCTCCACCGGGCGCAGCAGCAGGCCTTCCCTGACGCGTACGCCGCAGCGGCGGACGTCGTCGACCAGGTGCAGGACCGGGTCGTCGGCGGGACGGTTGCGGGAGGTGATGCGGCAGGTGAGGTCGATGCCGAACAGGTAGCGCCACAGCGCGGCACATGTGTCCGGATCCAGCGCCTCCAGGTCGCGCAGCACCACCGTTCCGTCGGGGCCGCCCGCGTTCCAGGCGGGCTTCACCGCGTACCGCGCGTAGCCGCGCACCTCGCCGTCCCGCTCGGCGACCACGCACAGCAGGTTCGACGCGCCGTCCCGGTACGCCTCCGGGTCGAGCACGCCCTTGCGCTCCCAGTTCGGCCGCCGCTCCAGCATGCCCGGCCGGGTGGGCACCAGCCGCGCGTAGACCTCCTCGCAGGCCGCCAGGGCCTCCTCCGGGTCGGCGAAGCGCAGCGTGACCTCATCGGCGCCCGCGGGCACGGTGAGGCCCGCCCGCTGGGTGTCGACCTCCAGGCTCATCTGGCGGGTGGCGACCTCGTAGCCGTACCGGCCGTATATCGCCGGCTCGGACGCCGTGAGCACCGCCAGCGGCTCGCCCAGTTCGCGCACCTCGTCCAGTTGCCGCCGCATCATCGAGCTCAGCAGCCCGCGGCGGCGGTGCGTCGAGGCGACGCTGACCATGGTGACGCCCGCCGCCGGGACCACGGCTCCGCCCGGCACCGCCATACGGAAGGAGAACGCCCCCGCGGTGCCGACGACCTCCGTGCCGTCCCAGGCCGCGATCGACCGGGAGAGCTCGGTCACCCCGCGGTCGAACTCCCGCTCCTCCGCGGGCTCGCGCGCACTGCCGAACGCGCGTTCCAGCTTGCTGAACCACTCGTCCCACTGTTCGGACTCGAGAACCCGCAACTCCACCGTCATGTCCCCTGCCTACCAGCAGTCCCAACGGCGGGCGAACGGTTTTCGCCGGTCACCGCGGCGAATCGGCGCACCACGAGGGGCACCTCCCATGCGGAGGACGGGTGAGGGTGGATAGGGTCGCCGGGAAGATGGCACGAAGCCCGGTAGGAGACGGATTCAGGGCCCGGTGGCGCAGGACGGTCCACCGGGCCCGGGTCGGCCTGCGCAAATCCGCCGTGGACTACTTCCGCGGCGACGCGGCCGACTGGCTCGCCCTGACCGCCCTGACCATCAGCGTCCCGCTGATCGCCTGGGGCACGATGCTGGCGCCGCAATGGTGCCCGCCCACCACCTTGGTGCTGCCCGTCGTCGTCGGCGGCCTGCTGCTGCGCCCCTCCAGCCTGCTGTTGCTGTACGGGGCCAGCGCCGCCGCGTTGGTCGTCGAGTCCGCCGTCCTCGGCCCGTACCGCGAGGGCGTGGCCCGCGTGACCCCGGGCACCGTGCTCGTGGTGGCGGCGGTGGCGCTGGCCGGGCTGATCGTCGCGCAGTTCCGCGCCCGGGTCGGTGTGCCCTGGATGCGCGGCGGCACCATGCTCTTCGACCTGCGCGAGCGCATCCGGGTGCAGAGCAGGCTGCCGCGGCTGCCCGAGGGCTGGCACGCCGAGATGGCGCTGCGGCCGGCCGGCGGCCAGTCCTTCTCCGGCGACTTCGTGGTGGCCACCCGCACCTCGGGCGGGCGCGTCCTGGAGGCCGTGCTCACCGACGTGTCGGGCAAGGGCATGGACGCCGGCTCGCGCGCGCTGCTGCTGTCCGGCGCCTTCGGCGGCCTGCTCGGCTCGCTGCCGCCGCCCGCCTTCCTCACCGCCGCCAACGGCTACCTGCTCCGCCAGAACTGGGAGGAGGGCTTCGCCACCTCCGTCCACCTGGTGCTGGACCTGGAGTCCGGCGACTACGAGCTGCTCTCCGCGGGCCACCTGCCGGGCATGCAGCTCAGCGCGGGCACCGGCCGCTGGGAGGAGAAAGCGGCCGAGGGTCCGCTGCTGGGGGTGTACGACGGCGCCGAGTTCCACAGCGTGAAGGGCACCCTGCGCTCCGGCGACGTCCTGCTGCTCTTCACCGACGGCCTGGTCGAGGCCGCCGGCCGCGACCTCACCGAGGGCATCGACCGGCTCATCGGCGAGGCCGACCGCTACGTCGCGCACGGCTTCCGCGGCGCGGCCTGGCAGCTGATCGAGGCGGTGGCCAAGGACGTCAACGACGACCGCGCCCTGCTCATCGTGTGCCGGGACTAGAGCGCGTCGTCGAATTGGCTCCCCCAGCTCCGCTGGGAGGTGCCCCCAGGCGCGGTGCATCGCAAGGCGGAAAGTCGTCCTCGTAGTGGGCTACTCGGACGATTCCACAACGCAGCGAGGTGCCGTGCCAGGCGTCGCGGGGTGGGGGCACCCCCGGCCGAAGGTCGCGGGAGGGACTTTGCCGACAGCTCCAGGCGCCGGCCGGAACGCCCAGGACATCTTCGGCTCCATCGCGAAACGGAACAGCCGCTGCACGGGCGGGGTGCACAACGCGGTGACCACCGCGACGGCGATCGCGGTGATCGCGACCTGGCCCAGCGGTGTGTGGATCCAGTCGTGGTCGTACCAGCTGCCGAAGCGCGAGCCCTTGGCGATGAAGCCGTGCAGCAGGTAGCCGTAGAGCGTGCCGGCGCCGAGGGCGGTGAACCACATGCGGCGGCGCGGCACCCAGGCGAAGAAGCACACCGTCAGCGCCAGGGAGCAGCAGAACAGCACCGGCGTGACGACCGGCCCGGTCCACCAGGGCGCGCCCAGCTCCTGGGCGCTCGTGCGGTGGTAGAGCCAGGCCCTGTCCATGCGGGGCACCAGCCAGTAGGAGACGACCAGTGCGGCGAGCCCCACCGGAACGGACAGCACGCGCACGGCCCGGCGCCGCGCGAGGTGGAAGTGCTCGGCCTTCAGGCACATGCCGAGCACGAAGAAGGGCAGGAACTGCAGGACGCGCTGGAGTTCCAGGTCGTCGCCGATGGCCGGGGAGAGGGACGCGAGGGCCGCGATCACGAGGGCGATCACGACCGGGTGCCGCACGATCCGCCAGACGGGTGCGGTGAGGCGCCAGATGAAGAGGGCGGCGAGGAACCACGTGAGGTACCAGGGGTCCAGCAGGCTCAGCGGCTGCGGCGCGGCGTCGTCTGCCCAGTTCCTGAAGAGCGAGTAGGCGGCCTCGAAGAGCAGGTACGGGACGGCGACGCCGGTGATCAGTCTCCTGACGCGGTCCGGACGGGCGTCGAAACTCTTCGAGAAGTAGCCGGAGATGACGATGAAGGCCGGCATGTGGAACGCGTACACGAGGTTGTAGAGCGCTCCGGCGGCCCTGCTGTGCCCGGTGAGCGGTTCCCAGGCGTGGCCCATCGCGACCAGGACGATGGCGAGGTACTTGGCGTTGTCGAAGAACGGGTCGCGTCCCGCGGAGGGCGCGCAGGACGTGGCGGGGGCGGAGGACCCCGCGGGGGCGGCCGTCCCGGGGCCGAAGAAGGCCTTCTTGCGCGGGGCGGGGAGAACGGAATTCCCGGTCTGGGTCCTGCCGGGGGACAGGGTGTTCGTGCGGAGGGGCTGGAACATTCGATGCACCATAGCGGGCGCCCTCTGCCCGGGTAAATTTCCGGTCGGAATGGCGGGCGCGGCGCCGCCGGCCGGTAATGCTTACGTCGCGCCACTGTCCGTTCTATGACGCTTTGGGCAGTCATATAAGGGTTGAACGGGACATGTCGACAGGCGGGTTGGCGGTTGTGCAGGTTTTTTGTTGATCCTTTGTGTGGCAAGTCGGTGTGCGGGGAAATAGTTTGAGGGAAATTCACTCGAACGTGCCGTGCAATTGCGAGATTCGCCTCGTCCGAAGCGACCGGAACCGGTCGCGACGTCCTGCGTCACAGGTGTGCGACCCCGGCGCGCGGGGAAGGGGTCTCACGCGGGGTCACGGTGTCGGTGGCAGGTGGCACGATGGACGTCGCGGGGGTGCGGCTGCGGTGGCTCCCCCCGGAACGGTGAGGCGTCAGACCGAGGATGTGATCCCCAGTGGCCATCTCCCTGTCCGTGGTGCTGTTGTTGGCGATCATCATGATCGTCCTGATAAGGGGCAAGTCGCTCAAGGTCGGCCCGGCCATCGTCGCCGCGCTCTTCGGCTTCTTCCTTGCCTCCACGGGCATGGCCCCGTCGATCAGCAAGTTCCTGGACTCGTTGGCCGACACCATCAACCAGATAAACCTCTGACCGTCACAGGTCATCCGTCACAGGTCACCCGTCACCCGGCGCGATGACCGCGCCGGGTGACGGGGAGTCAGGCGACAGCCGGCGTGCGGTCCTCGGCCGTTGCGATGATGCGCCGCAGTGCGGCGGCCCGCTCCTCGGGGCCCTCGGCGGACAGCAGCGCCGCCAGCACGGCGATGCGGGCCTGTCCCGCGCGCAGCGTCCCGGTCAGCACACCGCCGGCCGCGGCGAGGTCCACCGCCCCGCCCCCGGTGTACAGCGGTGCCACCGGCCCCGCCGCCACCCGGGTGCTCACGGCGACCAGCACGCCGGCGTCCACCGCGCGGCGCACCGCCGCCACGAAGTCGGGCGTCGCGTTGCCCGCGCCGGTGCCGACCAGCACGATCCCCTGCGCCCCCGCGCCCAGCGCGGCCTCGAACAGCAGGGGGTCGGCGTCCACGTGGTGCATCACGACGTCGACGCGCGGCGCCCCGGCGCCGGCGTCCGGCAGCGGCAGCGCGGCGGCGCGCGGCCGCGGAGCGCCCCAGGCGATCTCGCCGAACTTCACCCGTCCCAGCGGCCGCCCCGAGGGGTCGGCGAAGGCCTGGACGTCCAGGGTGTGCGCCTTGACCGTGCCCCGGGCGGCGTGCACGAAGCCGCCGAAGGCGATGACCACGCCGATGCCCTCGCCGGTCGCGGCGGTCAGCAGCGCGTCGTAGAGGTTGCCCGCCGCGTCCCCGTCGACGGCGTCAAGCGGGAGCTGGGCGCCGGTGAGGACCACCGGGCGCCGGTCGTCGTGGTGGAGGTCGAGGAGGAAGGCGGACTCCTCCATGGTGTCCGTCCCGTGCGTCACCACGACGCCGTCCACGGCCGGATCCGCCAGCACCTCGTGGACCGTCCGCAGCAGCTCCAGCTGGTGGGCGGAGGTCAGCCGCGAGCTGTTCACCGTGAACAGGTCGCGGACGTTCACCTCGACGCCCTCGGGGACCGCACCCGCGGCCAGCACCTCGTGGCCGGCGGCCTCGGCCGCGTAACCGGCCCCCTGCCACCGGCTGGCGATCGTGCCGCCGGTGCCGATCACGACGACGTGCTTCACATTTCCCTCGCTCGCGTGTTCGCCCAACCCTCCGCCGCAAGGATATGCGCTGACCTCTGGCATTGGATTGCTGATCAGCCCGCGTAGACCGGGCATCCGTGGTATCCATCACCGTCATGGACGCCATTGACAGAAGTATCTTGCGTGAGCTCCAGGCCGACGGCCGGCTCACCAACCAGGAGCTGGCCGCCCGGGTCGGCCTCACCCCCTCCCCGTGCCTGCGCCGGGTGCGCCAGCTGGAGGAGGACGGGGTGATCCAGAGCTACCGGGCCGTCGTCGATCCCGCCGCCGTCGGCCGGGGCTTCGAGGTCTTCGCCTCCGTCGAGGTGCGGCGGGACCGCGAGACCGTCGCCGACTTCGAGGAGCAGGTGCAGGCCATCCCCGACATCGTGGAGGCCTACCGGCTCTACGGCGCGCCCGGCTGCCTGCTGCGGATCGCGGTGGCCGACAGCGACGCCTACGAGCGCTTCTGGACCGAGAAGCTGATCGCCCTGCCGGGCGTGAGCGAGGTGAACTCGCAGATGATCATGAAGCGGATCAAGGGCCCCAAAGGAGTGCCGGTCGGCTAGGGCCCGGGTCCGATGGCCCGGTGGGGAGGCCTCCTGCCGCGACCTCGCCCTGCCGGGCGGCTTCCTCGCCCGGCACGGTCCGCGCGCCGACGGCAGCCGCCTGCGTCCCGCGCCGACGCCCAACGCCTCAGCGTCGTGCTGCTCACCGGCGGCACCTACGACGCCGCGGGGGAGTTCGCCCACCGCGTGGTCCCGCCCGGCAAGAGCGGCGTCGGCGGGGCCGTCCTCGCCGTCCTCCCCGGCCGGGGCGCCCTGTGCGCCTGGAGCCCCGGCCGGCGACTCTGTCGGTGCCAGGGCGGCCCTCGACGCGTTCACCTCGGCCACCGGGCTGTCGGTGTTCTGGACGGTTCCAGGCGGTTCTAGACAGTGTCCTGGACGCGTCCGAGCGCGTCGCGCACCGCCTCCTCGGAGCGGGCGACCACCGCCGTGCCGTCCTCGGCGGTGATGATCGGCCGCTGGATCAGCCGGGGGTGCGCCGCCAGCGCCCCGATCCAGCGCTCCCGCTCAGCCGGCTCGCGCGGCCACTCCTTCAGGCCCAGTTCCTTCGCCTCGGCCTCCTGGGTCCGCACGATGTCCCAGGGCTCCAGCCCGAGCCGCTCCAGCACCGCCCGGATCTCGCCGGCGTCCGGCGGGTCCTCCAGATAGCGGCGCACGGTGTACTGCGCGCCCTCCTCGTCCAGCAGATGCAGCGCGGAGCGGCACTTCGAGCACGCGGGGTTGATCCAGATCTCCATGCCGTCAATGTAGTGAGGCGTTCAGCCCTCGTCGCGCCCGTCGTCGCGCAGCTTGTGCCGGATGCGGGTGCGTGCAGCACGTAGACGGCGACGAGCATGACGGCCGCCTGCAGTCCCACGGCGAGCAGCCAGAAGACGATCCTGCTCTCCAACTCGTCCGTCATGTAGGTGAAGTTCATGCCGAAGAAGCCGGTCAGGAAGGTCGGCGGAAGGAAGATCGTCGACACGATGGCCAGCCGGTTGATCACGCCGTTCTGCTCGCCGGACACGAGGGAGGAGTAGCTGGCGAAGGCCCGCCGCGCCGCGTCCTGGAGCGACTCGATGCTGCTGAGCACCATCCGCGCGGCCCGCTGGTAGGAGGCGGCGAGGCGCTGCCGCTCCTCGGGGAAGCTGCCGCTCATCATCCGCCGGGTGATGGTCTCGTCGGTCGCCTGCAGGAACGGCAGCAGGGCGTGGTGCAGCAGGGCCGCCCGCCGCCGCAGCCGGGCCAGCCGGTACACCTGCTGCGGGTGCCGGCTCTCGAACATCTCGTCCTCGAGGTCCTCCACCTGCAGCAGCGCCTCCACGGCGGACTTGCGGAAGGTCTCCAGGGCGTCCTCCAGCAGCAGGAACAGCGCGCCGGTGGAGTCCGGGGGACGTTCGTGCGGCAGCCGGGCGATGAACCGCCCGACGAGCGTGTTCGGCCCCCGGTGGACGGTGACCAGGTACCGCTCGGTCACGAAGGCGTGGACGTGGACGACCTCGCCGTCGTCGATGACGGGAACGACGAGCCGGGCGTTGTCCCCGTGGAACTCCGCCCGTGCCGCCTCGCCCTCCCGGCCCAGCCATGCCAGGTCCTCGGCGTCCAGGCCGAGTTCGGGGGCGATCGGCGGCTCGTCGGGCGGCCCTTCCCCGGACACCTCGATGTCCACGAGCAGGAACCGGCACGCCGCCAGACGCTCACGCGCCTCCAACACGGCGGCGCGGGCGGCGGTGCCCTCGGGCATCGACACCACCGTAACGATCACCGATCCTCACCGTGGATCAATGGCACACCTCCCAGCCTGCGCAGACTCCGGCGCCCCCCGCATGCGGAGACGCCCGGTCCGGGGATCCGCGGTCCCGGGGCGGTGCGGTGCCGCGATGAGGAAGGGCGGCCTGCTGCCGACCGGTCCCGGCCCCCGCGGCACCCTGACGTTCGCCGACTGGCTCGAGGAGCAGAGCCCGGCGAAGCCCTCGTGACGACGTTCCGGACCTCTCCGGAGCGGGCCCCGTGTTCCCCAACTCGACGGCGGCGCCGACCGGGTCGACCACTGCGGGCGTCCGCCCGGGCGGCATGTGCCGTCGCCTCGGGCACCCCCGATGGGGTGAGTCGACCGGTCCCGCCGGCAAGTACACGGGCGTACCCGCAGGACGGCCGCGGTTACCGGCACCGCCGGGCGTGTCGTCGCGGCCGGGCGAAGGAGGGGCATCCCGCGCCGGAATCGCGCTGGAACCCCGCCGGAACCGCGCGCGGACGGCCGGGGCGACCGGTGCGGCCGGGGAACACAAAGGCCCAGGTCCGGGGAGATACTGCCCTGACCTGGGCCTTTGTCTGCAGAGCGGGCGACGGGAATCGAACCCGCGTAGCCAGTTTGGAAGACTGGGGCTCTACCATTGAGCTACGCCCGCAACGACCGGTCATTCTGGCACATCAGATCGTAGCCGATCGACCCGGCTCCCACGCACGTCATATTTGTCCGTCGGGGTGTGCGGAGGCATGTACTCTACGTGTCGCACCGACGGGGTGTGGCGCAGCTTGGTAGCGCGTCCGCTTTGGGAGCGGAAGGTCGTCGGTTCGAATCCGGCCACCCCGACCAGTGCTCGGCCGCCTGTGCCGAGCAGGCCCGGCCGCAGGATTGTGGTACCGGTAGGATGGGTCGTCGGCCACCTGAAACGCGGAAAAGCCAGGTCGAACACCAGCCGCCCCGCATGAACGCCGAGCGGCCGCCCATCAACGTAAAGCCCCCAAGGAGACCCAACCGTGAAGAGCGCCGTCGAGACTCTGAACCCGACCCGGGTTCGACTCACTGTCGAGGTGCCCTTCGAGGAGCTCAAGCCCAGCCTCGACGCGGCGTACAAGAAGATCAACCAGCAGGTCACGGTGCCGGGCTTCCGTAAGGGCAAGATCCCCGCGCGCGTCATCGACCAGCGGTTCGGCCGTGGCGCGGTCCTCGAAGAGGCCATCAACGACGCACTGCCGAAGTTCTACACCGAGGCGGTCAACGAGGGCGAGCTCAACGTCCTCGGCCAGCCCGAGGTGGACATCACCGAATTCAACGACGGCCAGGAGCTGAAGTTCACCGCCGAGGTGGACGTCCGCCCGGTCATCGAGATCCCGGACTACTCCGGCATCGAGGTCACCGTGGACGCCATCGAGGTGTCCGACGAGGACGTCGACAAGGCCCTGGAGCAGCTGCGCGAGCGCTTCGCCTCCACCACCGTCGTGGAGCGCGCCGCCGCCGACGGCGACGTCGTCGTCGTCGACCTGGAGGCCTCGGTCGACGGCGAGGTGCTGGAGGACGGCGTCGCCAGCGGCGTCACCTACACCATCGGCTCGGGCCAGCTGCTCGACGGCATCGACGAGGCCGTCATCGGCCTGGAGGCCGGCGGTTCGGCCACCTTCACCTCCGAGCTCAAGGGTGGCTCCGCCGCCGGCAAGCAGGCCCAGGTCAAGGTGGACGTCACCACCGTCCAGGCCCGTGAGCTGCCCGAGCTGGACGACGACTTCGCCCAGCTGGCGAGCGAGTTCGACACCCTCGAGGAGCTCCGCGCCGACGCCGTGAAGCGCCAGGAGCGCATCAAGCAGTACGACCAGGCCACCCAGGCCCAGGAGAAGGTGCTGGACGCCCTCCTGGAGCTGGTCGACATCCCGTTGCCGGAGAAGCTGCTCAAGGACGAGATCGAGACCCGCGTCCACAACCTGGAGCACCACCAGTTCCCGGCCATGGGCCTGACCTGGGAGTCGTTCCTCGAGAACGAGGGCAAGACCCGCGAGGAGTACGACCAGGAGATCGAGGGGCAGGCGAAGAAGGGCATCAAGACCCAGTTCGTCCTGGACGAGCTCGTCTCCACCGAGAAGCTCTCGGTCAACCAGGAGGAGCTCACCGAGCACCTCATGCGCCGCGCCGCCTCCTCCGGCATGAGCCCCGACCAGTTCGCCCAGGCGGTCGTCGAGGGCGGCCAGGTGCCCCTGCTGGTCGGCGAGGTCGCCCGCGGCAAGGCGCTGGCCCTGGTCGTCGAGGCCGCCACGGTCAAGGACACCAACGGCGAGGTCGTCGACCTGGAGGACGAGGAGGACGAGGCCGGCGAGACGGTCGAGGCCACCTCGCAGGACGCGGACGCCGAGACCCCCAAGGGTGAGGGCTCCGAGGCCTGAGCCTCGCCCCGCAGCACCATCCGACGGGCCCGGACGACAGTTGCGTCCGGGCCCGTTCTGCTCCGTTTCGCTCTCCGCTTACCCCCTCCCTGCGCTCACAGCGAACAGTTCCGCGTGGGGGATTGCCGGGCCCCACCTGCGCGTTAGGGTCCGTAGGTACGAGGGCCCGTGCCCTACGAGAAGACCCTGTGACGGCGTCCGCGCCGTCCGACAACGAGCAGGTGGATACGTGACGACTCCGATGCCTTCCGCCGCCGGCGAGCCGACCATCGGTGGCCTCGGCGACCAGGTCTACAACCGGCTGCTCGGCGAGCGGATCATCTTCCTCGGCCAGCCGGTGGACGACGACATCGCCAACAAGATCACCGCGCAGCTGCTCCTCCTTGCCGCCGAGCCGGACAAGGACATCTACCTCTACATCAACAGCCCCGGCGGCTCCGTGACGGCCGGCATGGCGATCTACGACACCATGCAGTTCATCAAGAACGACGTCGTCACCATCGCCATGGGCCTGGCGGCCTCCATGGGGCAGTTCCTGCTGACCGCCGGTACCCCCGGCAAGCGCTTCGCGCTGCCGAACACCGACATCCTGATGCACCAGCCGTCCGCCGGCCTGGCCGGCTCGGCCTCGGACATCAAGATCCACGCCGAGCAGCTCCTCCGCACGAAGAAGCGGATGGCCGAGCTCATCGCAGAGCACTCCGGCCAGAGCGTCGAGGCGATCACCCGTGACTCCGACCGCGACCGCTGGTTCTCCGCCGAGGCGGCCAAGGAGTACGGCCTGATCGACGACGTCATCACGCATGCCGTGAACGTCCCGGGCGGCGGCGGCACCGGGGCCTGACCGGGCCGTGAGCCCGTACAGCCCCGCAGGACCGACCCCAGCCCACTGCTCATCTCCAGGACGGTGAACGTGACCACCCAGAACTTCCCCGGCAGCGGCCTGTACGACCGCGTGAACGCCGCCGAGGCCCGCTACGTCGTCCCGCGCTTCGTGGAGCGCACCTCCCAGGGCGTCCGCGAGTACGACCCGTACGCGAAGCTCTTCGAGGAGCGCGTGATCTTCCTCGGGGTGCAGATCGACGACGCCTCCGCCAACGACGTCATGGCACAGTTGTTGTGCCTGGAGTCGATGGACCCGGACCGCGACATCTCGGTGTACATCAACAGCCCCGGCGGCTCCTTCACGGCGCTGACGGCGATCTACGACACGATGCAGTTCGTGAAGCCCGACATCCAGACGGTCTGCATGGGTCAGGCGGCGTCCGCCGCGGCCGTGCTGCTCGCCGCCGGCACCGCCGGCAAGCGGATGGCGCTGCCCAACGCCCGCATCCTGATCCACCAGCCGTACAGCGAGACCGGCCGCGGCCAGGTCTCGGACCTGGAGATCGCCGCCAACGAGATCCTGCGGATGCGGGCCCAGCTGGAGGAGATGCTGGCCAAGCACTCCAGCACCCCCATCGAGAAGATCCGCGACGACATCGAGCGCGACAAGATCCTCACGGCCGAGGAGGCCCTCTCCTACGGTCTGGTCGACCAGATCGTCTCGACCCGCAAGGGATCGTCGGTCGCGGTCTGACGCCCGGCAGGGCATTCTGCGACAAGAAGTCCCCTCTTGGAGTCACTGGGTTGTGCAGGTCACGGCCCAGTAGCTCCAAGGGGGGCCCGCACTGGGGCCGCGGCAAGGTACCGTCGATAGGCAAGCACCAGGACTCGTCGAACTGACGGGACCCAGGCGAAGGGGAAGCACCTCGTGGCACGCATCGGTGACGGCGGCGATCTGCTCAAGTGCTCGTTCTGCGGAAAGAGCCAGAAGCAGGTGAAGAAGCTCATCGCAGGACCCGGTGTGTACATCTGCGACGAGTGCATCGACCTCTGCAACGAGATCATCGAGGAGGAGCTCGCCGAGTCCTCCGAGGTGCGGTGGGAGGACCTGCCGAAGCCGCGCGAGATCTATGAGTTCCTCGAGAGCTACGTCGTCGGCCAGGAGCCGGCGAAGAAGGCGCTCTCCGTGGCGGTCTACAACCACTACAAGCGGGTGCAGGCCGGTGAGAACGGCGGCGGCCGCGGCCACGACGACGGCATCGAGCTCGCCAAGTCCAACATCCTGCTGCTCGGCCCCACGGGCTCGGGCAAGACCCTGCTCGCCCAGACCCTGGCCCGGATGCTGAACGTGCCGTTCGCCATCGCGGACGCCACGGCGCTGACCGAGGCGGGGTACGTCGGCGAGGACGTCGAGAACATCCTGCTCAAGCTGATCCAGGCGGCCGACTACGACGTCAAGAAGGCCGAGACGGGGATCATCTACATCGACGAGATCGACAAGGTGGCCCGCAAGAGCGAGAACCCGTCGATCACCCGCGACGTCTCCGGCGAGGGCGTGCAGCAGGCGCTGCTGAAGATCCTGGAGGGCACCACGGCCTCGGTGCCGCCGCAGGGCGGGCGCAAGCACCCGCACCAGGAGTTCATCCAGATCGACACCACCAACGTTCTGTTCATCGTGGGCGGTGCCTTCGCCGGTCTGGAGAAGATCATCGAGGCCCGGGCCGGCGCCAAGGGCATCGGTTTCGGCGCGACCATCCGCTCCAAGCGCGAGATGGACTCCGCCGACCAGTTCTCCGAGGTCATGCCGGAGGACCTGGTGAAGTTCGGCATGATCCCCGAGTTCATCGGGCGTCTGCCGGTCATCACCAGCGTGCACAACCTCGACCGCGAGGCGCTGCTGCAGATCCTGGTCGAGCCGCGCAACGCCCTGGTCAAGCAGTACCAGCGGCTCTTCGAGCTCGACGGCGTCGAGCTGGAGTTCGAGCGCGGCGCCCTGGAGGCCATCGCCGACCAGGCCATCCTTCGCCAGACCGGCGCCCGTGGCCTGCGCGCCATCATGGAGGAGGTGCTGATGTCGGTGATGTACGAGGTGCCCTCGCGCAAGGACGTCGCCCGCGTCGTCATCACCGAGGACGTCGTCCACTCCAACGTGAACCCGACCCTGGTCCCGCGCGAGCCCCGCATCATCGGCAAGGGCGAGCAGAAGAGCGCGTGACGCGCCCCGGCAGACGAAGAAGGGGGCGCCCGGCGGATGCCGGGCGCCCCCTTCGCCGTACGGCGTGGGTCACTTCTTGACGCGGACCTCGTCGCGGATCTTCACGGTGCTGTCCGCCCACTCCGTGGCGGAGGGCGCCTCGACGTCACCGGTGATGTCGACGTTCATGTTCATGGCCAGGGCGACCGTGCTGTCGTCGGCCCAGGCGCAGTACGGGAAGCTGACGCCGGCCGAGCCGATCGTGCCGCACTTCATGACGTCGCCGTCGAAGCCCGGGGGGTGGACCTCCTTCGGGGCCTCGCCGCCGGAGCCGCCGGCCTTGGAGGTGAAGGCGGCGAGCATCTTGTCGAGCACGTCGCCCGGGTCGCTGACGTCGCCGTAGGCGCCGGTGACGATCAGCTGCTCGGTGGTGCCCTTCTTGTAGCTGCCGGAGACCGTGGTGGCGTTGTCGATGCCCGTGTCGTCCCCGGTCTCACCGTCGCTGAGGGCGGGGTCGTTGCCGGACTTGGCGTACTGACCGTTCAGCAGCGTGGCCGGCATGGAGAGCTTGTAGTCACCGCCGCCGCCGACGCCGCCGCTGCTCGTGAGGGCGAGGACGCCGCCGCCTATCACCGCTACGGCGACCACGACGCCGACCACGATGCCGATGATCTTGCCCTTGCCGCCGGAGGACGGCGGCGGCGGGGCACCCCAGGCGCCGGGCTGCTGGCCGTACGGGCCCGGCTGCTGGCCGTACGGGCCGGGCTGCTGGCCGTACGGGCCGGGCTGCTGTGGGTGGCCGTATCCGGGGGCCGGCTGCGGGGCCGTGGGCTGCTGCGGGTAGCCGTAGCCCGGTGCGGGCTGCTGGGGCGGGCCGGGCGGCGCCGGTGGCTGCTGGGGGTGTCCGGGCTGGCCCCCGTGGCCAGGCTGGCCGCCGTAACCCGGCTGCGGCGGCGGCTGGTTGAAGCTCATCGGTGAGTCCCCTCGTTGAACTGCTGTCTCCTCGCACTCATCCTTGCGGATTGTTTAGGCCGTCTTTACATCGGGGTCGTCAGGACTTGGTAACAAGACGATGCAGATGCCCGGTTGGTCACCCTGACGGCCGGTGCGGCCGGGTACCGCCCACCCGCGCGATCCGCCGCGTCACCGTCAGGGCCGCCGCGTCCACCGGCCGTTGGGGCGCGGCGGCCGTGCTCCTGGGTCCGGTGATGCCATCCGCCGCCCCGGCCCCCGCCGTGGCCTCGGCCCGAGGGGCGGCAGCACGGGCCACCCGGATCGGACGGCGGGCAGGCCCCCCGGCAGGCCCCCCGGCGGGGCCCGCGGCGGGCGCGCGTCCTGCGGGCCCGGTCCCCTCCCCTCGCGCCCGGGTACCGGTGGATTCGTAACGGGGCCCGCCCCGCCCGTAAACTGAGCGCCGTGACCGACAACACTCAGCAGGCCGCCGCGAGCGGGCCGAACAGCGCGACCCCCGAACTGCCGACCCAGTACGCGCCGGCCGAGGTAGAGGGGCCCCTGTACGAGCGCTGGGTAGAGCGCGGTTACTTCGAGGCCGACGCCAAGAGCGACAAGAAGCCGTACACCATCGTCATCCCGCCGCCGAACGTCACCGGCAGCCTCCACCTGGGCCACGCCTTCGAGCACACGCTGATCGACGCCCTCACCCGCCGTAAGCGGATGCAGGGGTACGAGACGCTGTGGCAGCCCGGCATGGACCACGCCGGCATCGCCACGCAGAACGTCGTCGAGCGTGAGCTCGCCAAGGAGGGCAAGTCCCGCCACGACCTCGGCCGCGAGGCGTTCATCGAGCGCGTCTGGCAGTGGAAGGCGGAGTCCGGTGGGCAGATCTCCGGGCAGATGAGGCGCCTCGGTGACGGCGTCGCCTGGTCGCGTGAGCGCTTCACCATGGACGAGGGCCTGTCCGAGGCCGTCCAGACCATCTTCAAGAAGCTCTACGACGACGAGCTCATCTACCGCGCCGAGCGCATCATCAACTGGTGCCCGCGCTGTCTGACGGCCATCTCGGACATCGAGGTCGAGTACCAGGACGACGACGGCGAGCTGGTCTCGATCCGGTACGGCGAGGGCGAGGACTCCATCGTCGTCGCGACGACCCGCGCCGAGACGATGCTCGGCGACACCGCCGTCGCCGTTCACCCGGAGGACGAGCGCTACCGGCACCTCGTCGGCCGCGAGATCGAGCTGCCGCTCACCGGCCGCCGTATCCCGGTCGTCGCCGACACGCACGTCGACCCGCAGTTCGGCACGGGCGCCGTCAAGGTCACGCCCGCGCACGACCCGAACGACTTCGAGATCGGCCAGCGCCACGGTCTGCCGAACCTCGCCGTCATGGACGAGCGCGCCGTCATCACCGCGCACGGTCCCTTCCAGGGGCTGGACCGCCTGGAGGCCCGCTCCGCCATCGTCGCCGCGCTGCGCGCCGAGGGCCGGATCGTCGCCGAGAAGCGCCCGTACGTCCACTCGGTGGGCCACTGCTCGCGCTGCAAGACCACCATCGAGCCGCGGCTTTCCATGCAGTGGTGGGTCAAGGTCGGCCCGCTGGCGAAGGCCGCCGGTGACGCCGTCCGCGACGGCAAGGTCAAGATCCACCCCCAGGAGATGGAGAAGCGCTACTTCGACTGGGTCGACAACCTCCACGACTGGTGCATCTCGCGCCAGCTGTGGTGGGGTCACCGCATCCCGGTCTGGTACGGACCGGACGGCCAGACCGTCTGCGTCGGCCCCGACGAGGAGCCCCCGAGCGGCGAGGGCTGGACCCAGGAGACCGATGTCCTCGACACCTGGTTCTCCTCCGGTCTGTGGCCGTTCTCCACGCTCGGCTGGCCCGGGCAGACCGAGAGCCTCGCGAAGTTCTACCCGAACTCCGTCCTGGTCACCGGGTACGACATCCTCTTCTTCTGGGTCGCCCGGATGATGATGTTCGGTCTCTACGCGATGGACGGCACCCCGCCGTTCCACACCATCGCCCTGCACGGCATGGTCCGCGACCAGTTCGGCAAGAAGATGTCGAAGTCCTTCGGCAACGCGGTCAACCCGCTGGACTGGATGGACACCTACGGCTCCGACGCGCTGCGCTTCACGCTCGCACGCGGCGCCAACCCCGGCACCGACGTGCCGATCGGCGAGGACTGGGTCCAGGGCTCCCGGAACTTCACCAACAAGATCTGGAACGCCACGCGCTTCGCGCTGATGAACGGCGCCACGGTCGAGGGCGACCTGCCCGCGCCCGAGGAGCTGTCGGCGATCGACCGGTGGATCCTGTCCCGGCTGGACGCCACGGTCGCCGAGGCGGACGCGCTCTACGACGACTACCAGTTCGCCAAGCTCAGCGACGCCCTCTTCCACTTCGCGTGGGACGAGGTCTTCGACTGGTACGTCGAGCTCTCCAAGACCACCTTCATGGCGGGCGGCCGTCCGGCCGAGGTCTCGCGTCGTGTGCTGGGCGAGGTGCTGGACAAGCTGCTGCGACTGCTCCACCCGGTGGTCCCCTTCGTCACCGAGACGCTGTGGACCACGCTCACCGGACGCGAGTCGATCGTGATCGCCGACTGGCCGGCCGACTCCGGCTTCCGTGACGCGGCCGCCGAGAAGGAGATCGCGGCGGTCCAGTCGCTGGTCACCGAGGTCCGGCGGTTCCGCGCCGACCAGGGCCTGCAGCCGGGCCAGAAGGTCCCGGCCCGGCTCGACCTCGGCTCCACCGGACTGGAGGCCCATGAGGCGGCGGTCCGCCAGCTGCTGCGCCTGCAGCCGGAGGGCGAGGGCTTCACCGCGACGGCGACCCTCCCGGTCGCGGGCGCGAAGGTCGCGCTCGACCTGTCCGGGGCGATCGACGTGGAGGCCGAGCGCAAGCGGCTCGCCAAGGACCTGGCCGCGGCCGAGAAGGAGAAGGCGCAGGCCACGGCGAAGCTGGGCAACGAGGCCTTCCTCGCGAAGGCGCCGGAGCCCGTCGTCGCCAAGATCCGCACCCGCCTGGAGGCGGCCGAGGCGGACATCGCCCGCATCACCGCGCAGCTGTCCTCGCTGCCGCGGGACTGACGCACCCGGGGTGGGTGGGCAGGCGGAAACGCCCGCCCACAACCCGGATCTACCTGGCCGCTTCGTACAATGTGGTCGTGAGCAACCCGCGCCCCGAGAACGACGAGCCCCTTTCCGATCCGCTGGCCGCGATGGGTCTGGGCGGTGACGAGGACGAAGCCGACATCGACCCCGGCCGCGAGGCAGACCTTGCGGTGATCGAGGCGGGCAGCCGTACCCTCCGGGCCGGGGGACCGGTGCCGCAGGACGACGGTGTCCCGGCCCGCCCCGCCGACCCGGAGGTGGACAAGGCCCTCCGCGAGGTAGAGGCGGAGCTGGCCGGGCGCTGGCCGGAGACCAAGCTGGAGCCGTCCCTGGACCGGATGACCGCGCTGATGGACATCCTGGGCGAGCCGCAGCGCTCCTACCCCTCGATCCACATCACCGGCACCAACGGCAAGACCAGCACCGCCCGCATGATCGAGCAGCTGCTGCTCGCCTTCGACCTGCGCACCGGCCGCTACACCAGCCCGCACGTGCAGTCCGTCACCGAGCGGATCAGCCTCGACGGCCGGCCGATCGCGCCGGAGCGGTTCATCGAGACGTACCGCGACCTCAAGCCGTACGTGGAGATGGTCGACGCCTCGCAGCCGTACCGGATGTCGTTCTTCGAGGTGCTGACCGGCATGGCGTACGCCGCGTTCGCCGACGCTCCGGTGGACGTGGCCGTCGTCGAGGTCGGCATGGGCGGCAGCTGGGACGCGACCAACGTGGTGGACGGCACGGTCGCCGTGGTGACCCCGGTCGACCTGGACCACACCGACCGCCTCGGCGAGACGTCCGGCGAGATCGCGGTGGAGAAGAGCGGGATCGTCAAGAAGGACGCCATCGCGGTGCTGGCCCAGCAGCCCATGGAGGCGGCGCAGGTGCTGCTGAAGCGGGCCGTCGAGGTGGACGCGACGGTCGCCCGGGAGGGCATGGAGTTCGGCGTCACGCACCGCGAGGTGGCCGTCGGCGGGCAGATGCTGACCCTGCGCGGCCTGGGTGGGGAGTACGAGCAGGTCTTCCTGCCGCTGCACGGTGAGCACCAGGCCCACAACGCGTCCGTGGCGCTCGCCGCCGTGGAGGCCTTCTTCGGCATCGGCACCCTGCACGCGCGCACCCTGGACATCGACACCGTTCGCACCGCCTTCGCAGGCGTCACCTCGCCGGGCCGGCTGGAGGTCGTGCGCCGCAGCCCCGCCGTTGTGCTGGACGCGGCGCACAATCCCGCGGGAGCCCGGGCGGCGGCCGCCGCGCTGGACGAGGCCTTCGGGTTCACTCATCTGGTGGGCGTGGTGGGGCCGAGCGGCGACAAGGACGTACGGGGGCTGTTGGAGGCCTTCGAGCCGGTCTTCGCCGAGGTCGTGGTGACCCAGAACTCCACGCACCGCGCCATGGACGTGGACGAGCTGGCCGCGCTCGCGGTCGAGGTCTTCGGCGACGAGCGTGTGCAGGTCGAGCCCCGGCTGGACGACGCGATCGAGGCGGCCGTGACGCTCGCCGAGGAGCAGGGGGAGTACTCCGGCGCTGGGGTGCTGATCACCGGATCGGTGATCACCGTGGGAGAGGCCCGGCTGCTGCTGGGCCGGAAGTGACGAGCGGGAAGCGAAGCCAAGCGGATGCGGACCCTGTGCGCGAGCACCCTGATCGGTGAGTTCTTCGTGATCGGCTTCGCCGGTCTGGTGGCCATGAAGCAGCCGGGTCTGACGGCCGGCACGGTGTGGGCGGTCAGCGGCGTCGCCATGGCCCTGTGCGTGCTGCTGTGCGGCATGCTCGGGCGGCGCGGCGCTCTGGCCGTCGGCTGGCTGCTGCAGGCCGGGCTGATCGTGAGCGGCTTCGTCGTCCCGGTGATGTTCTTCCTCGGCGCGGTCTTCGCCGCCCTGTGGTGGGCCGCCGGCCACTTCGGCCGGAAGGTCGACGAGGCCAAGGCGGCGCGCGCCGCGCAGCCGGCCTGATCGCGTACGCCGTACCCGGGCCGAGGGGGTGCCGTGGGTCGTGGAGATCCCCGGTAATGTCGTCGTACCCGCATCCCGCACATAGGAGTCACACCGTGTCCCAGCGCACCCTCGTCCTTCTCAAGCCGGACGCCGTACGTCGCGGCCTGGTCGGCGAGATCCTCGGCCGCATCGAGCGCAAGGCGGGCTGGAGCATCACCGCGCTGGAGTTGCGCACGCTCGACCGCGCGATCCTCGAACAGCACTACGCCGAGCACGTCGGCCGGCCCTTCTACGAGCCGCTGGTGGAGTTCATGGCCTCCGGTCCGGCTGTCGCGCTGGTCGTCGAGGGCGAGCGGGTCATCGAGGGGCTGCGCGCGCTGGCCGGCCCGACCGACCCGATCGCCGCCGCCCCCGGCTCGATCCGCGGCGACTTCGGCACCATCGTCCGGGAGAACCTGATCCACGCCTCCGACTCCGAGGAGTCCGCCGAGCGCGAGATCAAGATCTTCTTCCCGGGACTGGCCTGATTCTCGGCGGCGGTTCGCCCCGAATTCACCGCTGACGCCCGATCAGCTCAACGGGCGGCCGGAAATTTCCCGGCCGCCCGAAGGCATATGCCGGGGGTTCGGGGGAACCAATTCCGCCGACACAGCGTCACCATTGCTGAGGACAGCTGTGTGTTCTGATGACAATGGCGGCGGAACCCTGATCCCGTGCCCTGGCCGGCGCGACTACGATGGAATCTCCGCACCTCCGGCTCAGCGCACAGCAGCGCACCCGCCGTGCTCACCCCCACATCGCTCCAGCTCGGGAAGGCCAGACGTATCCTCATGGCGAACAACATGTCGTTCATCGGCCGTGACATGGCTGTCGACCTCGGCACCGCCAACACGCTGGTGTACGTCAGGGGTCGCGGGATCGTCCTCAACGAGCCATCCGTCGTCGCCATCAACACCAATACGGGCGGCATTCTGGCGGTCGGCTCCGAAGCGAAGAAGATGATCGGCCGGACCCCCGGCAACATCGTCGCGGTCCGTCCTCTCAAGGACGGGGTGATCGCGGACTTCGAGATCACCGAGCGCATGCTGCGCTACTTCATCCTCAAGATCCACAAGCGTCGCTACCTGGCACGTCCCCGCGTCGTGGTCTGCGTCCCCTCCGGCATCACCGGGGTCGAGCGCCGCGCCGTCATCGAGGCCGCCACCCAGGCCGGCGCGCGCCAGGTGCACATCATCGAGGAGCCCATGGCCGCCGCGATCGGCGCCGGGCTCCCGGTGCACGAGGCGACCGGCAACATGGTCGTCGACATCGGCGGCGGCACCACCGAGGTCGCCGTCATCTCGCTCGGCGGCATCGTCACGGCGCAGTCGATCAGGGTGGCCGGTGACGAGCTGGACAACGCGATCATCCAGCACATCAAGAAGGAGTACAGCCTCCTGCTGGGCGAGCGCACCGCGGAATCCATCAAGCTCACCATCGGCTCGGCCTTCGCGGCCGACAACGAGGAGCACACCGAGATCCGCGGTCGTGACCTGGTCTCCGGCCTGCCCAAGACGGTGGTCATCTCCGCCGCCGAGGTGCGCAAGGCCATCGAGGAGCCGGTCAACGCCATCGTCGACGCGGTCAAGACGACCCTCGACAAGTGCCCGCCCGAGCTGTCCGGCGACATCATGGACCGCGGCATCGTCCTGGCCGGCGGCGGCGCGCTGCTGCGCGGCCTGGACGAGCGGCTGCGCCACGAGACCGGCATGCCGATCCACATCGCCGAGTCCCCGCTGGACTGCGTGGCCCTCGGCGCCGGCAAGTGCGTCGAGGAGTTCGAGGCACTGCAGCAGGTCTTGGACGCGCAGCCGCGCAGATGAGTCCTCACGATCCGTCGTACGGGTGAAGTCCCGCCCGTACGCCGGCTCGTTCTACTTCCCGGGACGGCCCATCGGGCCCACGGGCTCACACGCTCTGACGAGGAAGGCACGGACTGGCCCCCGTGAGGGACACACGAGAGAGCCGGCTTCTGCTGGTGCTGCTGGTGGCGATCGCTTTCGCGCTTATCACCGTCGACATCCGCGGCGGTGAGGACTCACCGCTGGACGGCGCCCGGTCCGCCGCGGCCGCCGTCTTCGGCCCCGTCGAGGACGGGGTCGCGGCCGCGGTCGACCCGGTGGACAATGCCGTGGACGCGGTACGCGACTCCGGCGACCGCAGCAGCCGCATCAGCGCACTGGAGCGGGAGAACGCCGAGCTCAAGCAGCAGCTCGGCAGCAAGGACGTCACGCGCGAGCGGGCCCGCGAACTCGACAAGCTGCTCAAGCTCGCCGGAGCCGGTCAGTACCGCGTCAAGGGCGCGCAGGTCATCGCGATAGGAGCGGCCCAGGGCTTCTCCTGGACGGTCACCATCGACTCCGGCGCCAACGACGGCATCCAGCGCGACATGACAGTGGTCAACGGGGACGGCCTGGTCGGCCGGGTCACCACCGTCGGCCCCTCCACCTCGACCGTCCTGCTCGCCTGCGACCCGGACTTCACGGTCGGCACGCGGCTGGAGAAGTCCTCGGAGCTCGGCTTCGCCACCGGTCAGGGCAACCGGCCGATGCGGGTGCAGCTCCTCAACGGCAAGGCCCACGTGAAGAAGGGCGCCCGGCTGGTCACCTTCGGCTCGCAGGCGGACAAGCCGTTCGTCCCCGGCGTGCCGGTCGGCACGGTCGCCAAAGTCGACCGCGCGGGCGGCGGCCTCACCCGTACGGTGGAGGTCACCCCGTTCGTCGGCTTCACCAAGCTCGACATCGTCGGCGTCGTCGTCCAGGGCCCGCGCAAGGACCCGCGTGACTCGGTGCTCCCCGCCGGCCCGAAGCCGGTCCCGACGGTCACCGTCACGGCGACGCCCAGTGGGAGCCCCTCCCAGTCCTCCCTCTACGGACAGGAGGAGGTCCGATGAAGCGCGCTCTGCTCGCCACCGGCCTCGTGGTCGCCGGCATGGTCGTCCAGGTGTGCGTCCTGGCCCGCCTCCACCTGCCCGGCGCCGTCCCCGACCTGCTGCTGCTCGTCGTCCTCGGCCTCGCACTGACGTACGGTCACGTGGCCGGCTGCCTCATCGGCTTCGGCGCCGGCCTGCTCGCCGACCTCGCGCCGCCCGCCGACCACGCCGCGGGCCGCTACGCCCTCGTGCTGTGCGTCGTCGGCTACGTCGCGGGCCTGGTCAAGCCCGACGGCGGGCAGTTGCGGTCGGCCACCCGGCCGATGCTGGTCGTGGTCGGCGCCGCCATCGGCTCCACGGTGCTGTACGCGGCCGTGGGCGCCCTCGTCGGCGACACCGCTGCCCAGCACGTGGGCCTGGGCAAGCTGCTGTTCACCGCCGCCGTGTACGACCTGCTGCTCGCGCCGTTCACCGTGCCGTGGATCATGGCACTGGCCCGCCGGTTCCAGGGCGACTCGCTCACGGAGGACGCCTCCGGCCCCGGCTTCGGCGCCCGCATCGGCGGCCAGCGCTCGAGCATCCTGGGCAGGGTGGGGAGCGTCGCCAAGGGAGGACGGCGGCTTTGAGCAACATCCCGGAGACGGGGCGGACGCCGCGGGTCACCATCCGGCTGGTGGTTCTGCAGATCCTCGTCCTGTCCCTGCTGTTCACCCTCGGCGGGCGGCTGTGGTTCCTGCAGATCCGCAACGGCCAGGAGTACACGGCGCAGGCCAACAGCAACAACGTGCAGGAGGTCGTCGCGCCCGCCGTCCGCGGGTCGATCCTGGACGACAAGGGCGTGGCGCTCGCCGACAACGAGACCCGGCTGGTGGTCTCCGCGAGCCGCACCGACCTGCTCAAGCAGAAGGACGACGGCAAGGCGGTGCTCACCCGGCTCGCCGACGTGCTGCACATGAAGCCGGAAGAGGTCCTGGGCAAGGTCCGGCTCTGCGACTCGCAGACCCCCAAGCCGTGCTGGAACGGTTCGCCGTACCAGCCGATCCCCATCACCGACGAGGCCACCACCCAGCAGGCGCTGCAGATCATGGAGCGCCGTGAGGACTTCCCCGGCATCACCGCGGAGCCGACCGCGGTGCGCCGCTACACCTCGCCGTTCGGGGCCAACGCCTCCCAGGTCCTCGGCTACCTCTCGCCCGTGACGGACGAGGAGCTGACCGCGGCGGAGAAGAAGGGCCAGTCCCTGCTGCGCTCGGACCAGATCGGCCGCTCCGGCCTGGAGCGCACCTACGACAGCGAACTGCGCGGCAAGGCCGGCGTCACCCGCTACGAGGTGGACAACCTCGGCCGGGTCATCGGCAAGGCGGGCGAGACCGCCGCAGAGCCCGGCAGCCACCTGGTGACCAGCATCGACGCGCGCGTCCAGGCGGTCGCCGAGAAGGAGCTCGCCGAGGCGATGAAGGTCGCCCGGCAGACCTTCGACAAGGTCACCGGCAGCCTCTACAAGGCGGACTCCGGCGCGGTCGTCGTCATGGACGTGCACACCGGCCAGGTCATCGCGATGGCCAGCGCGCCCACGTACGACCCGAACGTCTGGGTAGGCGGCATCTCAGCCAAGGACTACGCCAAGCTGACCGGCAAGAAGTCCAACTTCCCGCTGCTGAACCGGGCCATACAGGGTCAGTCGGCCCCAGGCTCCACCTTCAAGCCGATCTCCACCTCGGCCGCGGTGAGGGCCGGTTACGACATCAACGGGCGCTACCCCTGCCCCTCGTCGATGACCATCGGCGGCCGCGTCTTCAACAACTTCGAAGGGGAGAGCGCGGGCTCCATCACCCTCGCCCACGCCCTGGAGATCTCCTGCGACACCGTCTTCTACGGCCTGTCGTACGACCAGTGGCTGAAGGACGGCGGCACCAAGCCCAAGAAGCACCCCAAGGACTGGTTCTACAAGACCGCCAAGGAGTACGGCCTCGGCTCGGTGACCGGCATCGACCTGCCCTCCGAGGTGCCCGGCCGGATCCCGGACCGGCAGTGGAAGCGGGACTACTACGAGGCCAACAAGGACTACTGGTGCAAGGTCGCCAAGAGCGACAAGCAGGACTACGCGAGCCAGATCGCGCGCGAGAACTGCGTCGACGGCTACGTGATGCGCGCCGGTGACTCCGTCAACTACGCCATCGGACAGGGCGACACCCTCGTCACCCCGATCCAGATGGCGAACATCTACGCGGCCATCTCCAACGGCGGCACCCTCTACCAGCCCACCATCGGCAAGGCGATCATCAGCGCCGACGGCAAGACGGTCACCCGGATCAAGCCGAAGGTCAACGGCAAGGCCCCGGCCACCAAGAAGACGCTGAAGTACATCAACGAGGCCCTCGAGGGCGTCGTCACCCGCGGTACGGCCGCGTGGCGGTTCGGCGGCTGGCCGCAGGACAAGATCCCGCTGCACGCCAAGACCGGTACCGCGGAGGTCGCCGGCAAGCAGACCACCTCGTGGTTCACCACGTACAGCAAGGACTACGCGATCGTCATGACGATCTCCCAGGGCGGTACCGGTTCCGGTGGTTCCGGTCCGGCCGTCCGCAAGATCTACGAGGCGATGTACGGCGTCCAGAAGGACGGGTCGATCGACACCAAGAAGGCGCTGCTCCCGCATCCGCTGACCAAGCTGCCGAAGATCGACTCCGACGGCACCATCCGGGTCACCAAGGCCTCCTGGGCCGACGTGCCGCAGATGCCGTCCGCGCCGCAGGCCACCGTGCAGACGGCCGCCGCGCTGCCCCCGGACCGCACCGGGAAGCTCCTGGCGGGCAGGAGGTACCTGTCATGAGCGCGCACGGCTACGGCGCGCGGCGCTTCACCCCCGAGCGCGGCACCCTGGGCAAACTCCTGGCCCGGGACTCGATACTGCGCCGGATGGACTGGCTGCTGCTCGGCGCCGCCCTCGCGCTGTCCCTGATCGGCACGGCGCTGGTGTTCTCCGCGACGCGCAACCGTACGGAACTCACCCACGGGGACCCGTACTACTTCCTGCTGCGGCACATGCTCAACACCGCCATCGGCTTCGCCCTCGCCGCCGGCACGGTGGCGCTGGGCCACCGCCGGCTGCGGGGCGCGGTGCCGGTGCTCTACGCCGTCTCGGTGCTGCTGGTGACCGCGGTGCTGACGCCGCTGGGCTCCACGGTCAACGGCGCCCACGCGTGGATCGTGCTGGGCGGCGGCTTCTCGCTGCAGCCGTCCGAGTTCACCAAGATCACCATCATCCTGGGCATGGCGATGATGCTGTCCGCCCGGGTCGACGCGGGCGACCGGCTCTTCCCCGACCACCGGACGGTCGCCCAGTCGCTCGGGTTCGCCATACTGCCGATGGCGATCGTCATGCTGATGCCCGACCTCGGCTCGGTCATGGTGATGGCGGTCATCGTGCTCGGCGTGCTGCTGGCCTCCGGCGCCTCCAACCGCTGGGTCCTCGGCCTGATCGCGGCGGGCGCGGGCGGCGCGATCGCGGTCTGGCAGCTCGGCGTCCTGGACCAGTACCAGATCGACCGCTTCGCGGCCTTCGCGAACCCCGCCCTCGACCCCGCGGGTGTCGGCTACAACACCAACCAGGCGCGCATCGCCATCGGCTCCGGCGGACTGCTCGGCAAGGGCCTGTTCGAGGGCAGCCAGACCACGGGGCAGTTCGTACCCGAGCAGCAGACCGACTTCGTCTTCACCGTGGCGGGGGAGGAACTCGGCTTCGTCGGGGCGGCCTTGATCATCGTACTGCTGGGCGTGATCATGTGGCGTGGCTGCCGGATCGCCCGTAACGCCACCGACCTGTACGGCACGATCATCGCGGCGGGCATCGTCGCCTGGTTCGCCTTCCAGTCCTTCGAGAACATCGGGATGACCCTCGGCATCATGCCCGTGGCCGGTCTGCCGCTGCCGTTCGTCTCGTACGGCGGATCCTCGATGTTCGCCGTCTGGATCGCGATCGGGCTGCTGCAGGCCATCCATATGAAACGGCCCATGTCGGCCTGACCCGTCCACCGGGTGACCGCACCATTGCGGCCCGGCGAACCCGCGATTACGTTCCTGACATGGGGAAGCGTGTGGTGGAGACCGAGCGCAAGTACGAGGCCGCCGAGCAGAGTGGTGAGCCCGATCTCGAAGGCCTGCCCGGAGTCGCGGCGGTGCGCGTCCTGGCACCGGCCGAACTGGACGCCGTGTACGTCGACACCTCCGACCTGCGGCTGGCCACCCACCGGATCACGCTGCGCCGCCGCACCGGCGGCGACGACGCGGGCTGGCACCTGAAACTGCCGAGCTCACAGGCCGACACCCGCACCGAGGTGCACGCGCCGCTCGGCAAGCAGGGCCGCAAGGGCGGCCCCAGGGTCCCCAAGTCCCTGCTCGCCGAGGTCGCCGCGATCGTCCGCGACCGGGACCTCGTCCCCGTCGTCCGGCTGCGCAACACCCGCAAGCGGGTGCACCTCGTCGACGCCCAGGGCGCCCCCCTGGTGGAGATCGCCCACGACCAGGTCCGCGCGACCGTCCTCGACCACGGCGACGGATCGGAGAGGGCCTGGACCGAGGTCGAGACCGAACTCCTCGACGGCGACACCGCCCTGCTCGACGCCGTCGAGAAGCGGCTCCGCGCGGCAGGGCTGCGGCGCTCGAAGTCCCCCTCCAAGCTCGCCCGCGCCCTCGGCGAGCGCCTGACCGCCGCACCCGAGCCACCGCAGCCGCCGGCCAAGACCGACACCGCCGGGGACGTCGCCCTGGCCTACATGCACGAGCAGGTCGCCGCGATCACCGGCTGGGACCCGGAGGTCCGCCGCGACGAGCCGGACTCCGTCCACCAGATGCGCGTCTCCACCCGACGGCTGCGCAGCGCCCTCAAGTCCTTCCGCCGCGAACTCGACCGCGGCGTGACCGACCCCATCGGCGACGAACTGAAGTGGCTCGCCGGGGTGCTGGGCCTGGAACGCGACCGCGAGGTCCTCGCCGACCGCCTCCGCGACCGCCTGGCCGAACTGCCGGAAGAACTCGTCACGGAAGTCCTCACCGCGCGCATCGGCGGTGACGCCCCCGTCCACGAGGGCGCCCGCGAGGAGCTGCTGCGCGAACTCGGCGGCGGGCGCTACTTCCGGCTCCTGGACACCCTGGAGTCCCTGCTCGCCGACCCGCCCCTGCTCGACGCGGCCGCGGCCCCCGCGGCCGACGCCGTCGCCAAGGCCGTCAGCCGCGACCACCGGCGGCTGCGCCGGCGCGTCGAGCCGGCCCTGGAGATGGAACCCGGCCACGAGCGTGACCTCGCCCTCCACGACGCCCGCAAGGCCGCCAAACGCGCCCGCTACAGCGGCGAGGCCGCCCAGGCCGTCCCGGCGCTGCGCAAGCCCGCCAAGGAGCACACCAAGCGCATGAAGGCCGTCCAGCAGCTCCTGGGCGAGCACCAGGACAGCGTCATCTGCCGCGAGGCCGTCCTCCGCCTCGCCTCCGACGCCCGCGGGGCCGGCGAGGACACCTTCCCGTACGGCGCGCTCTACCAGCTGGAACGCGACCGCGCCGCCGCGGTCGAGCGGCGACTTCCGAAGGACTGGCCCAGGGCCGACCGCGGCAAGCTGGCCGGTTGAGCCCGCGAGGGCGTTTATTAAGCCCGCGGGGACGACCACCACCAGGCACCCGCCGCCGCGCGGAACGCGGCCGGGAAGCCCGCCGTGACGCGTTACGCTGAATGGTCACCCTTGCCAGCTCACGAAAGACACCTCTGATGCCTGTCGAGTCGGTCTTCCCCCAGCTCGAGGCCCTGCTGCCGCATGTGCAGAAGCCGATCCAGTACGTCGGCGGGGAACTGAACTCCACCGTCAAGCCCTGGGACGAGTGCGACGTTCGTTGGTCCCTGATGTACCCGGACGCCTACGAGGTCGGGCTGCCCAACCAGGGCGTCATGATCCTCTACGAGGTGCTCAACGAGCGCGAGGGGGTCCTCGCGGAGCGCACGTACAGCGTGTGGCCCGACCTCGAGGGGCTCATGCGCGAGCACGGCGTGCCGCAGTTCACCGTGGACGCGCACCGCCCCGTCAAGGCCTTCGACGTGTTCGGCCTCAGCTTCTCCACGGAGCTCGGCTACACCAACATGCTCACGGCCCTGGACCTCGCGGGCATCCCGCTCGAGGCCCGGGACCGCACCGAGGACGACCCGATCGTGCTCGCCGGCGGCCACGCGGCCTTCAACCCGGAGCCCATCGCGGACTTCCTGGACGCCGCCGTGATCGGCGACGGCGAGCAGGCCGTCCTCGAGATCACCGACGTGATCCGCGCCTGGAAGGCCGAGGGCCGCCCCGGCGGCCGCGACGAGCTGCTGTTCCGCCTGGCCCGCACCGGCGGGGTGTACGTGCCGAGGTTCTACGACGTGGAGTACCTGGCCGACGGCCGGATCGCCCGCGTCGTCCCCAACCGGTCCGGCGTGCCGTGGCGGGTGTCCAAGCACACCGTCATGGACCTCGACGAATGGCCGTACCCCAAGCAGCCGCTGGTGCCGCTCGCGGAAACGGTCCACGAGCGCATGTCCGTGGAGATCTTCCGCGGCTGCACGCGGGGCTGCCGCTTCTGCCAGGCCGGCATGATCACCCGCCCGGTGCGCGAGCGCAGCATCACCGGCATCGGCGAGATGGTCGACAAGGGCCTGAAGGCCACCGGGTTCGAGGAGGTCGGCCTCCTGTCCCTGTCCTCCGCCGACCACTCCGAGATCGCCGACGTGGCCAAGGGCCTCGCCGACCGGTACGAGGAGGACAAGATCGGCCTGTCCCTCCCCTCCACCCGTGTCGACGCCTTCAACATCGACCTGGCCAACGAGCTGACCCGCAACGGCCGCCGCTCGGGCCTCACCTTCGCCCCCGAGGGCGGATCCGAGCGCATCCGCAAGGTCATCAACAAGATGGTCTCGGAGGAGGACCTGATCCGCACCGTCGCCACCGCCTACGGCAACGGCTGGCGTCAGGTGAAGCTGTACTTCATGTGCGGTCTGCCCACCGAGACCGACGAGGACGTCCTGCAGATCGCCGACATGGCGAAGAACGTCATCGCCAAGGGCCGCGAGGTCACCGGCCAGAACGACATCCGCGCCACGGTGTCGATCGGCGGCTTCGTGCCCAAGCCGCACACCCCGTTCCAGTGGGCCCCGCAGCTCGGCGTCGAGGAGACCGACGCCCGCCTGGAGAAGCTGCGCGACGCCATCCGCGGCGACCGGAAGTACAGCCGCAACATCGGCTTCCGCTACCACGACGGCAAGCCCGGCATCATCGAGGGCCTGCTCTCCCGCGGCGACCGCCGCGTGGGCGCGGTCATCCGCGCCGTCTACGAGGACGGCGGCCGCTTCGACGGCTGGCGCGAGCACTTCTCCTACGACCGCTGGATCCGCATGTGCGAGAAGGCGCTCCCGGAGCAGGGCGTCGACCTCGCCTGGTACACCACGCGCGAGCGCAGCTACGAGGAGGTGCTGCCCTGGGACCACCTGGACTCCGGCCTGGACAAGGACTGGCTCTGGGAGGACTGGCAGGACGCCCTCGACGAGACCGAGGTCGAGGACTGCCGCTGGACGCCGTGCTTCGATTGCGGGGTGTGTCCTCAGATGGACACGGCTATACAAATCGGCCCCACCGGCAAGAAGCTGCTCCCGCTCACGGTCAAGAAGTAGTCGTGACCAGCGGCGATGCCATCCAGTGGATGGCTGAGGCGCTTGCCGAGGTACCCGAGGCGGACCGCGCCGAAGCCCTTCGAGGGCTCGGAGTGAAGGAGCGCGAGCAGGCACCCCGCCCCACGCGGCGTTCGCCGCTCCCCGCCCCTCGGCAGGACTCGGGCATCGTCTCGGCGGTCGAGTGGGTGTAGGCGAAGAGAGGTGTTCGGACGATCCGGTCCGGGCGCCTCTCGGCGTTTCCAGGGTCCTGTTCATGCGACAACGCGCATGGGCGCGTTCCCGCATGGACGACGTGTCCACCTCCCTCGTACGGTCGCGAGAGGGGGTTCAGCATGGCGCGCGGAGAACTCCCACGGCTCACCGGCAGCACCGACGGCGGCGACTGCGGGCAGGGGGACTGCCCGAACGTCCACCGCGCCGCCTCCGGCTCGTTCGTCGTGCAGGGCGACGTCTCCACCGTCTCTGGCCCCGCGGACGAAGAGTGGGGCGGTGAGGCGACTCAGGACCCTGGCCGCGGCGGGTGTCCGCATCGGTGGGGCGCCGTTCCCCGCCGGCCAGGAACTGCCGGGCTCGGACTGACTCCCGGGCCAAGGCGCGCGTCAGCAGCCGTCACGTCACATGATGTGCGGGCGCCGACAGCGCGCAGCAGCTCCCGGCTCGGCTCATCTCGCCAGCGCTTGCCGTCACTTCGGGAACGACATTTCGTCGGTTCCCCGTCGGCGGCGAAGGGGTGGGGGATGACCTCCCCAGTGCAACGAGGCGGACCGCCACGTCCTGGCAGTCAGGATTTCGCCGCGGCGATTCACGTCAGCAAGTATGGCGCAGGTAGCAGATTCGCTGTGCCGACACCGGGCCGGGGACAGCGCGCACTTCGAACCTGAACTGCCCCGGGGCGGTCGCGTACGAGCCCCTGTTCATCTGGGGAGCATTTGCGGGCGGCGTTGGATTCGCATAATGCAGGACCACGAGCGTGCCGGAGCTCTGGAAGATCCTGTTGTCCCCCGGCCATGTCCTGCTGCATGACGCGCTGCCAGTGGGCCGCCAGCACGCGAACGCGCCGTTATGGGTGCCGGCCGGCGACCTGTAGGCGATAAAGGGCCCAGGGCAATAGGTCACGCCTGCCCTGGTGGGACATGGCTGATTGCTGTACCTGTGGAACGAATTGAGTTGCCAATTCGTCCTCTTCGGCGTTGGGCATCCTGCACTCTGGGGCTGGTAGCAGACCCAGAATTCCTGGACAGTGGGCCTCCTCGTGTTGGCAGGCCAGACTCCCACGTGAGCGATCTTGAGGCCCACACCGGGTCGCGCCTCGAGCAAGAGGGCATTGTGGACCCGGAAATACGGCCTCCCCGGAATCCGGTAAATGACCGCCACGCCTGCCGAAGGAGCCCTTGGGGCCGCGGCTGCCACGTTCGCGACGTCAGCGGGACGGCTTGCCGCGGGGCTCAGTGGCAGGGCGGGTGCCGCAGCGGCGGCGGCGAGAAGCAGGGTGAGTATTGCGGTACGGGCCAGGCGGCCTGCGTGTACGAACATGGGACATCCTTTGCTGATGTCTGGCTTTGGTGTGGACGGATCTGGCGGGCTCGACCATCGGCCAATCTGTAGAGGCCGGCGTCAGGGGCGGCTCAGGGGAGTGCCCGGCACTCAGGTGGACCCTTGGCTGCAGGCTGCTGCCGCATTGAATGCCTTGCATTCAATGCGGCTGATGGTGCACGCCCCTTCTCGGTGATCAGGTTCCCGTAGAGCACGTCGAGATCGATCCGGTCTCCTGAGCTCCGACTGTCACCGGTGAACGCGTTCCCTCGTGGTACTGGGCCTGGCGGGGCTTTCGGTTGTGGGGACCGGAGCCCCCGAAGTGGCGCGGGTCTGCTCGGGTCCGCTCCCGTCACCGCCGGAAGACCTCTGATGGGCCACGCGAATCTCTTGGCACGCCAGTCGAGGTGACACGGTTCGAGTCGGACATGCTCGCGCTACTCCTGTTCTGCGGTCCCTGGGCCCGCATGGCCCATGCAGCCCCCTCTTCTGATCGGTGGTGAAGGTTTGCCACAACCAACCGGGCGATTACCTGAAAACCCGAAAGATCAGCCACCTGGATCAGCAGGTTTACGGCGAACGGGTCCACCGCCCCTCGGCCGCCCTCGGCAGGGCCCCCTGCGATCAGTCGACCAGGATCACGCTCACACGCGGAGCCGACGGGAACGGGCGTCACCGGTACTTCAGCTCAGGAGCGTGCGGCGTACCCGAGGCCCCCGCCGCACGGCACGCAGAGAGTCCTCCTCGTGCGTACGGGAGAGGCGAACAATCGTCAGGCGGCGTCGCGCACGGCGGTTGACGTCAGGGCCGGGGGCGCGTCGTCCTCCCGCTCCGCCCGTGGGGAAGCCGGGGCGTCGGCGGTTCGGCCGACGGGAGAGGAAGGCGGGCTTCCGGGCGTAACGTTCGGGCATGCGGGAACGGGGGAGCGCCGGTGGATACGGCGGAAACGGGGACGGCTGTCTGACGGTGGCGATCAGGATGCCGGCGCGGATCGTCGCGCTGGTGGTCGTGCTTCCGCTGCGCATGGCGTGGGACGTGCTGACACTGGCGGGCCGGGCGCTGGGCCGGTTCGGCAGGTGGCTGGTCCGGGTGCTGATGGTGGTGCCGGCGGTGGCGGTGTGGCGGTATGTGCTGGCGCCGGTGGGGCGGGCCGTCGTCGTCGCCGTGGCGTGGGCGGTCTCCGTGCTGGTGGTGGTGCCCGCGGTGGCGGTGTGGCGGTACGTGCTGGCGCCGGCGGGGCGGGCCGTGGTGTGGGCGGTGCGGGGGCTGGTCCGGTACACGGTGGTGGTGCCGGCGGTGGCGGTGTGGCGGTATGTGCTGGCGCCGGTGGGGCGGGCCGTCGTCGTCGCCGTGGCGTGGGCGGTCTCCGTGCTGGTGGTGGTGCCGGCGGTGGCGCTGTGGCAATACGTGCTCGTCCCGTTGGGGCGGGCGGCCGGCGCGGGGGCGGTGTGGGCGGTCCGGACGCTGCTGGTGGTGCCCGTGGCAGCGCTGTACCGCCATGTCCTGGTACCGCTGGCGGCCGGGGCGGTGTGGCTGGCCCGGTGGGCGGTCCGGGTGCTCGTCGTGGTTCCGGCGGTAGCGGTGTACCGCTACGTCCTGGTCCCGTCGGCCGTGGCGGTGGCGTGGCTGGTGCGGTGGGTGGTCGCGACCCCGCTGCTCCTCCTGTGGCGCCGGGTGCTCGTTCCGGTCGCCCTGGAGGTCCGGGACGCCCTGCTGGTGGCCTGGCGCGTGGCGGGTCACGTGTCGCGGGCCGCGGGGCGGGCACTGAAATGGCTGGCCACCACGGTCCTGGTGGTTCCGGTGGCCTGGGCGTGGCGCGCCTTGGTGCTGCCCGTGTGGCGGCCGGTACGGCGGGCGGCTGCCGACGCGGGCCGGGCGGTGTGCGAGGCCCTGGCCGCGGTGCGGGAGACCGTGCGCGGCCTGCGCGCCGATCTGCGCACCGCGTTGACCGGCGCGCCGCGACCGTTGGAGCGCGGCGGGCGCCGTGCGGAACCGGAAGGCCGCGACCCCCAGTAATCTGGAAGACACAAGCAACCCCGTCCGGGGTGACCAGACGCACGAGGGACTGAACGACACTGGGCAAGCGACAGCCCGAAGGCCCGCCGCCCGCACCCGCGGTGCAGCGCATCCGACTGCGCTACACCAAGCGCGGCCGCCTCCGGTTCACCAGCCACCGCGACTTCCAGCGCGCATTCGAGCGGGCGTTGCGCCGCGCCGAGGTGCCCATGGCGTACTCGGCGGGCTTCACCCCGCACCCCAAGGTCTCGTACGCCAACGCCGCACCCACCGGCGTGGCGAGCGAGGCCGAGTACCTGGAGATCGCGCTCACCGAGGCACGTGAGCCGGAGAAGCTGCGCCTGCTGCTGGACGAGTCACTGCCGGCCGGCCTCGACGTGGTCGAGGCCGTGGAGGCCCGTACGTCGGGTCTCGCCGAGCGGCTGGAGGCGTCCGTGTGGCAGCTGCGGCTGGACGGTGTGGAGCACGCCGCGGCCGAGCGGGCCGTGGCGGCGTTCCTGGCCGCCGGGGCCGTCGAGGTCCAGCGGATGACGAAGAACGGCGTGCGGACTTTCGACGCGCGCCAGGCCGTGACCCGGCTCGAAGCGGTCGATCCGCAGGTGGCCGGGGCCAAGGACGGCATTCTCGAACAGGATGCCGATAGGCCGGCACCAGCAGCTTGTGCGATACTGCGGCTGGTTGTTCGGCATGTGACACCTGCCGTACGACCCGACGACGTCCTGTCCGGCCTCCGCGCGGTGGCCGACCTCGCGCCGCCGGTCCCCGTTGCGGTGACCAGGCTGGCGCAGGGGCCGCTCGACGAGGAGACCGGCACGGTGACCGATCCGCTCGCGCCCGACCGCGATGCCGCGACGGTGCCGGAGGGCTCCGCCTAGGACCGTCGTCGTGGTGCGGCCGACGCATCTGGGGAAACCCGGGTCCGGCAGCACACATCAGACGAGACTTTCGTCGGCCCGTCAGGTCGGTGCCGACGAGCGATACGACAGCTCCCGTGTGGCGCCCGCGCCCCCGGGCGGCGGAACCGCGATGACGCGGACCGCCGCGAACCGGACAAGGACGCGGCGCCCGGGAGCGTGACGGGAGAAATGCCCGCATGCTCGAGCACAACGAGCCGAACGAGGCGCCCGAGAACGGCGCCACTGAAGCCGCCTCCGGCGGCACCGACACCGAGGCGACGGCCGCTCCGCGCCGCCGTCGCCGAGCGGCCAGCCGCCCCGCGGGACCGCCCGCGGCCGGCGAGGCCGCCCAGGACGTGATGTCCGGCGTCCCCGCGGGGGCTGCCGAGTCGCCGGCCATACCGGCCGAAACGCCTTCCGCCGAGTCCGAGGCGGAGCCTGCCCCGCCGCGCACCCGCCGCCGGGCGACCCGCAAGGCCGCCGCCCCGGAGCCGCAGCCGGCCGGGTCCGTGGAGGAGACGGCCGAGGCCGCCCCCGCCCCGGCCCGCCGCCGCGCGCCGCGGAAGGCCACCGCTCCCGCGGCGGCCGTCGAGGCCCCCGCCGCGCAGACTTCTGCCACCGAGACCTCCGGGGCGGAGCAGGCCGAGGAGCCGGCGGCTCCGGCCCGTACCCGTCGCCGTGCCACGCGGAAGGTGGCCAGCCCCGAGGCGGCCCCGGCCGCCGAGGAGACGGCCGGCCCCGCGGCCGCCGCCGACACGCAGGCCAAGGAACTCCAGGCCGACCTGCCGCTGCACGCCGAGGCCGCCGCCGGGGTGGAGCAGGCCGAGCAGCCGGCGGCTCCGGCGCGCACCCGTCGCCGTGCCACGCGCAAGGTGGCCAGCCCCGAGCCGGCCGAGGCCACGGCCGTGGCCGCCGCCGACGCGCCCGCGAAGGCCCTGCAGGAGGAGCCCGCGGAGCGGCCGAAGCGGAGGAAGGCCGAGCAGCCGCAGGCCGAGAAGACCAGGAGCACCCGTTCGCGCCGGCGTACGGCTCCGGCCGCCTCCTTCCTCGCCGCCGACGACGGTTCGCGCCGTCTGAAGCCGGGCGCGCTCGCGCCGCGTGACGAGGCGGAGACCGAGGCCGGGGCCGCCGAGGGCGGTGCCCCGGAGCAGCGCACCTACACCGCCAAGGCTGTCCCGGACGGCTCCGGCTGGGCCGTCGAGGTCGAGGACGCCTACGAGATCCGTGGCTACGGCGACACCGTCGAGAAGGCCCGCGTCGCCGCGGTCGCGGCCGTCGCGGAGGCGTTCGGCGTCCCCGAGGACGCCATCGTCGTCGAGGTCCGGGAGGCACAGGGTGCCGAGCCCGAGGCCGGTCCGGAAGCCGAGGTCGGCCCGGAAGCCGAGGCCGAGCCCGCTCCCACGCGTGGCCGTCGCCGGGTCGTGCGGCCGCCCATGGCTGTCTTCCAGGCACCGGTGTTCCAGGCCCCTGCCCCGGCTCAGGCCGGGCAGCCCGCGGAGCACGAGGAGCCGGAGGAGCACGAGGCCGAGGCCGAGGCGGAGGCCGAGGAGTACGCCGGCGCGCGTCGGCGTCGTCGCCGTCGTCGTGGCGAGCCCGTGGAGGCCGTGGAGGCCGCGCAGACGGCCGTGACGGAGCACGCCGACGAGGAGCCCGAGGCCGTCCACGAGGACGAGGGGGAGGCCGGGGCCGAGGAGCACGAGGCCGAGGAGCACGAGGGCGAGGGCGGCGAGCGGACGTCCCGCCGTCGTCGTCGTGGTGGCCGCCGTCGTCGTCGCGGCGAGGCAGCCGACGACGAGGAGAGCGCCGGCGAGGACGAGGAGGCCGAGGGCGAGGGCGCCGCGGACGAGTCCGAGGAGGACGAGCACCAGGACGCGGAGAGCAGCACCAGCCGCCGTCGTCGCCGTCGTCGCCGCCGTGGCGGCGAGGGCACGACCGAGGAGAGCCTGGGCGAGGACGCCCCGGAGCGCACGGTCGTCAAGATCCGTGAGCCGCGCAAGCCGGCCGAGCCGGTCGACGAGGTGCAGTCCATCAAGGGCTCCACCCGTCTCGAGGCCAAGAAGCAGCGGCGCCGCGAGGGCCGCGAGCAGGGCCGCCGGCGTGTGCCGATCATCACCGAGGCCGAGTTCCTGGCCCGCCGCGAGGCGGTCGAGCGCGTCATGGTCGTCCGCGAGAACGGCGACCGGACGCAGATCGGCGTGCTGGAGGACGACGTCCTCGTCGAGCACTACGTCAACAAGGAGCAGGCCACCTCGTACGTCGGCAACGTCTACCTGGGCAAGGTCCAGAACGTGCTCCCGTCCATGGAGGCCGCGTTCGTCGACATCGGCAAGGGCCGCAACGCCGTCCTGTACGCCGGTGAGGTCAACTTCGAGGCGCTGGGCATGGGCAACGGCCCGCGGCGCATCGAGGCGGCCCTCAAGTCCGGCCAGTCGGTGCTGGTCCAGGTCACCAAGGACCCGATCGGCCACAAGGGCGCCCGCCTGACCAGCCAGGTCTCGCTGCCGGGCCGCTATCTGGTCTACGTGCCCGAGGGCTCGATGACCGGCATCAGCCGCAAGCTGCCCGACACCGAGCGCGCCCGGCTGAAGCAGATCCTCAAGAAGATCGTCCCGGAGGACGCGGGCGTCATCGTGCGCACCGCCGCCGAGGGCGCGAGTGAGGACGAGCTGCGCCGTGACGTCGAGCGGCTTCAGGCTCAGTGGGAGGAGATCCAGAAGAAGGCCAAGAGCGGCAACGCCCCGTCGCTGCTCTACGGTGAGCCGGACATGACCGTCCGGGTCGTCCGCGACATCTTCAACGAGGACTTCACCAAGGTCATCGTCAGCGGCGACACCGCCTGGGAGACCATCCACGGCTACGTCTCGCATGTCGCGCCTGACCTGGCCGGGCGGCTGAGCCGCTGGACCTCTGAGGTCGACGTGTTCGCCACCTACCGGATCGACGAGCAGCTGCTGAAGGCGCTGGACCGCAAGGTGTGGCTGCCGAGCGGCGGTTCGCTGGTGATCGACCGGACCGAGGCGATGGTCGTCATCGACGTCAACACCGGCAAGTTCACCGGTCAGGGCGGCAACCTGGAGGAGACGGTCACCAGGAACAACCTGGAGGCGGCCGAGGAGATCGTGCGCCAGCTGCGGCTGCGCGACCTGGGCGGCATCATCGTGATCGACTTCATCGACATGGTGCTGGAGTCCAACCGCGACCTCGTCATGCGCCGGCTGCTGGAGTGCCTGGGCCGGGACCGCACCAAGCACCAGGTGGCCGAGGTCACCTCGCTGGGTCTGGTGCAGATGACCCGCAAGCGGGTCGGCCAGGGCCTGCTGGAGTCCTTCTCCGAGACCTGCGTGCACTGCAACGGCCGCGGCGTCATCGTGCACATGGACCAGGCCACGGCGGCCGGTGGCGGCGGCAAGCGCAAGCGCCGTCGCGGCGGCGCGGGGGAGGAGCCGGCGGCCGCGGAGACGACCGTCGTCACCGAGGCCGAGGAGGCCGCGCAGGAGGCTCCGGAGCTGGAGCCGGTCGTGGTCGCCGAGGCCGAGCTGGTGCCCGCGGTCGGTGGGGACGAGGAGTGGTACGGCAGCCCGGCGGAGGCCGAGGCCGCGGCCGGGCGCCGTTCCCGGCGGCGTGCCTCGCGGCGGGTCACCGCTCCGGTGATCTCACCGGACGCGACGGCCGAGATCGTCACCGTCGTCCCGTCGGTCGCCCCGGTCACCGAGCCTCAGGTGGCGGAGTCCGCGACGCCCACCGTCGTCGAGGCTTCCGTCGTCGTGGGCACCGCCGAGGTCGAGGAGCCCGTCGCACCGGTCCGCGGCCGGCGCCGGGCGACCCGCAAGGCCACCGCGCCGAGCGCCCCCGCCGGTGAGGCGGCCACCGTGGTCGTCCCCGCGGCGGAGACGGCAGTCCCGGCCCCGGCCCCCGAGCCGGAGCCCGTGGCGGAGGTCCAGGAGCCGGCCCCGCCGGTCCGGCGTCGTGCCACGCGCAGGGTGTCCGCCCCCGCGGGCGCGCCGTCCTCCGGCGAGGAGGCCGCGGTCGTGGTCGTCCCGGCCGCCGAGGCGCAGCCGGAGCAGTCCGCGACCGCCGAGGCGCAGCAGGCGGCGGCCGAGGTGGAGACGGGGACCAGCGAGGCTGAGCAGGCGGAGCCGAAGAAGCGGGCACCGCGCAAGACGGCTGCGAAGAAGGCACCGGCCAAGAAGGCCGCCGTCGCCAAGAAGACGGCGGCGAAGAAGACCGTGGCCAAGAAGGCGACGGCCAAGAAGGCGCCGACGAAGAAGGCGACGACGAAGAAGGCCGTCGCCAAGGCCGCAGGCGAGACGCCCACCGACGCGTCGTAGGCTTCCGCCGGCACGAAAGCCGGGCTGTTCTTCCCGCTCGTGGGAAGAACAGCCCGGCGGCCGTGCGGCCGTTGGGCCCTTGGATGTGGCGCTCGTTACGCCGCCAGAACACAAGGGAAACAGCTGATAATGTTACGGCGGCCGACAGTGCAAACACTGGTGACACTGCTGTCGGTTCTGCCGTTGCCGTCGCTCACCGTCACGGGACGATGACGACATACCACATCCGGCTGGGCCTCAAGGGTCTTTCCGGACGCGGAACTGCATCGCCCACCTCGGAACCAGGGCCTGCCGGCACCGCGTGGTCAACGGAAGCCGCCGGCGCTGCGCCAGGGCGGTGGCGTCCGTCGGGCGTCATGCCGTCTGTAGTTGCGACCGGCCGAGAACCCTTGGTGCTGGAAGCGGGAGGAAACCCCATGCCAGGCGTCGACCAGGAATTCATTCCTGCTGCGCGGCCGGTCATCGGCGAGGAAGAGATCGAGGCCGCCGTGCGTGTGCTGCGCAGCGGCCGAGTCGTACAGGGCCCTGAGGTGGCCGCCTTCGAGGAGGAGTTCTCGGAGCTGGTGGCCGGCCGTCACTGCGTGGCGGTGAACTCGGGTACCTCCGCCTTGCAGCTCACACTCCTCGCGCTGGGCATCGGCCCCGGCGACGAGGTCATCGTGCCGTCCTTCTCCTTCGCGGCCTCGGCCAACGCGGTGCGACTCGTGGGCGCCGAGCCCGTCTTCGTCGACATCGAGGCGGACAGCTTCTGCGTCGACCCGGCCGCGGTCGAAGCCGCCGTCACGCCCCGCACCGTGGCGATCATGCCGGTCCACCTCTACGGCCACCCGGCCGCGATGGACAAGCTGATGCCCATCGCCGAGCGGCACGGGCTCGCGGTCGTCGAGGACGCCGCCCAGGCACACGGTGCCGCGCTGAACGGGCAGCCGGTCGGCTCCTTCGGTGCCGCGGGCTGCTTCAGCTTCTACCCGACCAAGAACATGCACGCCCTGGAGGGCGGCATGGTCACCACCGCCGACGCGCATGTGGCGCGCACCTTGCGGCTGTTGCGCAACCAGGGCATGGAGCAGCGCTACGCCAACGAGATCGTCGGCGCCAACATGCGGATGACCGACGTCGCCGCGGCCATCGGCCGCGAGCAGCTGAAGAAGCTGCCCGAGTGGACCGAGCGGCGCATCGCCAACGCCGCGTTCCTGGACGCGGGGCTGAACGGTGTGGCTGTGCCGCCCGTCGCGGACCACGCGCGCCACGTCTACCACCAGTACACGGTCCGCGTCAGCGGTGACCGGGACGCCGCGCACTCCGCCCTGGCGGAGGCCGGCGTGGGCAGCGGTGTGTACTACCCGACGCCGATCCACCGGCTGAAGCCCTACTGGGAGCCGGACCAGAAGATCAACCGCACTTGGGACCTGCCGGAGACCGAGCGCGCCGCCGCCGAGGTGCTGTCGCTTCCGGTCCACCCGAGCCTGTCACAGGACGACCTCGAGCGTGTCGTGGCGGCAGTCAACGCACTGGGAGACGCACAGTGACCTCCGCACCTCTGCGCGCCGGCCTGATCGGCCTGGGCGCCATGGGCCGCAACCACTGCCGTGTGCTGGCGGGCCTCGAGGGCGTGGACCTCGTGGGCGTGGTCGACCCCAAGGGCGACCCCAAGGCGGCGCACGGCGCCCCCGTTCTCGACACGGTCGAGGAACTCATCGCCCTCGGTGTCGACTACGCCGTGGTCGCCTGCCCGACCGCCCTGCACGAGGAGGTCGGCCTCACGCTCGCCGGCGCGGGTGTCGGCGCGCTCATCGAGAAGCCGCTGGCGCACACGGTGGAAGCGGCGCAGGCACTCGTCGACGCCTTCGAGGCCGCCGGACTGGTCGCCGGTGTCGGCCACATCGAGCGGTACAACCCGGCGCTGCAGAACCTGCGCGGGCGTCTTGAGGCGGGCGAGCTCGGCGACGTGTACCAGGTCGTCACACGCCGCCAGGGACCCTTCCCGCACCGTATCGCCGACGTCGGCGTGGTCAAGGACCTCGCGACCCACGACATCGACCTCACCTCATGGGTGACCGGCCAGGAGTACGTCTCCGTCGCCGCGCACACGGTGTCCAAGAGCGGCCGCCCGCACGAGGACATGGTCGCGGTCGTCGGGCAGCTGGCCGACTCCACCATGGTCAACCACCTGGTGAACTGGCTGAGCCCGCTCAAGGAGCGCACCACGGTCGTCACCGGTGAGCGGGGCTGCTTCGTGGCCGACACGCTCACCGCCGACCTGACCTTCTTCGCCAACGGCGTGCAGGACACCGAGTGGGAGGCGCTGCGCGCGTTCCGCGGTGTCTCCGAGGGCGACATGGTCCGTTACGCCATACCCAAGCGGGAGCCGCTGCTCGTCGAGCACGAGCGCTTCCGTGACGCCGTCCTGGGCGTGCCCAGTGACATCGTGACCCTCCGTCAGGGCCTGCGTACGGTACAGGTGTCGGCTGCGGTCCTCGAGTCCGCGCAGAGCGGTCGTACGATCACGATTCAGGAGAAGGGCGAGACCAGCGATGGAGCGTGACCGCGTGCCCGCTCGCAGACCCGGCACTCGCGGCCTGATCGTCATGCTCGTGGACAACGGCGTCCATGGTGACTCCCGAGTGCAGAAGCAGGCGCGTTCGGCCGCCGCGGCCGGCTGGGACGTGATCCTGCTGGGCAAGTCGCCCGACAAGCAGCGCCGTGAGTGGCGGCTCGGGGACGCAGAGGTTCTTCTGATACCTGTCTCCACGCCGCTGAACAAGCGGCGCCACGAGTTCCGGCGTGCGCCCCTGCGCAGCCCGCTCGCTTATCCTCCGGGCAAGCTGGCCGAGTACCGCAGGCAGAAGATGAAGGCGTGGCGGGCCGAACTCAACGTCCGGGACGCGGCGGCCAGGCTCGAAGGCTCCACCTTCAGGCGCGTCGGATTGCTGTTCCCGCGCATGCTGTCCAACGTCATGAGCCGCTGGGTGGGCATCCGGTTCCGCGTCACCCGCCGGCTGGACGAGCGGCGCAAGAACATGGAATCCCGGCTGGACCGCTTCACCACCGCCTTCTGGAAGAAGACCATGGGCGACCGGGCGTGGCGTCGGCTGGACCCGGGGCTGTGGGACTACGAACTCGCCTACGGCAAGGTCATCGACGAACTGCGTCCCGACCTGGTCCACGCCAACGACTTCCGCATGCTCGGCACCGGGGCCCGCGCGGTCGTGCGGGCACGCGCCAACGGTCGCCGGCCGAAGCTGGTCTGGGACGCCCACGAGTTCCTGCCCGGTATCAAGCCATGGAACAGCCACCCGCGCTGGCACATCGCGCAGTGCGCGCACGAGCGTGAGTACTCGCGCTACGCCGACGCGGTGGTGACCGTGTCGGAGACCCTGGCGGATCTGCTCGTGGAGCGTCACGGGCTGACCGAGCGGCCGGCCGTCGTGCTGAACGCGCCCGGCGCCGAACTGCCGGAAGGAGCAGCCGACGAGGAGGTGCCCGACCTCCGCGCGCTCTGCGGTATCGGGCCCGACACGCCGTTGGTTGTCTACAGCGGTGCGGCGGCCCCGCAGCGGGGCCTCGACATCATGGTCGAAGCCCTTCCCGGCCTCGAGGGCGTCCACGTCGCCTTCGTCGTGCTCAAGCCGACGTCGGCGTACCTCAAGGAGCTGCTCGCCCGGGCCGAGGAGCTCGGCGTCTCCGAGCGGGTGCACGCGCTGCCCTACGTGCCGCACTACCAGGTGGTCCCGTTCCTGTCGGCGGCGGACGCGGGTGTAATCCCCATCCACCACTGGCCGAACCACGAGATCGCCCTGATCACGAAGTACTTCGAGTACTCGCACGCGCGGCTGCCCCTGGTCGTCAGTGACGTCAAGACGATGTCCCAGGTGACGCTGAAGACCGGTCAGGGCGAGGTGTTCAAGGCAGAAGACGTCGCCGACTACGCTCGTGCCGTCAAGGCCGTGCTGGCGGACCCGCAGCATTACCGGTCGGTGTACGAGACCTCGGGCCTGCTGGAGGAGTGGACCTGGGAAGCCCAGGCCAAGATTCTCGACCAGGTGTACAGCCGCCTCCTGGAGAGCCGCTGATGGCGACGCCGGACGTCAGCGTCATCGTTGCCGTCTACAACACCATGCCGTACCTGAGCGACTGCCTGACCTCCCTGGTGGAGCAGACGATCGGCCGGGACCGGCTGGAGATCGTCGCCGTGAACGACGGATCCACCGACGACAGCGGCAAGGAGCTCGACCGGTTCGCGGACCTGTATCCGGGTACGGTCAAGGTGATCCACCAGGCCAACTCCGGTGGTCCGGCAGCGCCCAGCAACCGGGCGCTGGATGTCGCGACCGGGCGCTACGTCTACTTCATCGGATCCGACGACTACCTGGGCCGTGAGGCGCTGGAGCGGATGGTCGCGGCGGCCGACGAGCACGGTTCCGATGTCGTGGTCGGCAAGATGGAGGGGGTCGGCGGCCGGTACGTCCACCAGGCGCTGTACGAGACGACGCGGCACGATGTGACCTTCACCAACTCGGCGCTGCCGTGGACGATCGCCAACACCAAGCTGTTCCGGCGCGAACTGGTCGAGCGGTACGAGCTCCGTTTCCCCGAGGACCTTCCCGTGGGCAGCGACCAGCCGTTCACCATCGAGGCCTGTGTGCGGGCCGCCCGCATCTCGGTGCTGGCGGACTACACCTACTACTACGCCGTCAAGCGTGGGGACTCCAGCAACATCACCTACCGAGCCGACCATGAGGCCCGGCTGCGCTGCACGGCCGAGATCATGCACTTCACGGCGGGGCTCGTCCCCGCGGGCCCGGAGCGGGACGCGGTACTGAAGCGCCACTTCGGGTGGGAGCTGTCCAAGCTGCTGCTGGACGACTTCCCCGAGCTCGATCCCGTCGTGCAGAAGAACCTGGTGACGGGCATCGGCCGGCTCGCCGACGCGTACCTCACCGGCACCATCCGTGACGGCATGGGCGTCAAGAAGCGTGTGCGTCTCGGCCTGGCGCAGCGGGGCAGGACCGACGAGCTCGTCGCGCTGATCCGTGACGAGGCGGAGCACGGGGCTCCCGGCTTCGTCCTGGAGGGGGAACGGGCCTTCGCCCGCTACCCGGGTTTCCGTGACGTGGATCCCGTCCTGCCGATGAGCTGGTACGAGCTCCTCGGCGAGGGGGTGCACGGGCGGCTGAAGGCAGGCACCAAGACCCTGTCCGCCGCCTGGCACAAGAGCCCGGAGGGCCCCGCGCTGGCGGTTTCCGCGCGGACCAAGCTGCTCGGTCCCTTCGGGGCGGGTCCGGCCCCGGTCCGCTGCGAGCTCAGCGGCCCGCAGTCCGTTCCGCTGCCGGCCACCACGAGCACCTGGAAGAACGGGCTGGGCACCCGCGTTGACGTCGTGGTGCCGCTGCGCCCGCTCGTGGCGATGCGGCCGGGCCAGTCCGCGCGTTGGCGGCTCAACGTGGCCGTGGACCTGGCGGGCGAGCCGTACCGGGTGCCCTTCGGTGCCCACGCCTCGGTGCTGCACAAGTGGATATGGCGCCGGGCGCGCCCCTACCGCGTATCCGTAACCACGAACGAGCAGGGCAGACTGGTGCTTGCCGTCGCCGCTGACAGTATCTTGCGGGGCATCGCACGACGCCTGCGCCGACCGAGGAAGAAGTAGCCACGCCCATGAACATCTGTGTAGTCGCGCTGGGGAAGATCGGCCTGCCGCTCGCCGTGCAGTTCGCGGCCAAGGGGCACCGCGTCATCGGCGCGGACGTCAACGAGAAGGTCGTCGAGCTGGTCAACGCCGGCGTGGAGCCGTTCCCCGGCGAAGCGGACCTGGACACCAAGCTCAAGGCGGCCGTGGAGGCCGGTCTGCTGTCCGCGACGACCGACACCGCGGCGGCCGTCGCCGAGTCCGAGGCCGTCGTCGTGGTCGTCCCGCTGTTCGTGGACGCCGAGGGGGTGCCGGACTTCGGCTGGATGGACTCCGCGACCAAGGACATCGCCCGGGGCCTGCGTCCCGGCACCCTGGTGTCGTACGAGACCACCCTGCCCGTCGGCACCACCCGCAACCGCTGGGCGCCGATGCTGGAGGAGGGCTCCGGCCTGACGGCCGGGCAGGACTTCCACCTGGTCTTCAGCCCCGAGCGGGTGCTCACCGGCCGGGTCTTCACCGACCTGCGCCGCTATCCCAAGCTCGTCGGCGGCATCGACGAGGCGTCGGCGAAGCACGGTGTGGAGTTCTACGAGGCGGTGCTCGACTTCGACGAGCGCTCCGACCTCGAGCGCCCCAACGGAGTGTGGGACCTCGGGTCCTCCGAGGCCTCGGAGCTGGCCAAGCTCGCCGAGACCACCTACCGCGACGTCAACATCGGCCTGGCGAACCAGTTCGCCAGGTTCGCCGCCAAGGCCGGTATCGATGTCAAGAAGGTCATCGAGGCCTGCAACACCCAGCCGTACAGCCACATCCACCAGCCGGGCATCGCGGTCGGCGGCCACTGCATCCCGATCTACCCGCGGATGTACCTGTGGAACGACCCGGAGGCGACCGTCGTCCGCTCGGCCCGTGAGGCGAACGCCGCCATGCCGTCGTACGCCGTCGACCTGCTGGCCGCCGCCTACGGCGACCTCAAGGACGTCAACGTGCTCGTGCTGGGCGCCGCCTACCGCGGCGGCGTGAAGGAGACCGCGTTCTCCGGCGTGTTCCCGACCCTCGAGGCCCTCAAGGCGTACGGAGCCGTCCCGTATGTCTCGGACCCGATGTACACGGACGAGGAGTTGGCCGCCCACGGCCTGCCCCCGCACCGCGGCGAGACCGTGACCGCCGCCGTGCTCCAGGCCGACCACGCCGAGTACCGCGAGCTCTCCGCCTCCGACCTGCCCGACGTCCGCGTCCTGGTCGACGGCCGCCGCACCACCGACCCGGCCCGCTGGGCCGGCGTGCGCCGCATCGTGATCGGCGGCTGAGCGCACCTCTGGGGAGGCAACGACGTGGGCTCTTCGCGCCCCGGCCGTGTGGTGATGTCGGTCGACGACACCGTCGATGGTGATTCCCGGGTTCAGAAGAGCGCCGCGGGCCATGGCCGAGGCCGGGTGGGAGGTCCACCTCATCCTGGGTGAGGCACGGGATGGGACGAGTGGAGCGGGGAAGCGCGGGGAAGTACGTCCACCCGCACGAGCGGGTGCCGAGGCACCTGTCCTGACCGCTCCGTGTGTCATCCGGAAGGTCCCCCCGTTCCGCGGGGGGCCTTCCGGCTTTTCACTTCAACGCGGGTCGAGACGGCGCCGCGATCCAGCGGCGCCCCCGGCGCCGGTGCAGCAGCGCCGGCAAGAGGGGCAAGAGCAGGTGGAACCATGCCTCGGCGCTGCGTGACCAGGAGGCGGGATTGCCGCCCGCGAGCGCCGTGGGCGGCTTCTTCGGGCAGGCGATCAGGTCGGGTTCCTGGCGGTAGCGGTTCCGTCGCGGGCGACCGGTGGTCTGCCCGGCACGGAGGGCTTGATCGATCGGGTGTTCCACGCCAAGGTAGGGAATCGTCGGGATCACACAGCCGCCGGAGGGTGGCAGCGGCCAAGATCGCGATCAATTCGATTCCTGGGGGCGGTCACCGCTCGGGCCTGATGGCTGGGATGACGGTTTCGTCCACGCGGAGGCGACGGGCCCACCCACCCCGGTGCCCCGTGGCCGCGGTCCCCGGGCCGAGCCGTATGCTCGCGCCGACGCCGTCGTCAGGGAAGGTCCATCGTGAGTCACACCATCAAGCCCACCGCACAGGTCGACGAGAGCGCCGAGCTCGGCGACGGAACCACCGTGTGGGAACTCGCCCAGATCCGCGAGAAGGCCCGCCTCGGCGCGGGCTGCGTCATCGGCCGCGGCGCCTACGTCGGTACGGGCGTGCGGATCGGCGACAACGTCAAGCTGCAGAACTACGCCCTGGTCTACGAGCCGGCCGAGCTGGGCGACGGCGTCTTCGTCGGGCCCGCGGTCGTGCTCACCAACGACCAGTACCCCCGTTCCGTCGACCCCGAGGGCAAGCTCAAGCGCGGAGGCGACTGGGAGGCCGTCGGCGTCAAGGTCGCCGAGGGCGCTTCGCTCGGTGCCCGCTCGGTGTGCGTGGCCCCCGTACGGGTCGGCCGCTGGGCGCTGGTCGCCGCCGGAGCGGTGGTCACCAAGGACGTCCCCGACTTCGCCCTCGTCGCGGGTGTTCCCGCCCGCCGCATCGGCTGGGTCGGCCGGGCCGGGGTGCGGCTGGTCGAACGGGCGGGTGAGCCCGGCGTGTGGGAGTGCCCGCAGACCGGAGCGCTGTACCGGGAGGACGCGTCGGGCCAGGGGGAGACCGCGCTGGTGGAGATGCCGTAGCGGGCGCGACGTCCTGTCCACCCGGTTTGACCCTCCCGCAGGGGGCCCGTAGTCTTGACCGTCGGCGTTTCAGCGCCCATTCCTGAGCACCTTCCTACCGGTTCCGGCCGGTAGAGGCCTCCCATGTACCACAGGGGCGGCTGGCGTCAGGAGTGACGATCCGAGCGAGAGAGTGAGTTCCCGCGTGTACGCAATCGTGCGCAGCGGTGGCCGCCAGCACAAGGTGGCCATCGGCGACATCGTCGAGGTTGACAAGATTTCCACGGGCAAGGTCGGTGACGCCGTCGAGCTCTCGACGCTCCTGATCGTCGACGGCGACGCCGTCACCAGCGACCCGTGGGTGCTGGCCGGGATCAAGGTCCAGGCCGAGATCGTGGACCACCACAAGGGCCAGAAGATCGACATCCTGCGGTACAAGAACAAGACCGGCTACCGCCGTCGTCAGGGCCACCGCCAGCAGTACACGGCGCTGAAGATCACCGGCATCCCCACGGCTGCGAAGTAAGGGACTGAAGAGGAATGGCACACAAGAAGGGCGCATCGTCCACCCGGAACGGTCGCGACTCCAACGCCCAGCGGCTCGGCGTCAAGCGCTTCGGCGGCCAGGTCGTGAACGCCGGTGAGATCATCGTCCGCCAGCGCGGCACCCACTTCCACCCCGGCGCCAGCGTCGGCCGTGGCAAGGACGACACGCTGTTCGCTCTCGCCGCCGGTGCGGTCGAGTTCGGCACCAGCCGTGGTCGCAAGGTCGTGAACATCGTCCCGGTCGCCTGATCGGCCGCGATACGACTTCACCGAGGGCGGACGCTGCTTCCCGGGCCGGGAAGCAGGTCCGCCCTCGGCGCGTTAACCCACAGACATTCCCGCACGCATCAGGAGGAACATCCGCATGACCACCTTCGTGGACCGCGTCGAGCTGCACGTCGCCGCGGGTAACGGGGGCCATGGCTGCGCCTCCGTGCACCGGGAGAAGTTCAAGCCGCTCGGCGGCCCGGACGGCGGCAACGGCGGCCGTGGCGGCGATGTGACGCTGGTCGTCGACCAGTCGGTCACCACGCTCATCGACTACCACCACCACCCGCACCGCAAGGCCACCAACGGCAAGCCAGGCGAGGGAGGCAACCGCTCCGGCAAGGACGGCACGGACCTGGTGCTGCCCGTCCCGGACGGCACGGTCGTCCTCGACAAGCAGGGCAACGTGCTCGCCGACCTCGTCGGCCACGGCACCACCTTCGTCGCCGGCCAGGGCGGACGCGGCGGCCTCGGCAACGCGGCGCTCGCCTCGGCCCGCCGCAAGGCGCCGGGATTCGCGCTGCTGGGCGAGCCCGGACAGAGCCGGGACCTCGTCCTGGAGCTGAAGACGGTCGCCGATGTGGCACTGGTCGGCTACCCGAGCGCGGGGAAGTCCTCGCTCATCTCCGTGCTCTCCGCGGCCAAGCCGAAGATCGCGGACTACCCCTTCACCACGCTCGTGCCCAACCTGGGCGTGGTCACGGCCGGTTCGACGGTGTACACCATCGCCGACGTCCCCGGCCTCATCCCGGGCGCCAGCGAAGGCCGTGGACTGGGCCTGGAGTTCCTGCGGCACGTCGAGCGGTGCAGCGTCCTGGTCCACGTCCTGGACACCGCCACGCTGGAGTCGGACCGCGACCCGCTGAGCGACCTCGACACCATCGAGTCGGAACTGCGGGCGTACGGGGGACTCGAGGACCGGCCTCGGCTGGTCGTCCTCAACAAGGTCGACATCCCCGACGGCCAGGACCTCGCCGACATGGTCCGGCCCGACCTGGAAGCGCGGGGTTACCGGGTCTTCGAGGTGTCGGCGGTGGCCCACAAGGGTCTGGGCGAGCTGTCCTACGCCCTCGCCGGCATCGTGGCCGAGGCACGGGCCGCCGTGCCCGTCCAGGAGGCCACCCGGATCGTCATCCGGCCCAAGGCCGTGGACGACGCCGGATTCACCGTCACGGCCGAGGACGGTTTCTACCGGGTGCGCGGCGAGAAGCCCGAACGCTGGGTCCGCCAGACCGACTTCGCCAACGACGAGGCCGTCGGCTACCTCGCCGACCGGCTCGCCCGCCTCGGCGTCGAGGAGGAACTCGTCAAGGCGGGCGCCCGCGAGGGCGACGAGGTTGTCATCGGGGCCGAGGACGACGCGGTCGTCTTCGACTGGGAGCCCTCGGTCGCCGCCGGTGCCGAGATGCTCGGCCGCCGCGGTGAGGACCACCGCTTCGACACTCCCCGCCCGGCGGCCCAGCGGCGCAAGGACCGCGACGCCGAGCGGGACGACTCCTACAGCGCGTTCGAGGACTTCGACCCGTTCGGGAGCTGAACCCGGTCGTGCCGGCTCCCCCCCCCGGCCACCGCGGCAGCGTCGAACCGATGCCGCGGTGGAGGCGCGCTGCCGAGGGCGGCCGCCGTCTCACGGGGGCCGGCGGACCGGGGTGGGGAGGCGAGTGCCGAGGGCGGGCGTCCGGCTCAGCGTCGCGCCGACCGTGCCTCCTGCCGCGGTTCCCTTGCGACGCCGTCACCTTGCCCGGCTTCGCGCGGTGCCACGACACGCGCCACGGAGGCGGTCCCTCCGGCCTCCTGCCGGGAGCGCCGTTCGTCCGCGGCCGCGGCCAGTGCCCGTGCCGCCGCCGTGAAGCGTTCGAGGGAGGTCGGTTGCGCCGGCCCGAGCAGCCGTTCCTTCAGCGCTGCGCGGGCCGGTCCCAGGCCGTCCCGTTCCGGGTCGCGGACACTGTCGAGCAACGCGGGCACCTCGTGGGCGTCGGGCGAGATGATCGTCGCGGCGGCCACGGTGGGGAAGGCGGCACGGAAGGCGTCCTCGGCCAGCCCGCTGGTGTTCGCCACGGCGTGCGGTTTCTCACTGGCCAGAAAGTCCGAGACGACGCTCGACACGTCGCTGATCAGCAGATCGGCCTGGTTGAAGCACGAGTAGAGCGACGGACGGCTGTCGGTGATGACGCGGTGCTCCCACGCCCGGGCGGCGGACCAGTAGCAGTCCTCCCAGGCCGCGGTCGCGGCCTCGACCGCGGCGGCGCGTCCCGGGGCGGGGGTGCCCTGCAGCGCCATGCGCTCGAGGTCGTCGGCGTCGGCCCGGAAGCGTGCGGTGGTGAGCTCGTCCAGTGCCGCCGCGCGGCGGGCGAGTTCGGTGCTCGACGCGGTCGGTGCGTCGCCCGGCGCGTTCCGGGCCCGCTCGCGACAGGCCTCGGCGATCATGGCCCGGATGCGGCGGTCCGCGCGGCCCGCGCGGGGATCGACGGAACCGGTCAGGGGGTGCGGCTTGTAGAGCAGCCGTACCGCCGGGTCGGCGAGCAGGGCCCGGACGATGTTCTCCCCCGCGAGCACGACCGAGGTGTTGCCCGGCTGGCCGTCCCAGCCCTCCCACGTGGGCGCGTACAGCACCGTGGTCATCGGACCCGACGGGGTCCCGCCACCGGGCAGGATCGGCGCGAGCTGGGGACGCCCGACCTCCACGATGTCGCGGTCGTCCACGCCGATGTCCGCCAGGGCGTACCGCTCGCGTGCGGCCGGGCCCGCGACCCACACCTCGTCGTACGCCTTGGCGTACGGATTGCAGCTGGAGAGCTTGTCGCTCTCGCCGTGGTTGGTGAACGCGTGCTTGATGGTGGGGATGCGCAGGATCTGGGAGGTCTTGCCGGAGTTGGAGGGGTGGAGCAGCACCTTGAGCGTGGAGTGCTCCAGCCGCATCACGTCCGCGACCTTGGGGATGCACAGCACGGGGATGTCCGTGGCCTCGACGCGCTGCACCATGGGGCGTTCCCGGAGTAGCACCACCGGTCGTCCGTCGAGCCGGGCGAGTGTCGAAAGCCACATGTTGAGCTGGTAGGCCGACGCGGCGCCGCCCGAGAAGTAGATGCCCACCGTCGGCCGGTAGTCGGCCAGCCACCGGTCGAGCCACTGCAGGGCGCGGGCCCCGTCCACCGGGCGCCGGCCCGGCAGCAGCCACAGTGCAAGGTAGGCGGCGCCGCCCACCGCCGCCACCGCGGCCGAGGCGGCGCCGAGTGCCGCCCACAGCGCGTTGCCGGTGACGGCCGTGGCGAGCAGTCCGGTGGAGACGGACAACGAGAGCAGCAGGAGGCGGTGACCGGGCCGGCGGGCCAGCAACAGGGGCGGAGCCGGTGTCGGGTTGAGGGCGGCGGCGTCGATGTTGCGGGTCACCACGGGCAGCGTTCTGGCACGGCGCACCAGTAGCGCGAGGGCGTGGCAGGCGCTGTGCGCCGCGTACAGGGCCATCAGCCCGACCAGCACAGGGGCGTAGGCCCGGGTGCCGTGGACGCTGTCCACGCGCAGCAGCGTCGTGATGGTGAGCAGGTCGCGCAGCAGTTGCCGGGCCGTGACGTCCAGCCGGACGCGCGTCAGCAGGCCCGTCAGCGAGGGATGGCGCAGATGCAGGTGGAGGTCCGCCAGTAGGCCCACCGCCGAGGCCACGACGAGCAGCGGCACGGATGACAGGACGGCCGCAGTCAGGTGCGCTGCGAACGCCGCCGCCAGCATCGCCACGGCCATCGCGGCGGAACGCGGGCCCAACGGTGGTGGAGGACTGGAACTATTGTCGCGATTCAGCTGAACAAGAGGCACATGGTGACAACGAAGGCAATGCGGGGCAGTCACGCCGACGCATGAGCGGAAGCCGTCTCAAATGAGAAAATCTTGTGGATTCTGTCACAGTTCGGTTGCCGGGGTTCCCCCGGATTTCCGGTCGGGCGGAAGATGAACCTAGGGTTGCGGCATCATGCTGCGTGGGATGTGTCCGCCTTACGCTCCGACGATGGCGGACGGCAGCATTGCCTGCGCCCTCCATTCCTTCAAGGTAGGTCATCTGTGTCCGAGCACATAGCCAAGCCCCGTACCACGGCCGTCGTGCTGGCCGGCGGTACTGGTCAGCGCGTTGGCCTCTCGATCCCCAAGCAGCTCCTGAAGATCGCGGGCAAGGCGGTCATCGAGCACACCCTTGCCGTCTTCGAGCAGGCCGACGGAATCGACGACGTCATCGTCCTCATGGCGCCGGGTTATGTGCAGGACGTGGAAAAGATCGTGGCCAAGGCCGGCTTCGCGAAGGTCAGCAGGGTCCTGGAGGGCGGTGCGACGCGCAACGAGACGACCGAGCGCGCCATCGCCGCCATCGGAGCCGGTCTCGCCGACGGCGAGGACTGCAACGTCCTGTTCCACGACGCGGTGCGTCCGCTGCTCTCGCAGCGCGTCATCGCCGACTGCGTATCCGCCCTCGACCGTTACCAGGCCGTCGATGTCGCGATCCCCTCGGCGGACACCATCATCGTGACGCGGACGCATGGCGAGGACGGCGAGTTCATCACCGACATCCCGGATCGTTCCCGGCTGCGCCGCGGGCAGACCCCGCAGGCCTTCAAGCTCTCCACGATCCGCCGCGCCTACCAGATCGCTTCCGCGGACCCCAACTTCCAGGCGACCGACGACTGTACCGTCGTGCTGAAGTACCTCCCGGACGTGCCGGTGTACGTGGTGCCCGGTGACGAGTACAACATGAAGGTGACCCAGCCGGTCGACGTCTTCATCGCCGACAAGCTCTTCCAGCTCGCCTCGCAGACGGCCCCGGAGCAGGCCGACGACGCCGCCTACCGCGCGCAGCTCACCGGGCGGACCCTGGTCGTCTTCGGGGGTTCCTACGGCATAGGGGCCGACATCGCCGAGCTCGGCAGGCGCTTCGGCGCCAACGTGTACGCGCTGGGCCGTTCCACGACCGGCACCCACGTCGACAACCCCGAACACGTCGACGACGCGTTGTCCAAGGCCTACGCCGAGACCGGCCGCATCGACTACGTCGTCAACACCGCGGGCGTGCTGCGCATCGGCCGCCTCGCCGAGACCGACAACGCCACCATCGAGGAAGCCCTGCGCGTCAACTACCTCGCGCCGGTGCAGATCGCCCGCGCGGCGCACAAGTACCTCGCGGAGAGCGGGGGGCAGCTCATGCTCTACACCTCCAGCAGCTACACCCGCGGCCGTGCCGAGTACAGCCTGTACTCCTCGACGAAGGCCGCCATGGTCAATCTGACCCAGGCACTCGCCGACGAGTGGGCCGCCGACGGCATCCGGGTCAACTGCGTCAACCCGGAGCGCACGGCCACGCCCATGCGCACCAAGGCGTTCGGGCAGGAGCCCGCGGGCACTTTGCTGTCCTCGGAGTCCGTCGCGCGTTCCTCCCTCGACGTGCTGCTCTCCGACCTGACCGGCCATGTCATCGACGTCCGCCAGCAGGATCCGACGAAGGCCGCCGCCGGCGCGTCGAGCTTCGAGCAGGCCCTCGCCGGGGTTTTGGCGCGGGAAGAAAACGCATAGTACGATTCCGCAATTGTGATTTCGGGTCCTCGGGAAACTCGGAGAAGCATTTCCGGGGACCTGATCCGTTGGCGACGCAGGTCGCGTTTGTCCATTCCCAGACCTTCGTCTTCACCAGCGTTCAGGAGAAGGCATTTCGTGATATCGACCGCCGTCCGCCTGGCCCGGGTGGGCAATCGCACCGAGCTGTCCGTATTGCTGACCATGTTGCTGAGCTACCCCGTCATGGTGGTGGGCGCTCTGCTGCCCCACCTGTGGGTGTTCGCCGGCGCGGCGGCGGTCAGCTACGCGTCGGACTGGCTGCTGCGCCGGCGTGGCGCACCTGTGCTGAGCAGGCTCACCAAGGCCGGGGCCGGGCTGCCCGTCCGCTTCCTGGCGCGTGAGCTCATCGTCGTCCTCCTCCTGGCACGCGTCGAGGCGACGGACAGCACGGTCTTCTACGCCGTCGTCCTGTGCTTCCTCGTGCTCTACGCGCTCCAGATTCCCCACACCGCACTGCTCGCCCTGATCGGCAACCGCCGCAAGCTGCCGTTCGAGGTGCGGAACATCGACCTGCCCGGACTGCGCGTTCCGCCCGGTCCGCCGAGCTGGCTCAGCCGTCGCGCAGTGGAGAAGCTCCTGCACCTGGACCTTTTCGCCGTGGTCGGACTGGTCGTCACGTCCGCGGCGGACGAGCGGGTGTACGCGCTGGTGGGTGCCGCCGTGACGCTGGTCGCGGGACTGCTGGGCGTGCTGCTGCTGGTCCCGTACCTGCGCCGCAGGCACCTGGCGCCGGCCAGGGAGAAGGCACTGGCGGCCCTGGACCGGTGGCTGCGCGTCTACCGGCCGACCACGGTGCTCTACTTCTCCGGGTCCACGGAGAGCGCGTACCAGGTCAACATGTGGCTGGACACCATGGAGCAGCTCGGTGGCCGTCCCATGGTGCTCCTGCGCGAGCACCACATCCTCCCCAAGCTCGCCCCTTCCACGGTGCCGGTGGTGAGTATTCCCAGCGGTGTCCACCTCATGAACATGGACCTCTCGCACGTGCGGGTGGCGCTCTATCCGGCGAACGTCGGAAAGAACATCCACCTTCTGCGCGTCCCGACCATGAAGCACGTCTTCATCGGGCACGGGGACAGCGACAAGGTCGCGAGCGTCAACCCCTTCAGCAAGGTGTACGACCAGGTGTGGACGGCCGGCAAGGCCGGCCGTGACCGCTACGCACTGGCCGACGTCGGAGTCCGCGACGAGGACATCGTGGAGGTCGGCCGCCCCCAGCTGTCCGGCATCCAGCCGTGGACCGGTCCCCGGGCGGACCGGATGCCCACGGTGCTCTACGCCCCCACGTGGGAGGGCTGGAGCGACGACCCGGGGAACACCTCCCTGATGCTGGCGGGCGAGAACATCGTGCGTACCCTTCTCGCCTCCAAGACGCCGGTACGCGTCCTCTACAAGCCGCACCCCTTCACCGGCACACGCCAGCCGAAGGCCGGGCAGGCGCACCAGCGCATCGTGGCGCTGCTGGAGAAGGCCAACGCCCAGCGCGCCGCCGACCCCCGGTGGTCCGGGCAGGACGACGGGCAGGCTTCCGCGCGTGCCGAGGCGCGCGCGGAGATGGCCCGGATCGAGGCGCGACTGGCGCAGCTCGACACCGCGCTCGGTGAGTCCTCGGACGAGACGGGCGACGTTCCCGGCCGGGCGGCCGACCCGAACGACGTGATGGAGATGCGGTCGCTGCGCGAGCAGTGGAGCGAGGCGTACTGGCGGGCGCTCGTCCCGTGGGAGCACCAGGTCATCACCGGTCCGATGCCGCACCTGTACGGCTGCTTCAACGCGGCGGACGCGATGGTCTCGGACGTCTCCAGCGTCGTCTCGGACTTCATCGCGAGCGGCAAGCCGTACGCGATCACCGACTCCGCGGAGATCGGCGAGGCGGACTTCAAGCGGCTGAACACCGCGGCGCGCGCCGCGCTGATCCTGGACAACCAGGCCACACGGCTCGGCGAGCTCGTGGCCGCCGTGAGTGGGGAGGGCCGGGACCCGCTGGCCGGTGCGCGCAGGGAGCTGAAGGAGTACCTGCTCGGTCCCGACGAGCCCTCCTCGATCGTGCGTTTCGACAACGCCGTGCGCGCGCTGGCCGTCGAGTCGACGGCCCGCGCGGCCCGCCAGGCGGAACGGCACGCCGCCGAGGGGGCGGAAGGGAACCCGGCGCCGGCCGTCCCCGGCCAGCGCGAGGGGGACGAGGTCCTGGACCTCGTCGCACCTCTCGAGGGCGACGCCCTCGACGACGCGAACATCGGCTGAGCCCCGGATCCGTTCCGGGGCTCGCGCCGAAGGCCCTGCCGGCGCGGCCGCTCCAGGCCGGCAGGGCGGACTCCGAGATCCGCGGCCCCGTCGCACCTGCGGTGTGTGACGCCGGTCACCACGGTGTGCGGAGCGCCGGTGCAACCTTTCCCTCGCCGTTCCCGTCTCAGCTACCGGCATGACCGCAGCGATCGGAGATCGATGAACACACCGAGCATCAGCGTCGTCATCGGCGTCTATGAGGCGATGCCCTACCTCGTGCGGTGCCTCGAGTCCGTCGAGACGCAGACTCTCGGTGCCGAACACATCGAGATCATCGCGGTGGACGACGGCTCGAGCGACGGCAGCGGTGCGTACCTGGACGAGTTCGCGGCCCGCAGCGCGATCCCGACGCGCGTGGTCCACCAGGCCAACTCCGGTGGTCCCAGCGGTCCGCGCAACACCGGGCTCGACCTGGCGCGCGGCCGTTTCGTCTTCTTCCTCGACGCCGACGACTACCTCGGTGAAGAGACATTCGAACGGATGCTCGCCGTCGCCGAACGCAACGGCACCGATGTGGTGCTGGGCCGGGTGGAGGGGGTCAACCGCTCCGCTCCCAAGTCCATGTGGGGGCGGAACCACGAGCGCACCGACGTCTTCTCCTCGCAGATCCGCTTCACCCTCAGTGCCCAGAAGCTCTTCCGCAGGGAACTGCTCGTCCGGCACGGCATGCGCTTCCGTGAGGACCTCAAGACCGGTGAGGACGCGCACTTCACGATGGACGCGTACCTGCGGGCGAACGGCGTCTCCGTGGTCGCCGACTACACGTGCTACTACCTGGTCGGGCGTGAGGACGGCAAACACGTCACCAAGAGCGGGACGTACGTGCTGCGCTTCGACTCCGCCCGGGCGTTGACGGAACTGATCGCCGAGCGCGTGCCGCCGGGTGACAAGCGGGACCTGCTGATGACCCGGCCCTTCACGGTCACGCTGCTCCCGCAGTTCGGGCCGCGCTTCCTCGCGGGGAGCGAGGAGGAGCAGCGGCACAAGGTCGAACTCGGCCGACCCCTGGTGCAGGAGTACTTCACCGACGGCGTGGCACGGCGGCTTCGCGTGCACGAGCGGCTCAGACTCCACTGCGTGGGTCAGGGGCGGCTCGACCTGCTCGCCGACGCCGTCGGGTTCGTGCGCTCCAAGGCGGAGGCCCCGGTGCATCTGGACGCCGGCGGGACCAGGGCGTACCTGGCGCTGCCCCACTTCCGGGACGAGGCCGCGGGCATCCCCGACCACGTGTACGAGATGACCCGGGACCCGATCCCCGACGACATCGCCGCGCGCATCAAGTCCGCGGGGGTCAAGGCGAACCCGGCCCGGCGGCCGACCAGGGCGGGCAGGCTCCTGCGCCGGGTGCTCGGACGGGCACTGGCGGGCAAGGTCGCGCGCCTGGCGGCCCGAACCGGACTGCGGCAGGTTCGGGCCGGGCGGTAGGGGCGTTCAGCCGCGGCCGTTGAAGATCCTCTTGATGTTCACGGCCCGCTTCGCACGGCGCAGGGTGTCGCGGTCGGGGCCGATGAGGAATCTGAGCCGCTTCTCCATGGAGGTGAGGCGGGCCTCCAGCGCGGCGGTCTTGGCGAGGGCCTCCGCCTGGCCGGCTCTGGCCTGCGCGACCTGCTGCTTGAGCCAGGCGATCCGGTAGCCCATGAGGCCGTAAGCCTCGTCCTGCCAGGCCTCCAGCGCGGGAGGGAACGCGAGTTCGCCGATGCGTGCGTCGAACGACGCGCCTCGGTCGCCGTGGGTGTACGTGTTCTGCAGGCCGTTCTTGTCGAGGAACGCGGTGAACCGGTCGAACCGCTCCCGGTGTCCGCTCAGCAGTTCGGAGAAGTCGGCCTTCTCGTAGAGGTCCGCGGGATGGGTGTCCGCGGTGACGTCGGTGGCGAGCCGATGCGGGATGCCGAAGTAGCGGCACAGTTCCAGCGTGCGGGAGTCGTGGCAGAGCACCACGGCCGGAGTGCCGGCGAGAAGAGCCGCGATGTTTCCGTGGATACGGCCGCCGAAGGAGAAGTCGTAGGCGCGCAGGTCGTTGATCCAGGGCACCGGGTCGAGATAGATCCGCACCTTGTTCTCGCGGAACCACGCGTGGGTGCGGTGCGCCGGGTAGGGGCGGTGCAGTCCGGCGGCCTCGGAGACGTCACCCCAGTAGAGGAGTTCCGCGTCCGTGAGGTTCTGTGCGATGTAGGTCAGGTTCGGGTAGGTCCGGGACGCGGTGTCCATCAGGGCGCCCATGTGCCCTACGCGCAGGGCGCTGTGTGACCCGTTGACGGCGATGCGCGACTGGGGTCCGATGGCGTCGGTCTTGCGTTCGACGGTGAAGCGGTCGCCGTTGAGGAACATCGAGGGACAGCCGATGACCTCCACGTCGCGGAAGCCGAGACCCCTCAGATACGTCTCGGTGCACTCCCCCCGCACGCCTATCGTCGCGGAACGGTCGAGCACGGCCGACACGAACCGCTTCACCTGACGCTCGATTCCATCGAGCCTCGCGGTGTTGTACTTCACGTCCGCCTGGGCCCCCACCCCCAGCACGACCACCGGAATCTTGAGTTTCTCTATGAGCCTGCTGAGCCTGGTGAGCCCACCGGCGAAGGAGGGCCGGAACGCGTTCGCGAGCGGGACCACGAACGCGTCGAACTGCTCGTTGATGCGACCGGCCTCGGAGGGTTCGAACCTGAACTGGTTGGCGATCTCGACGTCGGGGACCTGTAGGAGCTTGTGCGCGGCGTTGCTGAAGACGAGATTGCCGGAATTCGTTCCGATGACGTCATTGTGTATGGCCTGTTCGTGTGACACCACGTCGAACGGGCTCTTGCCGGAACGCAGCAAAACTCTCTTCATGGTCGCCAGCTTCCCTGCGTAATCCTGAGTGCCTCGGGCACGGGACTCGCGTGCGATGAACGTAAATGCCGGGCTACAGCGTAACCCGTGGGTAAAGCTTCGCCTGCCGCGTGGTAACGATGTTCACATTTCGTCGTGCCGGCCGGTGGACGTGCCTGTCGGCGGGGGCGTCCGGACGCTGGAACACGCAGGCGCGCGCACCGGGCGCTCGCGTAGATTGCGGGGCGGGGACCGCTGCAGGAGCGGTGCGAGACGCGAGGAAGCACGTGGCGAGCGCGAGGCAGGACGTGGCGGAGGCCCGGCGGGTCGTGGTCAAGGTCGGGTCGTCGTCCCTGACGACGGCGGCCGGCGGCCTGGACGCCGACCGGGTGGACGCCCTCGTGGACGTGCTCGCCAAGGCGCGCGGGACGGGGGAGGGCGCGGCGCAGGAGGGTGCGGCGGCCAAGGAGGTCGTCCTGGTCTCCTCCGGTGCCATCGCCGCCGGGCTGGCGCCGCTCGGGCTCACCCGGCGACCCCGGGACCTGGCCCGGCAGCAGGCCGCCGCCAGCGTCGGCCAGGGTCTGCTGGTGGCTCGCTACACGGCCTCCTTCGCCCGGTACGGCGTACGGGTCGGCCAGGTGCTGCTCACCTCCGACGACATGAGCCGCCGGGCGCACTACCGCAACGCCTTCCGCACGCTGGACAAGTTGCTCGCCATGCGCGCCATGCCGATCGTCAACGAGAACGACACGGTGGCCACCGACGAGATCCGCTTCGGCGACAACGACCGCCTCGCCGCCCTGGTCGCCCACCTGGTCCGCGCCGACCTGCTCGTGCTGCTCTCCGACGTCGACGGCCTCTACGACGGCGACCCCGCACTCCCGGGCACCTCGCGCATCGAGGAGGTCCGCGGGCAGCGGGACCTGGAGGGCGTCTCCATCGGCAGCGCGGGCAAGGCCGGCGTCGGCACCGGGGGCATGGTCACCAAGGTCGAGGCCGCGCGGATCGCGGCCGGCGCCGGCATCCCGGTCGTGCTCACCTCCGCCTCGCAGGCCGCGGACGCGCTGGCCGGACGGTGTACGGGCACCCTCTTCCACGCCACCGGCAAGCGCTCCGCCGACCGGCTGCTGTGGCTGGCCCACGCCTCCACGCCGCTCGGCGCGCTCATCCTGGACGACGGCGCGGTGCAGGCGGTCGTCAAGCGCCGCACCTCACTGCTGCCCGCGGGAATCGCGGCGGTGGAGGGCCACTTCACCGCCGGAGACCCGGTCGAACTGCGCGACACCTCCGGCCACGCCGTCGCACGCGGCCTGGTGAACTTCGACGCCAAGGAGCTGCCGCGGCTGCTCGGCCGTTCCACCCGCGAACTGGCGCGGGAGCTGGGGCCCGCCTACGAGCGCGAGGTCGTGCACCGGGACGACCTCGTTCTCCTGCACCACTGAGGCGGACCTCCTTCGTGGTTACTTCGTGAAAACCGCCCCGCGGCCGCTCCCGGGCTGCTGGACTTTGAGGGCGGAGCACGGAATCCGGCCACGGACGTGAAGACAGGGACGACAGGGAGGCCGCCGGTGAGACGAGGGCGCCCGGGGGCATCGTCGTCCCGAGGGACGGCGGAGCGGACACTGGTGAGCGTGACGAGCGACGACATCGCCCCGCCGACCCGGGAGCGCCCCGTGTCCCGGCTCTGGCACGTGACGCTCAGCGTCTCCGGGCCCGAGGCCCCGCTCGCCGAGGTGCGGCGCGCGCTGGAACAACTCGCGAACGACCATCCCTTCCTGCTGACCAGCCGGTACGCGGCCGACCACGCCGAGATCCGGTACTGGGAGGAGGCCCGCGACCTGCACGACGCCGCCGCCATCGCGCTGCGGCTGTGGGGTGAGCACCGCTCCTCCGCCAACCTGCCGCCCTGGGAGACGGTGGGCCTGGAGGTCATCGACCGGGACACCTATCACCAGCGCCTCGCGGAGGGCTACGGACCTCCCCCGGCGGCGCCCGTCGGCGTGCACCCCTACTGAGCCGCGACGGCCTCCGGCCGTGCGCGGCACGGGTCTCACCCGCTGGAAAGCCGCCCCGTCGGCCGGCGCCCACGCCGTACCCTGGCCGCTATGAGCAGCCGCAGCCACAGCAACGACGACCTCGCCGCCTCCCTGCCCTCGCCGTGGCCGAAGAGCCCGGTGCTGCAGGCCGCCTACCGTGCCCGTTCGGCCGCCGCCGACCTCGCGCCGCTGCCGCGCTCGGCGAAGGACGATGCTCTGCTGGCCATCGCCGACGCCCTGGTGGTCCGCACACGGGAGATCGTCGAGGCCAACGCGGAGGACGTCGCCCGCGCCCGCGAGGCGGGCACCGGCGAGGCGATTGTGGACCGGCTGACGCTGACCCCCGAGCGGGTCCGCGCCATCGCCTCCGATGTGCGCGACGTGGCCGGCCTGCCCGACCCGGTCGGCGAGGTGGTGCGCGGCTCCACGCTGCCCAACGGGCTGGACCTGCGGCAGATCCGTGTGCCGCTGGGCGTGGTCGGCATCATCTACGAGGCCCGGCCCAACGTCACCGTGGACGCGGCCTCGCTCTGCCTGAAGTCCGGCAACGCGGTGCTGCTGCGCGGCTCCTCCTCGGCGTACCACTCCAACTCCGCGCTGGTGACGGTGGTGCGCGACGCCGTCGGCGGCGCCGGGCTGCCCGCCGACGCCGTCCAGTTGGTGCCGGGGGAGAGCCGGGAGTCGGTGCGCGAGCTGATGCGCGCCCGCGGCATGGTCGACGTGCTCATCCCGCGCGGCGGTGCCTCCCTCATCAAGACGGTGGTCGAGGAGTCGATCGTCCCGGTGATCGAGACCGGCACCGGCAACTGCCATGTGTACGTGGACGCGCAGGCCGACCTCGACACCGCCGTCTCGATCCTGGTCAACTCCAAGGCGCAGCGCCCGAGCGTGTGCAACGCCGCCGAGACACTGCTGGTGCACCGGGACATCGCCGCCGACTTCCTGCCGCGCGCCCTGGACGCGCTGGCCGCGGCCGGGGTCACCGTGCACGCCGACGACCGGGTGCGGGAACTGGCCGAGAAGAGCGGCACCAAGGCCATCGTCGTCCCGGCCACCGCGGAGGACTGGGAGACCGAGTACCTGAGCAACGACATCGCCGCCGCCGTGGTGGACTCGCTGGACGCCGCCGTGCAGCACATCCGGCTGTGGTCCTCCGGGCACACCGAGGCCATCGTCACCACCTCGCAGCCGGCCGCCCGGCGGTTCACCCGGTTGGTGGATTCCGCGGCCGTCGCCGTCAACGCCTCGACCCGGTTCACCGACGGCGGGCAGTTCGGCTTCGGCGCGGAGATCGGCATCTCCACGCAGAAGCTGCACGCCCGCGGCCCGATGGGGCTTCCGGAGCTGACCTCGACCAAGTACGTCTTCACCGGGGACGGTCACATCCGCGGCTGACCGGCCCCGGTGGAAGGACGGACTTCCCGAGCGGCCTGCCCAATCCGCGTGATCGGCCCTATTCTGGACGGGTGCCGGACGAACTGGGGGGCAAGCCGTTCCCGGACGGCGAGGACCACGGTGGCGCGGATGACGAATTCGCGTCCGTGGTGCTCGACGAGGCCTTCATACGGGCGGCCGCCTTCCACGAACCCAGCGCCCATGAGCGCATGCTCGCCGCCGCCACGGCACAGGCCGAGGCCGAGGCGTCCCGCCCCCGCGTCCTGAGCGGGGAGGACGGCACCAGCCCGTACGGGGAAGCGGAGGCCGAGCGCTCCGCGCAGGACGTTGAGTACGAGGACCTCTACTCCCAGCGGCGCCCCTACCGGGGGCACGGGCGCTGGCACCGGACCGTGGCGTGGGTGCTCGCCGTGGTGATGGGCATCGGCGTCGTGGCACTGACGTTCGCGGCGGTCTACCGGGGTGCCGGAGGCGCTCGCCAGCCCTCCGTCCCGCCCGCTCCGACGGGCCGGATCGGAGCCCCGTCGCTACCCCCGGTGGCGGTCAGCCGCACCCCCTGACGCCGCCCGAACTTGTCTCGTACCAGGACGTTTTAAAGGGCCCTGACAGACCTACGCTTGTTGTATGGCAGGGCCTGGTAACCCACCGGAGGGGAACCCCGAGGGCTCCCCGGGAGGTGGTGAGGACGAGTACCGATCCGTCGTCTTCGACGAGTCGTTCGTCCGTGCTGCCCGGATACAGGAGTTCTCCGCGCGGGAGCGGCTGGACGGATCGGCCCGCTCGGTGCGCACCCGCCGCCCATGGGCCCGCGGCGGTGCCCCGCGGCAGGCCCTGGTCCTCGTCCTGCTGATCGTCATGGCCTTCGGCACCGCCGTCTACCTGGGCATACGCAACCCCTACGACCAGCCCGCCCCTCCCGTGGCGGAGCCGCTGCGGATCACCTTGCTGCCGCTCGCCCCCACGGCTGTCGTGGCCGCCGTGGACCGGTCGCGGCCGTTCGCCGGGCAGCGCGCCGAGCACTACCGGGCCGGCGGGGACGGCTACGCGCTGCCCCCGGCGCGCCGCACCGCGCACTTCAGCGAGAGCCAGGTCATGCAGGCCCTGGTCTTCGCCAAGGACTACCTGGTCGCATCCTCCGCCGATCCCGGCGCGCTGACCGGCGGGGACATCCGCACGGTGCGCACCATGCTCGACCCCGGGCAGCTCGACCAGTTCGACCGCAGCCTGGAGCGGCCCGCGGACGACGGGCGCCACGCGGCGACCGGCTGGCTGGTGCGCTTCGACCCCACCCGTGTCGCCCTCGCCGACGACGAGGTCAAGGTGCGCGGCACCATGACCGTGGCCGAGGCGGGCGGCGAGGCTCTGGAGGTCGTCACCGACCACACCCTGGTCTACGCCGTACAGGCCGCCACCGGGGGCAGCGGCCAGGCCTCGCTGTTCACGGTGCGCCGCGCACTGCGGCTGCGGTTCGACCGCGCGGACCTGCGCGACCAGCACGTGGAGCTGCTGCAGGCCGCCGTCGAGGCCGGGCCGCTGTCCTGCGCGGGCGCCCCCGTGGCGCACTTCCTGCCGCTGCTGGCCGGGCAGCGGCCGTCGGCGCAGCCCGGGGTCGACCCCTACGACCACCGCCACGAGATCAGCTCGGTGTGCGGGGTGCTCGCCCCGGCCCCGGTGGCCGGACCGGGGATCAGCTCTCCGGCGGCGAGTGCGGCGAGTCCTTCGGCGGGCGCTCCGACGAGCCGGAGCCCTGGCCCGGCGTCCCGGTGAAGCGGCCGCGCAGCCGGCCGCCGATGTCCCCTGCCCCCGACCCGATGTCGGCGAGCAGCTTCATGAGCGGGTCCTTGCTGGTCTTCACCGTGTCGGCGTAGTGGCTCGCGGATTCCTTGAACGAGTCGTAGACCGAGGTGTCCTTGTCCTCGCTGCGCCGCGGGTAGTGGCCGTCCATGATGCGCTGGTGGTCGCGGCTCGCCGCCCACTTCTTCAGCTCGGCGGCGCGCACGGTGGTGAACGGGTGGCTGCGCGGCAGGACGTTGAGGATCTTCAGCACGGAGTCGCGCAGGTCGCCCGACTCCTCGTACTCCTCGGCCTGCTTCAGGAACGCGTCCACGTTCATCTCGTGCAGGTGGTTGCCGCCGGCGATCTTCATCAGGCCGCGCATCGAGGCCTGCAGGTCCTGGCCGACCAGGAGTCCGGCGCGGTCGGCGGAGAGCTCCGACTTGCGGAACCACTCGCGCAGTGCGGTGACGAGCGCCATGATCGCGAGGTTGCCGAGCGGTATCCAGGCGACCCGCAGCGCCAGGCTGGTCAGGAAGAGCAGGATCGTGCGGTAGACGGAGTGGCCGGACAGGGCGTGACCGACCTCGTGGCCGACGACGGCCCGCATCTCCTCCTCGTCCAGCAGCTCCACCAGCCCGGTGGTGACGACGATGATCGGCTCGTCCAGGCCGATGCACATCGCGTTGGGCTTCGGGTCCTGGGTGACGTACATCGCCGGGACCCTGGGCAGGTCGAGGATGTAGCAGGCGTCCCGCAGCATGTCGTTGAGGTGCGCGAACTGCTGGTCGCTGACGCGCACCGAGTCCGAGAGGAACAGCAGCCGCAACGAGCGCTCCGGCAGCAGCCCGCTGAGCGCCTTGAAGACGGTGTCGAAGCCGCTCAGCTTGCGCAGCGCCACCAGCGCGGAACGGTCCGCCGGGTGTTCGTACGCGCGCGAGGAGACGCCCTCGAAGCGCCGCCGGTTGCGTCCGGGCAGCCGCCCCGACTCGTTCCCGCCGCCGTTCGCACCGCTCGAATCGTTCGGACCGGACATATGTCCCCGCCCCCCTGCTCGCCCGTTGGGTACCTAGTGAGGACGCGCGGAGCCACCGCGAAGTTCCAGCCGGACCGCCCGTACGATGTTGCCCGAGTCTTCCGCCCGTCGACAGACCCCGAAGCCACCAAGGGACCGCCGAATGACCTCCTACGCGACCGCCGCCGTTCTGACCACGCTCGCCGAGGGCGAGGGCGGCGGCAACCACGAGAGCCTGAGCCCCTACCTCACGGGCGGCGGCGCGCTGTTCGCGCTGCTGCTCCTGCTCTTCATCACCACCCGTTTCAACCGCGACCGCTGAGCTCGATCAGGCGATGCGGGTAGGGTCTATCCGCATGAAGAAGCGAATCGGTGTGATGGGTGGGACGTTCGATCCCATCCACCACGGCCACCTCGTGGCGGCCAGCGAGGTGGCGCACCTTTTCCAGCTGGACGAGGTGGTCTTCGTGCCCACCGGCCAGCCATGGCAGAAGAGCGCACAGAAGGTGTCGGCGGCCGAGGACCGCTACCTGATGACGGTGATCGCCACCGCGTCGAACCCGCAGTTCTCGGTCAGCCGCAGCGACATCGAGCGCGGCGGCCGCACGTACACCATCGACACGCTCCGCGACCTGCGGGCCGAGCACCCCGAGGCGGAGCTGTTCTTCATCACGGGGGCGGACGCGCTGGCCCAGATCTTCTCCTGGCGCAAGGCCGAGGAGCTGTTCTCGCTGGCGCACTTCATCGGCGTCACCCGTCCCGGGCACACCCTGTCCGACCCCGGCTTCCCGGCCGGTGGGGTCTCCCTGGTGGAGGTGCCCGCCCTGGCGATCTCCTCGACCGACTGCCGTCAGCGGGTCGCCAAGGGGGAGCCGGTCTGGTATCTCGTGCCCGACGGTGTCGTGCGCTACATCGACAAACGCAGGCTGTACCGGTAAGTGATCAGCGGCTGATCGGCAACTGGAGGGGTCCCCAGTGAACGACTACCCCCGATGGCAATACGCCGAGGGAACACCCGAGCAGGGCGGTCAGGACCCCTACGGAGAGGACCCCTACGCACAGCAGCGGGGCGACTACGCAAACGGTTGCGGCGACGAGTACGGCCAGTACGGCCCCTACGCCCAGCAACCCGGCCCGCCCGGCGGTCAGCAGACCGGCCGGCAGCAGTCCTACCCGGGCCGGCAGGGCGGGCAGCAGGGCTACTCCGGGCAGCCGTACTACCCACAGGAGCAGCCGCAGTACCAGCAGCAGCACCCCCAACACCCCCAGCAGACGCAGCAGTACCAGGGGTGGATCCCGCAGCAGCCGCAGTACCAGGAGCCGTACTACGAGCAGCAGCAGAACGGGCAGCCTCCGGCGCCCCCGCAGGCCCCTCCGGCCCAGCGGCAGCCCGCGTACGAGGAACCGCCGGCCCGGCCCGCCGCCGCCCGCGCGCCCTCGGGCGAAGCCGACTACCACACCGGCCAGTTCTCCTTCGTCGACGAGGAGACCGAGGAGTCGGAAGAGGTCATCGACTGGCTGAAGTTCACCGAGTCCCGCACCGAGCGCCGCGAGGAGGCCAGGCGCCGCGGCCGCAACCGCGTGGTCGCCGCGGTCGTCGTCCTGGTGCTGGCCGCCGTCGGCGGCGTCGGCTACCTGTGGAAGGCCGGCAAGATCCCCGGCCTCGGTGGGGACTCCGGGACCGCCCAGCAGGCGGCGGGCGGTCAGAAGCGCGACGTCATCGTGCTGCACCTGCGCCCGGTCGGCAGCGAGGAGACCTCGACCGCGCTGCTGGTCAGCAACTCGACGACCAGGAAGGGCACCACCGTCCTGCTGCCGAACTCCCTCGCCGTCAGCAGCGACGACGGCGGCAGCACCACGCTCGGCAAGTCCGTCGTGGAGAACGGTTCCGCCCCCACCCGTGAGGCGCTGGAAGGTCTGCTCGGCACCAAGATCAGCGGCACCTGGCGGCTGGACACCCCCTACCTGGACAACCTCGTCGAGTCCCTCGGCGGGGTCCTCGTCGACACCGACGCCACGGTGAAGGCCGGCAAGAAGAAGGGCGACAAGACCCTCGTCAAGCCCGGCAAGCAGCAGGAGCTGGGCGGTCAGGCCGCCGTCGCCTACGCGACCTACCGGGGACCGGGCGAGGGGCCGGACAAGCAGCTCGCCCGCTTCGGGCAGGTCGTCCAGGCCGTGCTGAAGAAGATGTACAGCGACCCGGACCTGGCGACCAAGACCATCGAGGGGCTCAACCAGGTCATCGAGCCCCCGCTGACCGAGAAGGACCTCGGCAGCAGCCTCGCGGCGCTGTCCGAGGAGGCGAAGGGCGGCGACTACACCACCGAGACGCTGCCCGTGGAGCCCGACGGCACGCTGAGCGAGAAGGCCACCGAGGACGTGGTGAAGAAGGTGCTCGGCGGCACCGTCACCAACACCGAGTCCGACGGCATCCCCCGGGTCACCCTGCGCAACGCCACCGGAGTGGCGGCCAACACCGGCGAGGCCCAGGTGCAGATCATCGGCGGCGGCTACACCTTCGTCTCCGGCGCCACCGCGGACATCCAGGCCACCTCGCAGGTGCTGTACGCCGACGCCGACCAGAAGGCGAACGCGCAGGAGCTGGCGAAGACGCTGGGCCTGTCCGCCAAGGCCGCCAAGAAGGGCGGCGTGGCCTCCAACGCCGACATCACGGTCGTCCTGGGCCAGGACTACAGCCCGCCGGAGAAGAGCTGACCGGGGCGGCCCATAACCGGTCGGGGACGGAGTGCGGTCCGTGAGACCCTGGACGTACGACGCCCCCGACCGGAAAGCCGCACAGTGACCGCCACGGACCGCTCCATCGAGCTCATCCAGACCGCCGCCCAAGCGGCCGCCGACAAGCTCGCGCACGACATCATCGCCTACGACGTCAGCGACGTCCTCTCCATCACCGACGCGTTCCTGCTGGCCTCCGCGCCCAACGACCGCCAGGTGAAGGCCATCGTCGACGAGGTCGAGGAGCGGCTGCAGAAGGAGCTCGGCGTCAAGCCGGTGCGCCGCGAGGGCGAGCGCGAGGGGCGCTGGGTGCTGCTCGACTACGTGGACATCGTGGTGCACGTGCAGCACTCGGAGGAGCGGGTCTTCTACGCGCTCGAGCGGCTGTGGAAGGACTGCCCCGAGCTCGAGCTGCCCAAGGACGCCGTCGCCACCCGCGGCAAGGCCGAGGAGCACGCCCGCGCCACCGCGGCCGCCGACGGGGACGGAGAGCTGATCTGAACGGGCATGTACGCGGTCGCGGCCGCCGGGTCGTCTTCTGGCGGCACGGCCAGACCTCGTGGAACGTGGAGGGCCGCTTCCAGGGCTCCACGGACATCTCGCTGACCTCCACCGGCGTCGCGCAGGCCAAACGGGCCGCACGGCTGCTCGCCGCGCTGCAGCCGGACGCGATCGTCTCCTCCGACCTGCAGCGCGCCGCCGACACCGCCGCGGAGCTGGCCGCCGTCACGGGCCTGGACATCTCGTACGACGAGGGGCTGCGGGAGACCTACGCGGGTGTGTGGCAGGGCCTGACCCACGAGGAGATCACCGAGCGTTATGGCGCGGAGTACGCGGCCTGGAAGCGCGGCGAGCCCGTGCGGCGCGGCGGCGGCGAGCTGGAGACCGAGGTCGCCGACCGGGCCGCCCCGGTGGTGCTCGCGGCGGCCGACAAGCTGCCCGACGGCGGGGTGCTGGTGGTCGTCAGCCACGGCGGCGCGATCCGCACCACCATCGGCCGTCTCCTCGGGCTCGACCCGCGCAGCTGGGAGGCGCTCGGCGGGCTGTCCAACACCTGCTGGTCCGTCCTCGGCGAGGGCGCCCGGGGCTGGCGGCTGCTGGAGCACAACGCCGGCACCCTGCCCGAGCCGGTGCTCGGCGACGACGACTGACGGGTCCCGGACGCCCGGGGCGGGGCCGGTCCGGAGCCGATTTCAGGAATCCGGCCCCGACCGGCTAAGCTTCTTCTCGTTCGGAGGGCCGAAAGCCCGAGGACAGCGGGGCTATAGCTCAGTTGGTAGAGCGCTTGCATGGCATGCAAGAGGTCCGGGGTTCGAATCCCCGTAGCTCCACAGAAGCAGCGGATCCCGTCTCCCCCAGGGAGGCGGGATCTTTGCGTTCGCACCGCCGTCGTGCTCCGGGCGTGCCGTGAAGCGTCTGGCGGCGCGAAGCGGCCTTCCCGGCGGGACCGTTGGGGACCGGTCTCGGGCCGGCCGGCTCAGCCGGGGGCCGTGGCGCGCTCCCTCCGGTCGCGCCAGGCGATGGCCGCCGCGAGGCACAGGAACGCCGCCCCGGCGGCCGGGTAGACCGCGGAGAGGGCCATCTGGGCCGCGGACTGGTGGAGTTCGGGACGCGAGACCCCGTCGCCGTGCGGTGTGAGCCACAGCGCGTACGAGCAGAAGAGCAGGCCGTACAGCGCGGTGCCGCCCCACCCGAGCGCGGGCCGCCGGGCGCGCGGGGCGCGTCCGGCGAGGAACACGGCCAGGGGAACCGCCCACACCCAGTGGTGCGACCAGGAGATGGGGCTGACCAGGAGGCCCGTCACGGCACAGGACAGCGCCGCCCAGGCGTGCTCCCCGGCCCGCAGGTGCGCAGTGGCGACGGCCAGGCCCGCGCAGGCCGCGAGAACGGCCGGGAGGAGCCACCAGCCGCCCGGGTCGCCGGTGTGCAGCGCCCGCGCGAGCACTCCCCGCAAGGACTGGTTGGCGGTGTCCTCGGCGTTGCCGGCGCGGTCGGCGGAGAAGACGACCCCGGTCCAGAAGCGCCCCGAGTCGCGCGGCAGTACGAGCGCGGAAAGGCCCACCGTCGCCGCGAAGGTGACGCACGCCACGGCGGCCTGCCGCAGATACGGGTTCCACCGCTCGCGCCGCCGCCAGGCCACCGCCGCTCCGCCGACGGCCAGGAAGACCACGAACAGCAACGGGGTCAGCTTGATCCCCGCGGCGACGCCGATGCCGATCCCGGCCGCCCGGTTCCCGCGCCGGGTGAAGTCCCACAGCACCAGGACCGCGAGCAGCAGGTTGACCTGCCCGTACCGCAGCGTCGTCCACACCGGCTCGCACCACACGGCCGCCGCCGCCACGCCGAGCGCGGCCGCCGTCGGGGGGAGCCGCCGCGGCAGTCCGGCCAGCCGGAGCGACAGGTGGCAGAGCGCCACCAGCAGGCCCAGGTTGAGCAGGGTCGCCGCGGTCCGGCAGGCGCCGGTGCCGAGCAGCGTCAGCGGCGTGAAGAGCAGCGCCGCGAACGGGGGGTAGGTGTTGGGCAGCCGGGCGTGGGTGACGCGCATCGCGTACAGGTCCCCGCCCTTGCGCACCGTCCATCCCTCGGCACGGTAGACGGTGAGGTCGATCATCGAGACGTGTGCGGCGCGTTGGGCGGCCCAGAAGGCCGTGAAGGAGACCAGGCAGGCGAGTGCCGCGACGAGGACGGCCCGCCGCGCCGGGAGGCTCCGGGTGGCGTCCTCGGCGGCGGCTCTGGGCTGTGTCGCGGTCACGGCGGCCTGCTCCGCTCTCGGTCGGGGAGGGGTCAGCCGACAGTACCGGGAGCCCTGCCGCGGCGGCCAGGAATGGATTTGGCGAACCGCCCCCATGGCCGTGTAATGTATGCCAGGTCGCCGGGGGGAACCCCGGGAGACGGCAGCGCGGGGCTATAGCTCAGTTGGTAGAGCGCTTGCATGGCATGCAAGAGGTCCGGGGTTCGAATCCCCGTAGCTCCACTTCCGCAGTGTGACGAGAGCCCGTCCGATCGCCTCGATCGGACGGGTTCTTCGTGTTCCGCGTCGGCCGTCTCACCCGGCGGCCGCGCGCCGGGCGAAGGCCAGCACCCTGCGCCAGGCGTCGGCCGAGGCCTCGGTGTTCTCGCCCTGCTTCACGTCGAAGAAGCTGTGCGGGGCGCCGGGGTAGGTGACCACTTCGTGCTCGATCCCCGCCTCGGCGAGGGCGCGCTCGAAGGCGTCGACATGCCGCTGCGGGATGCCGGGGTCGTCTCCCGCCATGAGCGCGAGCACCGGGGCGGTCAGCTCGCCCGCCCGCTGGGTGGGGCCGGGTGCGCCGTCGGGGCCGGGGGCGGGCCAGCAGGAGAAGCCCACCGTCCCGGCCAGGTCGTGGCCCGCCCGCTTCGTGCCCGCGAGGACGGCCAGCCGGCCCCCGATGCAAAAGCCCGCGGTGACGATCCGGCGCCGCTCGCCGCCCTCGGGGGAGCGCAGGTGCGCCACCGCGGCGGAGAGGTCGTCGTACAGGCCGCGCGGGGTCAGCCGCACCATGTGCTCGTCCACCGGGAAGTCCGCGTCCCGTTCGCCCACCCCCGCGGTGCGGCCGTAGTAGTCGACGACCACCGCGTGGTGGCCGTTCTCGGCGAAGCGCCGGGCCAGCTCGATGTAGAAGCGGTAGAGCCCGCGCACATCGGGCAGGATGACGACACCGAGGCCGGAGGGGTTCTCCGGTACGGCCTCGAAGGCGGCGAAGCGGGTTCCGTCCCGCGCGGTGAGCGTGATCCGGTGGTCCCGGGCGAGGGCCTGCGGCCCGTGGGGCACCGGAGGCGCGGAATCGGGTTCGAAGCACATGGTGCGGCTCCCTGGGGGTTCTCGCGGGTCAGTTCTCGAGGCCGGGCGTGGCCATGGCGCTGAACGGGGGCGTGCTGGTGCCCGCGACCCGCATCCGCTGCCACAGGTCGGGGTCGGAGAGCTCGCCCTCGGCCCGGCCGTGCGGGGTGCACACGGTGACGGGGACCGGCTGTCCGCCCACCAGCGCGGACAGCCGCGCGTCGGGGGCCAGCCGGCCGTACCAGTGGTAGCGGCCGTCGAGGGGCTGGAAGTAGCCGGTCAGCCGGATCTCGACGTCCAGGGTCCGGCCTGCCACCAGCAGGGTGGCCGGTCCGGCGTAGCCGTCCTCGTCGTGGTCGTGGTCGTGGTCGTGGTGGGGCCCGTGATCGGACTCGTGGCCGTGGGCGGTCACGACAGCCAGCCGGCCTCGCGCCAGACCTTCTCCGTCGGGCCGCCGATCAGCCCGATCTGCTGGTAGTACGCGGCGATCCGCTGACCGCCGTACTTCGCGTTCTCGATGTTGTTGGGGTTCGCGCGGGCCGCCGCGATCGCGGTCTTCGGGTCGAGCCCGGCCCGCTGGTACATCAGCGGGTTGTAGCGGTCCTTGCGCATGCCGGCGACGATCCCCGCGAGCAGCCGGCGCAGCGCGCCGAGCCGGGCCCTGGACAGGGTGGGCACGAACCGTTCGAGTTCGGTGCGGGCGAAGGAGATGTGCCGGGCCTCCTCGACCACGTGGATGCGGGCGACCGCGCGCACGACGGGCTGGATGGTCTCGTCATTGGACTGCTCGCGCTGGAAGCGGTCGAAGAACTCCTCGGTGAGCAGGATCAGAGCCCACAACGCCGGCACCGGCGCGAAGGTCTTGAGCAGCAGGCCGCTGCGGAGGGTCTTCGGCGGGGTCGGGTAGATCTCGGCGCCGATCTTCTCCACCAGCCTGGCGAACATGATCATGTGCCGGACCTCGTCCGCGACCTCCGTCAGGGCGAACTGCACCTGTGGGGTCGACACGTCGCGCTTGTAGACGTACCGGGAGACCAGGTGGAGCAGGACGTGCTCGGTCCACACCCCGACGGCGACCGAGGCGGCCAGCTCCTCGCGGCTGAGCAGCATCCGCTGCTCGGCGCCGAGCGAGTCCCACAGCTCGGTGCCGTAGAGCGAGCAGCGCTTCTCCGCGAGGAACCACTTGCCCTCGACGAGCGGCGCGTCCCAGTCGATGTCCACCAGGGGGTCGTACGAGTGCCGGGCGGACGCGATGAGCAGCTGGGCCGCCTTCTTCGTCTGGCGGGCGACCGGATCGGCCTTGAGATCGGGCTTGAGCAGTTCGGACGTCATCTCTTCCTCCTAGGACTGCGGTCGGACAATCTGGTGGACGTCCAGCGACAGCGCCTCGCGGACGGGACGGCCGGCCAGCACCTCGACGACGTAACGGGCGGTCAGGACGCCGAAGAGCAGCGAGGTGTAGACCAGCTGCGGAACGCTGTAGTCCGGCTCGTCGCGGTGGGCGCGCACATCGGCCAGCAGGTCCTCGGGCACCAGCTCGCGCGGCACGATCCGCAACAGCAGCTCCCACACCGACTCGGAGGCGACCTGCTCCGCGGTGACCTCGCCGGCCAGCGGTGGCAGCCCGAGGCGGTAGTCGTAGTAGCGGATGTACTGGGTGCCGGACATGTCGTAGCCGGAGACGACGGGCCGGCCCTGGGCCGCGGCCTCGGCGTGCAGGGCGTACTTGGCCCGCCAGCCCTCCGGGGTGGTCACGTCGACGCCGTCGACGACGATGTCGCAACCGCCCAGCAGCGCCGCCACGTTCCCGGGCTGGATCCCCTCCGGGCGCACCTCGGCGACCGCGTGCGGGTTGACCGCGCGGACGCGCTCCGCGGCCACCTCGGCCTTGTTGCGGCCGATGTCGGCGTGCGCGGCGTGCTGTCGGTTGAGGTTGTTCAGCTCGTACACGCCGGGTTCGGCGAGGACGAAGTGCTGCACGCCCAGCCGGGTCAGCGGATCGACGGCCGCCCCGCCCGTCGATCCGCACCCCGCGACGAGCACCACGGCCGTCCGCAGCGCCCGCTGCGCGGCGTCCGGGATCAGGCCGCGGTTGCGTTCGGTGAACGCGGCGTAGAACGCGTCGGGGGCGCCGCCCGTCCCCGTGGCGGCGGTCGCGGCGCGGGCCGGGACGGGTGCGGTCGTGTGGATGCCGGTCATACGTGAACCCTCCGCAAGCGGCCGCCGACCGTCTCCACCAGGCCCTTGAGGGCGTCCAGCGGATTGCGGTCGGTCAGGGCGCGGTCGATGTGTCGGATCAGTCGCCGAAGTTCCTCGCCGTGCGGAGCCCGCGCCACGAAGGGCTTCACCACGTCGCGCTGCGTGTAGAGCGGGAACATCAGGTCGTCGGCGGGCAGCGAGGGCCGGGTGCCCTCCAGCACCGTGATGTCCTTCAGGCTGCGCAGCAGCCTGCGGATCGCGACGCCCTCCTCGCCGTCCCCCACGAGCGCCTCGGGGGCCGGCTCGATCCGGCCGAGCGCGGTGTAGAAGCCGAGCATCAGCTCCAGTGTCAGGCGGAGCCGCGCGTAGGCGCTGGAACGATTCTGCTCGGCGCGGTGCACCAGCCGCTTGACCTCCCACACGCGGCTGGTGTCCAGGTCCCCGTCGCACTCCACGTGCTCGAAGAGATTGACTCCGTGGGCGACCTCGCACGGGAAGAGCGACCGTGCCGGGTCCTTGAGGTGCCGGGGCACCGGGTTGGTCGAGCCGACCAGCGAGAGATAGCGCAGGATCGCGCCGCTCGGCCCGTCGAGGGCGAGCACGTGGATCTCGTTGCGGTGGCCGCCGTGGGGCTCGGTCACCAGCGAGCGCCGGAAGGCGAGATCCGCGCTGGCGAACCTCAGGCGCAGGTACTGGGCGAGCCGGAAGCCGTAGATACCGTGGCGGTACGGCTCCGGCAGCCCGTCGTCGCGCACGGCGAGGACGGTCGGGCCGCCGGGCCGTTCGCAGTGGTAGAGGAGGCTCTCCGCGGGCACCTGGGCGGCGAGCCCCGTGAAACTGGTCAGGCTGTGCACCATCTGCACCTCGGCGGCGTAGACGTCGGTGCTCCGGGCCCGTTCGAGTGTCTGCTCCATCGCGATGGCTCCCTCGGCCGGATCGTGGATCAGGCGCGGTGGCCGTAGAGCGCGCCCGTGACGGCCAGTGCGAGGACCTCTGGGGTGCCCTCGTAGATGCGGGCCCCGAAGGACTCGCGGACGAACTTCTCGACGTCGTACTCCCGGCAGTAGCCGCGGGCGCCGAGCATCGACATGGCCTCCTCGGCCACCTCGATGGCGATCCGGTCCGCGAAGAGCTTGGCGGCGGCCGGGCCGTAGGTGGGGGCGGGCAGCATGTTGTCGGCCTGGTGGGCGGCCTGGAGGTAGAGGAGCCGGGCGGCGTCGATCTTCACGGACATGTCGGCGAGCTTCCGCGCGCTGAACTGGTGCCGGTACAGCGGCACCCCGGCCTGGACGCGCTCGCCGCACCACTGCTTGGCGATCTCGAACGCGCCCCGGGCGACGCCGGTGGAGATCGCGGCGACGGTGGCGCGGGCCTGGTTGGACTGCATGGTGAGGAAGTTCCAGCCGTTGCCCTCGCCGTGCACCACGTTCGCGGCGGGGACCCTGACCTCTTCGAGGACCAGGGTGGTGCCGAGGCAGGCGCGGTAGCCCATCTTGTCCGCGACCGGGCCGCGGGTCACGCCCTCGCTGTCCAGCGGGACGACGAAGGTGGTCAGGCCGTCCGCCCCCGGATGTCCCTCGAGGTTGGCGAAGACGGTGCACCACTGCGCGACCTTGCCGTTGGTGATGAACCGCTTGACGCCGTTGAGGACGTAGGTGTCGCCCTCCCGGCGGGCGGTGGTCACCTCCTGTGCGTACGGGGAGTTCTCCGGGATGAGCAGGTCGCAGCCGGCCACCTCCTCGGTGATGGCGTTGCAGGCGAGCACCGGCTCGGCGCCGAGGAACCCGGGGATGAACCGGGCCTGGAGGTCGGGGTCGCCGGAGGCGAGCACGCTGCTCTGGCCGAGCAGCGACGCACCGAAGATCAGCGCGGTACTGGCGCAGACGGCGGCGAGCTCCTCCAGGGCGACGGCGACACCGAGCACCCCCACGCCTCGGCCGCCGAACTCCCGGGGCAGGGTCATCCGCAGCAGCCCCAGCTCGTGGCCCTGGCGGACGATCTCCCAGTCGAAGTCGTCGTGCGGCGCGAGGTCGTTGTCGAGGACACGGGGCTTCACGACGGTGCGCGCGAACTCGCGGACCTCGTCGCGCAGCCGCTCCACCTCGGGCGGCAGCGTGAACAGGGAGGGCATGGCGGCCGCGCTGAGGGCGGCCGCGTCGGACAGGGTCGGCGCATTGGTCACGATGCCGGTGCTGACGGCGGCGGTCATGGCGGTCATGCCTTTCATCGATGTCGTACGGTCGTCGAAGGCGTCACGGACGGGTCAGGCGGACAGCTCGGCGTACGCGGCGCCCACCGCGGGCAGCAGGTCGGCCAGCTGCCGTACCTGGGCGACCGGGCCCTTGATGGTCAGCCGGCGCTCCACCACGGCGTTCATCAGCGGCAGCCGGCCGCTCCACACCTCGTGGGCGGTGTCCGGCCCCATCTCGAAGCGCAGGGTGGGAGGGAAGGGCGGTTCGCCCGTCACCACACCGTCGGAGGAGACGAAGACGGCGGCGCCGGGCTCGGGCTGGACGAAGAACAGCGAGAGACCGCGGTCCTTCAGCTTGGCGGTGAAGTCGTCGTCGGCGAGCAGGGCGCAGAACAGTGTCCGGTGGTCCACGGTCATGGCGGATGGCCTCTCGTTCATCGGGCTCGGGTCAGGCGGTGCGCAGCAGGTCGGCCGCGCGCTCGGCGAGCATCACGGTCGGGGCGTGGGTGTGCGCGCGGGGGACGACAGGAAGTGCGCCGGCATCGACGACGCGCAGTCCCGCTGTCCCCCGCACGCAGAACAGGGGATCCACGACCGACGCCTCGTCCGCCCCCATACGGCAGGTGCCCACGGGGTGGTAGAGCGTCTCCGCGTGGCGTCGCACCAGGGCGGCCACGGCGTCGGCGGAATCGTCCAGGACCCCGGCGACCAGCGGCTCCCCGAGCCACGGCGCCAGCGGCTCCCGGCGGAGGATGTCCTGGGCCCGGCGGATGCCCGCGGTCAGCGTGGCCAGGTCGGCCCCGCCCGGGTCGGTCAGATAGCCGGGGTCGATCAGGGGCGCCGCGGCCGGGTCGGCGGACCGCAGCGTGATCCGGCCGCGGCTCTGCGGCTGCAGCAGGACGACGCTGAGCGTCACCCCGTGCCCGGGGTCGCCGCGCCCGTGGTCGAGGAACGGCACCGGCATCCACAGCAGTTCGACGTCCGGGGCCGCCGGCCGCTCGTCGGTGCGCAGCCAGGCCACGGCCTCGGCGAGGTTGGAGCTCAGCTTCCCGGTGCGGTGGCGGAAGTACCGCATCACGTCCTCGGCCTGGTCGCCGATGCCCGGCGAGACCGGTTCGCGGGCGGCCAGGGCGAGCGGCGCGAACAGGTGGTCGCTCAGCCCCCGGCCCACCGCGGGCAGCTCCACGGCGACCGGGACGCCGTGCGCGCGCAGCTGCTCCGGGTCGCCGACGCCGGAGAGCATGAGCAGGTGCGGGCTGCCCACCGCGCCCGCGGCGAGGATCACCTCGCGGGCCGCCGCCACCGTCCGCGGGCCGTCCACCGTGGCGATCTCCACGCCGACCGCGCGGGTGCCGTCGAGCACGACCCGCCGGGCCTGCCCCGCGGTGAGGACGGTCAGGTTGTCCCGGCCGAGGGCGGGGCGCAGATAGGCGTCGGCGGTGCTCCAGCGACGGCCGTTGCGCTGGGTCACGCGGATCGGCCCGCAGCCCTCGGGCGCCGTCCACTCGGTGTCGCCCATCGGCGGGATGCCCGCCTTGGCGCAGGCGGCGAGGAAGTCGGCGGTGGTCGGATTGGGATCCCGCAGGTGCCGGACGCCCAGGGTCTCCTCGGCCCGCCGGAAGTACGGTTCCACCTCGGCGAAGCCCCAGCCGGTGAGGCCGGCGGCGGCCCAGCCGTCGTAGTCCGCGCGGTGACCGCGCGTCCAGATCTGGGCGTTGAGCGAGGAGGAACCGCCCAGGGTCCTGCCCCGCGGCCAGAAGACCTCACGGCCGCCCAGGGCCGGCTGGGGGGCGGTGGAGAACGCCCAGTCGTACTCCGTGCCGAACAGCTTGGGGAACGCGGCCGGGATGCTGATCTCCGCCTTGCGATCGGGACCGCCCGCCTCGACGAGGACGACCCGCACCGAGGGGTCCTCGCTCAGCCGCGCGGCGAGGACGCAGCCGGCCGAGCCGGCGCCGACCACGACGTAGTCGGCGCCGGCGGCCGAGGCGGCGGGCCCGGTCACGCGACGTCCTGCGCGAGGTTGCGGATGATCTCGGACGCGAGCACGGCGTGGCCGTGCATCGAGAAGTGGATCCCGTCCCCGCTCATCAGCGTGGGCTCGTTCCGGACCGGATGCCGCTCCATCTCCACGACGGTGGCGTCGTAGCGGCCGGCCACGGCCCTGATCCGCTCGTTCAGCGCGGCGATCCTGGTGCGGAACTCGGCCAGTTCGGGGAAGGCGTCGAAGATGTCGGCGACCGTGAAGGCGAAGATGTGCGCCTTCCGCTCGCGCAGCGCCCGGTAGATGGCGTCGAGGTCGGCCTCGACCGCGTCCAGGTCGGGCTCCGGGACGAACAGGTCGTTGCCGCCGGAGGCGACGTTCACCAGGTCGGGGCGGAACGCCAGCACCCGCTCCAGCTGGGTCTCGCGCACCTGGGCGGTGCGCAGCCCCGTCTCGCCGGTGTTGAGGTACTCCAGTCCGGGCCGGGTGGCCCGCAGGGCGCCCGCGACCCGATCGGGCCAGGGCACGTCGGCGTAGCCGGGGCACGGGCCGCCCACGCCCTGGGCGAAGCTGTCGCCCATCACGGCGAACCGGCGCCAGGGCGCGGGGCGCAGCAGCTCCGCCGCCGCGTCCTCCGCCAGGCAGTGCCGGTCGGCGCGCTCCTTCGCCGGGGTCACGGCGGCGCTCACGCGGCGTCGATGGGGGTGGCGAGGGCCTGCACGACCAGCTCCTCGACGTCCTGGACGGTGATGATGTCGGGCACCGTCCCCTGGCTCACGGAACTGAGACCGAAGGCGGACTCGATCTGCAGCGACAGCTCGATCACGGCGAGGGAGTCGTAGCCGAGGTCCTCCACCAGGAGGTCCGAGGGGGCGACGTCCCGCTTGCCGCTGGGGCTCATCTCGCCGACGATCTCGCGGACCCTGGCGCGTGTGGACTCGTTGGACATGCCGAACTCACTTTCCTGAGAGGTGTACTGACGGGTGGCTCACCGGGCGGCGGCGTCGCGGGCCGCGGCACGGATCGGGTGCGGGGCCGACCACCGCTCCTCGTAGGCGGAGAGCGCCTTGTCGATCTCCTCGCGCCAGGCCCGCTGGGCGCGGTCGGCCAGTTCGGGCATACCGATCAGGCGCAGCTGTTTGACCAGCCGCTCCTCGCCGATGTCGACGGAGCCCTGCAACTGCGCGGCCCGGCTGGCGAGCGCGGCGGGGATGGCGGGCGAGGGGTTGTGGCGGGCCGGGCCGACGAGCACCCAGGCCGCCATCCCGACCGCCTCGAAGTGGGCGTCCTCGACCACTCGGCCGAAACCGCGCGCCACGCCGTCCTCGGCGGCCCGCAGCCCGAACGAGACGTGCCGGGACTCGTCCCGCGTGACGTTGGTCAGGCCCTCCTCCAGGGCGGCCAGCCGCAGCCGCCGGGCGAGGAAGCGGGTGGTGCGCAGCGCGGTGGCGGCCAGCACGCCCTCGGTGATCAGGTGGTAGTAGACCAGGGCGCGGTACCAGGACTCGGTGTCGCCGCTGCGCCGGACCTCCGAGGTGACCCTGGTGAGCTCGGGGGCGAAGACCTTGGCGTAGTCGGCCGCCGCCTCCAGGTCGCCGCCCTCCGCGGCGTCGAGGTCGATGCCGCAGGCGTCCTCCAGGTAGGTCTGGAAGAACCTCACGTGGCGGGCCTCGTCGGCGAGCTGGGTGCACAGGTAGATGCGGTCGTCCTCGGTCGGCGGGCTGTCGATCAGCGTGCCGAGGGTGTGGGTCACCGCGACCTCGCCGACCTCCAGTTCGGCCAGCGCGCCCAGCATCTGCTGCCGCATGAACGGGGTGAGGGCGTTCCAGCGCTCCGCGTCACGGGCCGGCCTGACCTCGGCGACGCTCCACTGCTGCCGTTCCCAGCGGCGGTAGAGGTCGGCGGAGGTGGCGAGCCGGCCCTGCCGTTCCTGGCCGGGTCCGTGCTCGTCGGCGCCGGTTTCCGCGGTGATGTCGGGGACGTATCCCTGGCCGGGGCCGGTGTCCGTGGTGGCGGCGGTCGTCATGGCACTCGTCTCCTTGTGGGAATTCACGTCGTCAGGGCATGCGTGACCGCGGCGGGAATGCGGCGGAATTCACGGATGACGGAAAGGAATGTGCTGCGCATGGGACTGTGAAGGGGACTGCGGCTGCGGCGCACGTGCCGGGAGGGCCGGGTGCGCCGGATGTGCGGGAGGCGCCGGGTCAGCCGGTGACGGGGCCGGCGGGAGCCGTGCCGTGCACGACCTCCCCGATGGCCTCTCCGTCCTGGAAGCGGCGCCAGAGCAGGCGCCGGCGCGGCTTGCCGCTGGAGGTGCGGGGGATGCCGCCCCGCGCGGCGCGGACCACGGTGACCCCGACGGTGTCGTCGGTGGCGGCGCGGACCACGGCGAGCGCGCCGTCGAGCCAGCCGGCCTGCCCCGATTCGACGACGGCCACCACGTGGTGGGCCTCACCGGTCGTGCCGAGGGCGACGGCACAGCGCCCGGACGGGATGCCGTCGATCGCGGTGAGCGCGGTCTCGAGGTCCTCCGCGTGCACCTTCCGACCGCGGACCTTGATGCTGTCGCCGACCCGCCCGACCACGAACAGCTCGCCGTCCAGCAGGAATCCGGAGTCGCCGGTGCGCAGGCCGCCGTCCGTGAAGTCGGACGAGGCGTCCGGTACCGAGGACCGGTAGCCGCCCGCCACGGACGCCCCCCGGACGCGGATCTCGCCGAAGTGCCCCTCGGGGAGCGGCGCGCCGTCCTCGTCGACGATGTCCACGCGGGTGCCCGGCACCGCCGGGCCGCAGGACGTCAGCCAGTTCGTCCCGCCGTCGGGGTGTGCGGACCCGAGCCGTCCGCGGTCGGTGGGCACGACCGGCCGGCCGGTGTGCAGTCCGCCCTCCAGCCGTACGGTGCGCGCCCCGGTGCCCGGCGTGACGCCCGAGACGGCGAGGGTGGCCTCGGCGAGTCCGTAGCAGGGGGCGAAGGCCGTGGCGCGGAAGCCGTGAGGGGCCAGCAGCGCGTCGAAGGCGGCGGCGGCACGGGGATCGATGCGCTCCGCTCCGTTCATGGCGACCCGCCAGCCGGAGAAGTCCATTCCCTCCAGGTCCTGCGGACGGACGCGTTTGGCGGTGTAGCCGTATCCGAAATTGGGGGCGGTGGTCACGGTCGCGCCGTGCCGGCCGTGCGCCTCCAGCCAGCGCAGCGGGTCCCGAACGAAGTCCAGGGGTGACATGAGCCACAGGTCGATCTGGGCCGTGAGCGAACCGAGGAACGTTCCGATGAGCCCCATGTCGTGGTAGAGCGGGAGCCAGGAGGAGCAGGAGTCGGCGGCGGATATCCCCAGCCACTCGTGAATGCTCCGGACATTCGCCGCCAGATTGTCCCGGGACACCCGGACCCCCTTCGGGGAGCCGCTGGATCCCGACGTGAACTGCAGGAGCCCGAGGTTCGCCGGAGCGCGTCGCGCGGAATCCTCGATCGGTAATTCTGCCGCGCCGTCGAGGAGTACCACGGAGCTGCCGTCCAGTTGTGCCGATGTTTTCCCGGCTATTTCGGCGAGGGGCGCGTCGGACAGCACCAGGACCGGTTCGGCGACCTTCAGGATGTCCGTGACGTGCTCGGTGTACCGGTCATTCCCCTGGAAGGTGAGGGGCGAGGCGATGGGGGCCGGTGTGAGGCCGGCCAGCATGGTGCCCAGGAAGGCGGGTGCGAAGTCACGTACCTCGCTGACCAGCAAAGACACCACGTCGCCGGGCTGTGCGCCGTGGGCATGGAGCAAGGAGGCCACTCGGTGCGCCTCGCCGGCCAGTGTGGTGTAGGAGACGAACGACCAGCCGGTACCGGAATCCGAGAAATGGATTCCGCGATCTTCGGCGGCATGGTCGAGCCAATCAAGAACGGTGTGCACCAGGTCCCCCCGCGGTCACTGATCTACGAGCCGGAACATGGTCGTTTTCGAAGTTCCGGCCCTGCCGCGACCGAGTCTGCCATGGGGAGGGGTTGACTGCAAGAAAATTATTTGAGTCGACCCATCGGTAATGATCGGCGGGAGCGGATTGGTTTATTCCTTGAATTCTTTCCGGAATGATTTACTCCGCCGTTCGGTGAGCAATCGTGGGGAATGTTGAGGGAAAACGGGGGGGGCGGCGGCCGGGAGAACGATTCAATGTTCTCCCGGCCGCCGATTTTCCCGGCTCCGGGGCGGGGGTCAGGAGCCGGAGACCTCCGCCGGTGCCGGCGTGTCCGCCTCCTGCCGCGGGGCGGCCGCGGGGGCCCGGTCGGTGAGCCCCAGGGCGGCGAGCGCCGCCACGACGGTGACGGCCGTGCACGCCCGGTACAGGTCGTGGAAGGCGTCGATGCCCGGCGCCGAGTGCGCGGCCAGGATCGCGGCCAGCATCGCCGTCCCCAGGGCGCCGCCGATCTGGCGCGCGGTGAGGTTCATCCCCACGCCGGCCGCGAACTGCAGCGGCGGGAGCGCGGTCGCCGCGATGGACGACAGCGAGGTGACGGCGAAGCCGAGACCGCCGCCGCCCAGGAGTCCGGTCGGGACCCAGGCCCCCCAGAAGTCGGGTTCGGCGCCCAGGAAGTCACTGCCCATCAGCGCGGTGCACGCGGCGAACATCAGCGCGCCGAGGACCACCAGCCAGCGATGCGTCGCCGGTCGGGAGACCCGGCCGGCGGCGGTCGAGGTGATCATGGAGGCGACCGCGCCGACGCTCATCGCCCCGGCGGCCTCCATGATGCTCCAGTGCCACACCCCGGTGGCGAAGAGCGCGCCCGCCAGCAGCCAGGCGAACATCGACACGCCGAAGACCGCGGAGACGCCGTTGACCACCGCGTACTTCCGGCTCTTCCACAGGTCGGTGGCGATGGCCGGGGACTCGTGCCGCCGCGACCTCAGCACCGCGAACGCGCCCAGAGCCAGTCCGCCGGCGAGCAGGCCGAGCGTGCGGGCGCTCGTCCATCCCCAGGAGTCGCCCTCGGTGAGCGAGGCCACGACCAGTCCGATGCCGAGCGCGAGCGCCGCCGTGCCCACGACGTCGGGAAGCCTGCTGCCCGTCGCGGGCTGATGGCGGGGGAGCGCCCTCAGCCCGGCGACGGCCAGCAGGACGCCGATGGGCACATTGATGTAGAAGACCGCACGCCAGCTCAGCTGCTCCACGAGCACGCCGCCGATGGCCGGGCCGACGACCGCGGAGAAACCCGCCACCGCCGACCAGGTGCCGATCGCCTTGATCAGCTTCTCCAGTGGGGTCGAGGACATGATCAGACTGAGCGCAGAGGGGATCATCCCCGCCGCGAGCGCTCCCTGCGCGAACCGCGCCCCGATCAGCCACTCCGGGCCGGTGGCCGCGCCGCAGGCCAGTGAGGCGAGCGTGAAGCCGGCCAGCGACCAGAGGAAGACCTTGGTGCGCCCGACGGTGTCGGCCAGCCGTCCCGCCGGCGTCAGTACGGCGGCGAACATCACCGCGTAGCCGCTGACCACCCAGGTCAGCGTGGCCATCCCGGTGTCCGGGAACTTCTCGATGATCTTGGGGAACGCGATGTTCACGACGGACAGGTCGAGGAACGCCATGAAGGTCGCGCCCGAGCAGAGGAGCAGCACCAGGCCCGGATTGACCTCGGGCTCTCCCTGCCCACTCCTTAAGCGATCGGACATAGTACGGCACACCTCCGGTGAGCGGGTATGACGGAACTGCTGCGGACCGGCCGTCTCGGGTAAGATGGACAGGGTCCTTACGTTCTTAGCGTGCCAAGAACGTAAGGTTCCTGTCAATGCGAGGGGAGACCTGGGTGGACGCCGACATCGATGAGCTCTGCCTGAGCTTCCTGGTGCGTCAGGCCTGGCTGAACATGCGCGGGGCCATGGACGGCGCCTTGTCGGGGCTCGGGCTGTCCGTCGCCCAGTACGCGTCCCTGCTCGTGCTGGCGGACCAGCCGGGCATCACCATCGCCGACCTGGCCCGTGCCGTCGCGAGCACCCGGCAGTCGGCCAACGAACTGCTCGCCGGGCTCGCGGACCAGGGTCTGGTCGAACGCCGGCGGCACCCCACGGACGGCCGCAGCCAGCAGGTCTTCCTGACCGACGCCGGGCGTGAGCGCCTCGAGGAGGCCCGGCCCGTGGTGCGCGAGCGCGAACGGGAGCTCGAGGCCGGGTTCAGCAACGAGGAGCGCCGGCTGGCCCGGCAGTGGCTGCGACGCATGACCGGTGACCGCGCGGAGTGAGCGCGCGGTGCCGGCCCGGCGGCCGGCACGGACGTACGAGGGGCCCGGCACCGTGGGCCGTGGGTGCCGGGCCCCTCTGCCACGCGGCCGCGGTCAGCGGCGGCCGCCCTCCTCCATGCGCAGCGCCAGTGCGGGGCAGCGGGCCACCGCGCGCTGCGCCGCCGCGTCCAGGTGCGGTGGGACGGGGGTGCCGGCGATATCGGGGTAGCCGTCCCGGTCCAGCCGTACGATCTCGGGCAGCACGCCGGCGCACAGTCCGTGGCCCTTGCACAGCGTCCAGTCCACGACCAGGCGCTTGTTGCTGGGCTGCGCGGCCGTCGCGCCCGCGGGGGCGCCGCCGCGCAGCACCGGCGGGTCGGACTTCAGCAGTGGGAGCACGCCCACCGTGGGGCGCCCGCAGCCGCCGCCGAGGACGTGGGCGGCCAGGTCGTCGGTGAAGGCGTTGATGGTGGACATCACGAAGCGCATCGAGCCGTCGGGGTGCTTGCACACCCCGCGGCCCTTCACCGCCACCGCGGTCTGCCGCAGTTGCTCCAGCGCGGCCTGCCCGCCGCCGTTGAGCACGTCCTGGAGCAGTCCGGCCATACGCGGCAGCCCGAGGCGGCACGGCCCGCACTGGCCGGCCGTCTCGGCGGCCAGCCACTGCGCGACCCGCAGCGACTCGCCCAGCGGGCACAGGCCCGGGTCCAGCGGGAGCAGGGCGCCCGCGCCCAGGGTGGCCTTGTGGGCCTCCAGGCTCTCGCGGGCGATGGTCACCATCGAGGCGACGTTGGGGTCGATCCAGTTGCCGTGGTAGCCGCCCACGAGCACGCCCTGCCCCGGGTTACCGCCGCACATCTGCAGGATGTACGACATCGGCACGCCCGTCGGGGTCTCCACGACCGTCTGCCGGGGCACCGAGCCGGAGACGGTCAGCATGGCGGTGCCGGGCTCGCCGGGGGCGCCCGCGGAGCCGAAGCGGATTGCTCCCATGCGGGCACCGATGGCCAGTTGGGTGTAGGTCTCGGTGTTGGAGAAGAGTGTCGGCAGGCCGCCGAGGCCGGATTCGCTCGCACTCACCTTCTTGCCGGGCGGCAGGGGGAGGCCGCCGTTGGCCGCCGAGATGATGCCCGAGGACTCGCCGGACACGAAGCGCTCCGGCATGCGCACGATCCGGGCCCTCAGCTGGCGGCCGCGCTTGGTGCCGAGGCCGCGTTCGGCCAGCGCGTCGCGGACGGACTGCTCGTTGGTGTCGCGGGTGACGCTGATGACGAGTTCGCGGGCGCCGAGGATCTCGGCGCACAGCAGGGCCCCGTCCAGCATGAGATGCGGGGCGCGGCGCAGGATGACCGCGTCCTTGCGGCAGGCCGGCTCGCCCTCGCAGCCGTTGACCATCACCGCGGTGGGGGAGCCGCGCCGGCGCGCGGCCTCACCGACGGCCTTGAGCTTCTTGTAGAAGGGGAAACCCGCGCCGCCGCGACCGCGCAGGCCCATCAGTTCGGCGAGGTCGAGCAGTTCGCCCTCGGTCATGCTCGGCATGGAGCCGTGGACGTTCAGGTGGGTCACCCGGTCCAGGCGCTCCACCTCGTCGAAACCCGCGGTGATCCGGGGCAGCCCGACAGTGCGCACGTCGGGGAGCACGTCACCCGCCCCCGAACGAGGGGCGGGTGACCGGTTCGGTATGGCGGGAACGCTCATCGCTGTCCTTCATAGGGTCCGGGCGTGGACTGCTGCCAGGCGATCGGCTGGAGCCGGTCGGCCCCCAGCGGGTCCGCGTCCTGCGCGCCGCCCGGCATCGGCGTACCCCACGCCGGGGTGCCGTCCCAGCCGGCCTGCTGGGCCTGCTGCTGGAGTTGCTGCTGGTACGGCACCTGCGGTTGCTGCGGGTACGTCGCCTGAGGTTCGGCCGGTAACTGCGGCAGTTGCATCGTGGCGGCCGCGGGATCCATGCCGAGGGTACGGTCAGGGGCCGGGGGAGGGACAGCCGTGTACTGCTGGGCGGTGGGGAAGTTGGGCAGCGGCGGCAGCGGTTCGCTGTAGGCGCTGGCCAGGCTGGGCCCGGTCTCCTCACGCGGCGCGGCGCGCCGTCGGCCGCCGGAACCGCCCCGGGACGCGGCCCGTTCGCCCCCGAGCTTGCGGAAGGAGGCGGAGCGTTCGCGGGTCTCGGGGAAGAGCGCCTCGCCGCGGGTCCTGCGGAGCCGGTAGATCAGGCCGATGGCGACACCCACCAGGCAGATCCCGTAGGCCACGACGATCCAGGACTTGGCCGAACGGCCGGACTGCAGGCCGTGGATCAGCGCCATGCACCAGGACGCGTACGCCGTGCTGTGCAGGATGCGCCACCGGACGGGGTGCCGGTTGGCGGCGAAGATGCTGCGCATGGCGCCCGTGGCGGCGGCGAGGATCATCAGGTAGGCGGCCAGCACGCCGAGAGCGATGAGGCCGTCCCGGCCGGTCACCCCGAGGGGGAGGAAGGCGCCGGCGGTGGTGACACGTACCTCGATGACCTTCGTCGTCACGTGCAGGATCAGGAACCCGATCGCGGCCACGCCCAGGCCACGGTGGATGCCCTGGGTGAGCAGGCGTTCGCGGGGCCCGAGGAAGAAGGTGTCGGTGGACACCAGGCCCCAGATGACGGTGCAGCTCAGGGAGACGAGGGTGAGGACGCCGGCGCCGAAGTCCAGGAACGCCCGCAGGTACGGACCCGCGGTGGCGGCGAGGACGAGCAGGGCGGCGGCGGTGCCGGCGATCGCCCAGGCGCGGGGCGACCGTGCGGCGCGAAGGGCCCCGGACAGGATGTCGCTCGCCGGTATCGGGGGGGTCCGGCGACCGTCCGGGGACTGTCGGTTGGTGCGCATGCGGCAGACGCTAACCCGTACGGGTGGTCGGATCGATCGTCTTTCGACAACCCGGGATGACGATCATTACGAACTGCTAACGTCGGTTTGTTCGGGCGCTGTTCGGGCGCTGTTCGGCAGGGATGACCGGTCCTTCAGCGGAGCGCCCGCTCTCCGGCACCATATGTCCGCATTCCGAGTCGGATTGCCGTCCCAATTGCCCTTTCGTGGGCCTTCCTTGAGTCCTTCTTGGCGCACACATGTCCCTGGCGTGAGCTGTTCACCGCGAGAGTGGCCTGGCGGTCCACGCGCGCTGCCGGTTCCGGCGCGCCGCCGCTCCGCGCGAACTTCACACAGCAGGGGGTTACATGAGCTCCACCCGCTCGAGGAAGCGGGCCGGCCTGGCCCTGGCGGCGACACTGCCGCTGGCCGCCGGTGTGCTGGCGATGGGCATACCCAGCGCCCAGGCCGACGCATCGCACGGACGTCACAACCTCGCCGGCGGCAAGCCGGCCTGGGCCACCGCAAAGGCGGACAAGGGCGCCACCGCCGACTCGGCCGAGGTCACCCTCCGGGTGTACCTCGCAGGCCGCGACGCCCAGGGCCTGGCGGCCTACGCGCAGGCGGTGTCCGACCCCGGTTCCGTCTCGTACGGCAAGTTCCTCTCGCCGAAGCGGGCCAAGGCCCGCTTCGGCGCCTCCGCGCGGCAGGTCGCGCAGACCCGGTAGTGGCTGGAGTCCTCCGGGCTGAAAATCACCGGTGCCAACGACCACTACCTGACCGTCACCGGCGAGGTCGCCGACGCGGAGAAGGCTTTCGGCACCCAGCTCCACAACTACGTAAAGGGCGCGAAGACTTACCACGCCCCGACCGGGACCGCCTCCGTCCCGGCCTCCCTGGGCGGCGCGGTGCTCACGGTCACCGGCCTGGACAACTCCCCGCGGCGCGCGCGGCACCAGGACACGCTGCCGCCGCCCGGTGCCGTCTTCAAGAACTCCGGCCCCTTCTCCACTTATTACGGGTCGAACACCGACAAGAAGCTGCCGGTCGCCTACGGCACGCACGCCCCGTACGCCGTCAAGGGCTACACGGGCAGGCAGTTGCGCGCCGCCTACGGCGCCGGCTCGTACAACGGCAAGGGCGTCACCGTCGCCATCACCGACGCGTTCGCCTCCCCGACGATCGTCGCCGACGCCCAGAAGTACGCCGCCCGCAACGGCGACGCCCCGTACAAGCGCGGCCAGCTCTCCCAGGTGCTGCCGGACGACTACCGCTACACGAGCCCCGACGAGTGCGACGCCTCCGGCTGGTACGGCGAGGAGACCCTGGACGTCGAGGCGGTGCACGCGGTCGCACCGGCCGCCGACATCACTTACGTCGGCGCCTCCTCCTGCACGGACGACGACCTGCTCGACGCGCTCGGCAAGATCGTCGACCACCGGCTCGCCGACATCGTCTCCAACTCGTGGGGCGACCTCGAGTCCAACGAGACGCCGGACATCGCCGCCGCCTACGACCGGATCTTCCAGATCGGCGCGGTCGAGGGCATCGGCTTCTACTTCTCCTCCGGCGACGCGGGCGACAACGTGGCGAACCCGCTGGGCACGGGCGCGAAGCAGGTCGACACCCCGGCGAACTCCCCCTGGGTCACCTCCGTCGGCGGCACCTCGCTCGCCGTCGGCAAGGGCGACAAGTACCAGTGGGAGACCGGCTGGGGCACCCTGAGGGCAACGCTGTCCGTGGACGGCTCCAGTTGGACGGCCTTCCCCGGCGGCTTCACCTCCGGCGCGGGCGGCGGCACCAGCAGGCTCTACGGGCAGCCCTTCTACCAGCGCGGCGTCGTCCCCGACTCGCTCGCCCTGGCAGGCGGTGGCACGGTCAAGCAGCGCGTCGAGCCGGACATCGCGGCCGTCGCCGACCCGAACACCGGCTTCCTGGTCGGCCAGACCCAAGCGTTCCCCGACGGGTCCTTCCAGTACAGCGAGTACCGCATCGGTGGCACCTCGCTCGCCGCGCCCGTCATCGCGGGCGTCCAGGCGCTGGCGCAGCAGGCCCGGCACGGCGTGCCGATCGGCTTCGCGAACCCGCTGATCTACGACCGCTACGGCACCGGCGCGTACCACGACGTGACCGACCACCCGCTGGGCCGCGGCAAGGACCTCGCGGTGGTCCGCGTGGACTACGCCAACGGCTTCGACGCGGCGGACGGGCTGCTCACCTCGCTCCGCAGCCTCGGCAAGGACAGCTCGCTGTCCGCGGTCGTCGGGTACGACGACGTGACCGGCGTCGGCACCCCGGCGCGCGGGTACGTCGACTCGTACAAGCCGCACCACCGCCGCTGAGCACGGCCGGAAACGGCAGGGACGGGCCCGTACCGGGGGGATCCTCGGTACGGGCCCTTTCCGCTCTGGGGTACCCTGACCCCATGCATGCCGTACGCCTTCTGCTTAGCAAGCCGCGCTGACCAGGATCGATGTCAGTGCGGCGCCCCTCCTGTGCGAGGGGCTTTTTCGTTTCCGCAGTTCGCAGGCAGATGTCCGTACGGCGGCCGGGCCGCAGGCCGTCATGACAGCGATGGAGTACGAAGGACGATGAGCGAGACCACCCCCGCCGCCGAGGCGGCTGCGCCCCACCGCTACACGGCCGCCCTGGCCGCCGACATCGAGAGCCGCTGGCAGGACTTCTGGGAGCAGAACCAGACCTTCGCCGCCCCGAACCCCACCGGTGACCTGGCCGGGGACGGCGAGCTGGCCAAGCCCAAGAAGTTCATCATGGACATGTTCCCGTACCCCTCGGGCGCGGGACTGCACGTCGGCCACCCCCTGGGTTACATCGCCACCGACGTCTTCGCCCGCTTCCAGCGGATGACCGGGCACAACGTGCTGCACACCCTGGGCTTCGACGCCTTCGGCCTGCCCGCCGAGCAGCACGCCGTGCAGACCGGCGAGCACCCTCGGGTCACCACCGAGGCGGCCATGAACAACATGCGGTCCCAGCTGCGCCGGCTGGGCCTGGGCCACGACAAGCGCCGGTCGTTCGCCACTATCGACCCGGACTACTACAAGTGGACCCAGTGGATCTTCCTGCAGATCTTCAACTCCTGGTACGACCCGCAGGCCGACCGCGCCCGCCCCATCGCCGAGCTGGTCGAGCAGTACGAGAAGGGTGAGCGGCCCACGCCCGACGGGCGGGCGTGGGCCGAGCTGACCCCCGCCGAGCGCGACGCCGTGCTGGGCGAGTACCGCCTGGCGTACGCCTCGGAGTCCCCGGTCAACTGGTGTCCCGGCCTGGGCACCGTGCTGGCCAACGAGGAGGTCACCGCAGACGGCCGCTCCGAGCGCGGGAACTTCCCGGTCTTCAAGGCCAAGCTGCGCCAGTGGATGATGCGCATCACCGCCTACGCGGACCGCCTGCTGGCCGACCTGGACGCGCTGGACTGGCCCGAGGCGATCAAGCTGCAGCAGCGCAACTGGATCGGCCGCTCCGAGGGCGCCAAGGTCGACTTCGCCGTCGAGGGTCACGGCGACACCCCGGTCACCGTCTTCACCACACGCCCCGACACCCTGTTCGGCGCCACCTACATGGTGCTGGCTCCCGAGCACCCGCTGGTCGACACCGTGGTGCCGGCCGCCTGGCCCGAGGGCGCCAAGGACGCCTGGACCGGCGGTGCGGCCACCCCGGCCGAGGCCGTCGCGGAGTACCGCAAGCAGGCCCAGGCCAAGTCGGACGTCGAGCGGCAGACCGAGGGCAAGAACAAGACCGGCGTCTTCAGCGGCGCGTACGCGGTGAACCCGCTGACCGGCACCCGCATCCCGGTCTTCGTCGCCGACTACGTCCTGATGGGCTACGGCACCGGCGCCATCATGGCCGTCCCCGGCCAGGACGAGCGCGACTGGGAGTTCGCCACCGTCTTCGACCTGCCCATCATCCGCACCGTCCGGCCGCCCGAGGGCTGGGAGGGCGAGGCGTACACCGGCCAGGGCCCGGCGATCAACTCCGCCAACGACGAGATCGACCTGAACGGCCTGGAGGTCGCCGACGCCAAGCGCAAGGTCATCGCGTACCTGGAGCAGCGCGGCATCGGCGAGGGCACCATCAACTACCGCCTGCGCGACTGGCTGTTCAGCCGCCAGCGGTACTGGGGCGAGCCCTTCCCGATCGTCTACGACGAGGACGGCGTCGCCCACGCCCTGCCCGAGTCGATGCTGCCGCTGGAGCTGCCAGAGGTCGAGGACTACTCGCCGCGCACCTTCGACCCGGACGACGCGGACACCGAGCCCGAGACCCCGCTGTCCCGCAACGCGTCGTGGGTCCACGTCGAGCTGGACCTGGGCGACGGCCGGGGCGTGCGCCGCTACCGCCGCGAGACCAACACCATGCCCAACTGGGCCGGTTCGTGCTGGTACGAGCTGCGCTACCTGGACCCGCACAACGACCGGAAACTGGTCGACCCCGAGATCGAGCGGTACTGGATGGGCCCGCGCGAGGGGCAGCCGCACGGCGGCGTCGACCTGTACGTCGGCGGCGCCGAGCACGCGGTGCTGCACCTGCTGTACGCGCGTTTCTGGTCCAAGGTGCTGTTCGACCTGGGCCACGTCTCGTCCGCCGAGCCGTTCCACAAGCTGTTCAACCAGGGCATGATCCAGGCCTACGTCTACCGCGACAGCCGTGGCTTCCCCGTCCCGGCGGCCGAGGCCGAGGAGAGGGACGGCGGCCACTGGTACGGCGGCGAGCAGGTCAAGCGCGAGCTGGGCAAGATGGGCAAGTCCCTGAAGAACGCCGTCACCCCGGACGAGATCGCCGCCGAGTACGGCGCGGACACCCTGCGCCTGTACGAGATGGCGATGGGCCCGCTGGACGTCTCCCGCCCCTGGGACACCCGCGCCGTCGTCGGCCAGTACCGGCTGCTGCAGCGGCTGTGGCGCAACGTCGTGGACGAGACGACCGGCGAGGTCACGGTGACCGACGCCGAGCCGGACGAGAGCACCCTGCGCGCGCTGCACAAGGCGATCGAAGGCGTCCGCCAGGACCTGGAGGGGCTGCGTTTCAACACCGCCATCGCCAAGATCACCGAGCTGAACAACCACCTGACCAAGGTGGGCGGCCCCGTGCCGCGCTCGGTGGCCGAGCCCCTGGTGCTGCTGATCGCGCCGCTGGCCCCGCACATCGCCGAGGAGCTGTGGCGACGGCTGGGCCACGACGGGTCCCTGGCGCACGAGGACCTGCCGGTGGCCGACCCGGCGTACGTGGTGGACGAGGCCGTCACCTGCGTCGTCCAGATCAAGGGCAAGATCAAGGCCCGTCTGGAGGTGCCGCCGACGATCTCCGAGGCCGACCTGGAGGCCCAGGCCCTGGCCGACCCGGCGGTCGTCGCCGCGCTGGACGGGGCGGGGGTCCGCAAGGTGATCGTGCGGGCGCCGAAGCTGGTGAACATCGTTCCCGCCTGAGGGCCTGAGGGCCTGAGGGGCTGAGCGTCTGACGGTGGCCTGCCCGCCTGGGGACGTGACGGCGGCACGGTCGTCTGGTCGCCCGGTCGGCGCACGTCGGTGTAGGGGGCGGGTAGGGGTTCTCCCGGAACCCTCGCCCGTCCCCGTCCGTTTACGGTGGGCATACAGCCGATCGAACGGATCGGGCCGGTCGGACGGACCGGGCCGACCAGGCAGAGGAGCCGCCGTGGATGTCGCCGTCGCCGTGATCCTGCTGCTCTTCGCCTCTTTCATGGCGCTCGGCGTCTTCGCCGCGGTCAAGACGGCGCGGGCGGTCAAGCGCGGGGTGGAGCGCACGGGCATCGAGGCCCGCCGCGTGGTCGAGGAGACCGGTCTCAGAGCGCGCCGCTACAGCCGGCCGGGGCCCGCCGGGAAGCTCGCCGAGTTGCGCCTTGCGCTGCGTACGTCCATCACGAGCACGGCAGAGGCGCTGGAGGGGCAGGCAAGCGTGGACCCCTCCCTGAGCGAGGCCGTCGCCCTCCTCGGCCGGCTGCGTTCCCACGCCCACGAGCTCGACGCGGAACTGAGGCTGCTGGAGCGCGAGCCCGACCGTGCCCGCATCGCCGCCCGGATCGGCGAGCTCGAGGAGCGCACGCGGCGGATCACCCATTCCGCGGACTCGCTGCGCTGGGCCGCCCAGGACCGCGCCCGCCGCTTCGCCGACGACGATCTCGCGGCGCTGGGCCGCGACATCGACCTGGAGGCCGGGGCGTTGCGGCACTGGGCGCCCGCGGCGCTCCCGGAGCCGGAACCGGAACCGCGCACTCAGCCGGGGAGGCGGCGCGAGCCGGCGTCCGAGCCCGGTGCCGGGCAGCCGCCCAAGGCGTTGTGACGGGCCGGGCGCGGCCGGGAAGGGTTCCGAGGACGTTCACCGGGGTTCACCTCGGCGGAGCCGTACTGTCGTCCGGCCTTCGGCGCGGGTAACCTCCCGCACATGTCGCCCCATGTCGCTATCGTCACCGATTCCACGGCCTACCTGCCGCAGGAGGCCCTGACCCGGCACCGGATCACCGTGGTGCCCCTGGCGGTGGTGATCGGCGACGAGGCGCTGGAAGAGGGCACCGAGGTGTCGGCGCCCGCGGTCGCCCGCGCCCTGCAGCGCCGCAAGCCCGTCACCACGTCGCGGCCGAGCCCGGCGGAATTCGCCGCCGCCTACCGCGCGGTGGCGGCGTCGGGCGCGACCGAGATCGTCTCCCTGCACCTGTCGGCCGAGTTCTCCGGCACCTACGACGCCGCGCTGCTCGCGGGGGCGGACGCACCGGTGCCGGTGCGCGTCGTGGACACCGCCATGGTCGCCATGGCCCTCGGGTTCCCGGTGCTGAGCGCCGCCGAGGCGGCGGAGGCGGGCGGTTCCGCGGATGAGATCGTGGCGGCGGCGGAGAAGCGGGCTTCGGACACCTCGGCGTACTTCTACGTGGACACCCTGGACTACCTGCGCCGGGGCGGCCGCATCGGCGCGGCGCAGGCGCTGCTCGGGTCGGCGCTGGCGGTGAAGCCGCTGCTGCAGCTGGACGAGGGCCGCATCCAGCTGCTGGAGAAGGTCCGTACGGCCTCCAAGGCGCTGGCGCGGCTCGAGGAGATCGTCGTCGAGCGGGCGGGCACCCGGCCGGTGGACATCGCCGTCCACCACCTGGCCGCCGCCGACCGCGCCTCCACCCTGGCGGAGCGGCTTCGCGCGCGGGTCCCCGGCCTCAACACCCTCATCCTCAGCGAGGTCGGCGCGGTGATCGGCGCCCACACGGGGCCCGGGTTGCTGGGGGCGGTCGTCTCCCCGCTGTGACACCTTTCGGGTGACGGGGATATCCACAACCTCTGAACAATTCACAGGACTTGAGCAAGATCATCTCTTTGGTGCCGGTCCGCCTACCGTCCCTGACATGGGATCGACCACCGCAACTCCTCGCCACCGCAGGCATCCGTCCGCATCCGCATCCGCACCCGCATCCGCATCCGCACCCGCATCCGCACCCGCATCCGGATCCGCATCCGGATCCGCATCCGCATCCGCACCCGCATCCGCATCCGGACCCGCGCCCGACCCCGGCGCGGTCCGGGCACGGGCCGCCGCGCTCTTCGCCCCTCTGCCGGCCCGCCCCGAGCCACGGGGTGGGCCGGGTGCGGCGGCGCCGGATCCACCGGAACGATCGGTCGCGCACGAACGACAGGACGCGCGCGAACGGCCCGTCGCGAACGAACGGCCGGTCGCGCCGGAACGGCCGAGCGCCCAGGATCCGCCGCGGCGCCGCGTCGCGGGCGCCTGGCACCTCGCCCTCACCGAACGCCTCCCCACCTGGTTCTCCGTGCGCTGCGGCATCGAGGCGAAGACCGCCGCCGCCCTCGCCGTCGTGCTCCTCCTCGCCCTCGCCTTCGCGGTGCACCACTTCCGCACCGGCCGGCCGCGCACCCTCGCGGTGC
>NZ_JBYIQW010000029.1:0-94634 GCF_057707815.1 Actinacidiphila sp. bgisy160
TTTCGGCCTTTCGGCTTTCGCGCTCCCCGACTTTAGCAGATGCTTTCCGCCGGATTTACCGACCCATCGTGAGGACGCACGTCTCCGTGGCGTTCTCGTCGCGGGGTTAACCCAACGTACTGGAGGAGCCCGGTCGGAGCAAATCGGGGTTGCGTGCGGTGCCGTGGTGTGCCGGGCCTTGAGGGGGTGGCAGACTTGAGTGGTCTGGACCACTTGCTTGGAGGCTTCATCATGACGACTGTCTCGTCGCCCCTGACCGGGCGCGTCATCGGTCTGGCCGCGGTGCCCGACCCCGTGTTCTCGGGTGCCATGGTGGGGCCCGGCACGGCGATCGACCCCGTGCGCGAGCCGTCAGTGGCCGTGTCGCCGGTGGACGGGGTGGTCGTGTCCCTGCACGCGCACGCGTTCGTCGTGGTGGACGCAGACGGGCACGGGGTGCTGACCCATCTCGGCATCGACACGGTGCAGCTGAACGGCGAGGGCTTCGAGGTGCTCGTCAACAAGGGCGACACCGTCGTGCGCGGCCAAAAGATGGTGCGCTGGGACCCCGCGGCGGTCGAGGCCGCCGGCAAGTCCCCGGTGTGCCCGGTGGTGGCTCTGGAGGCGACGGCCGAGGCCCTGGCCGGCCTCGTCGAGGACGGAGAGGTGGCCACTGGAGCCACGCTCTTCTCTTGGACGTAGCCTTTCCGGCAAGGCCACTCCCGACGCATACACACAGGCAACGCGGTCGCGAGCGTCCGCGACAACGGAGACGGGTGAGATGGAGACAACGCTGCGAGGCGTCGGTGTCAGCCACGGCGTGGCGATCGGCGAGGTACGGCACATGGGAACCGCGGTTCTCGAGCCCCCGGCCAAGCAGATTCCGGCCGACGAGGCGCCGCGGGAGCAGGCCCGGGCGCGTCAGGCAGTCGAGGCGGTGGCCAACGACCTGATCGCGCGCGGCAACCTGGCCGGTGGCGAGGCGCAGGCGGTGCTGGAGGCGCAGGCGCTGATGGCGCAGGACCCCGAGCTTGTGGCCGATGTGGAGCGCCGGATCGCGGTGGGCAGCTCGGCGGAGCGCGCGGTGTACGACGCCTTCGCCTCCTACCGGGCCCTGCTCGCCAACGCGGGCGAGTACCTGGCGGGGCGGGTCGCCGACCTGGACGACGTCCGCAACCGGATCGTGGCGCGGCTGCTCGGGGTGCCGATGCCGGGTGTCCCGGACAGCGACGAGCCGTACGTGCTGATCGCGCGCGACCTGGCGCCGGCCGACACCGCGCTGCTGGACCCCTCGCTGGTGCTCGGCTTCGTGACCGAGGAGGGCGGGCCGACCAGCCACAGCGCGATCCTCGCGCGTGCGCTGGGGGTACCCGCGGTGGTGGCGCTGCCGGGCGCGACGGAGCTGGTGGAGGGCACGGTCGTCGCCGTGGACGGCAGCACCGGCGACATCTACGTCGACCCGGACAAGGACCGGCGGGCCGAGCTGGCGAAGGCCGCGGAGGAGCGCAGGGCGGCGCTCGCCGCGACCTCGGGGCCCGGTGCGACCTCGGACGGGCACAAGGTGCCACTGCTGGCGAACGTCGGCGGTCCCGCGGACGTCGAGGCCGCCGTGAAGGCGGGCGCGGAGGGCGTGGGCCTGTTCCGCACGGAGTTCCTCTTCCTGGACGACTCGAAGAACGCGCCGTCGGAGGAGATGCAGGTCGAGGCGTACCGGCAGGTGCTGGAGGCCTTCCCCGAAGGGCGGGTCGTGGTCCGGGTGCTCGACGCCGGCGCCGACAAGCCGCTGGAGTTCCTGACGCCCGCGGACGAACCGAACCCGGCGCTGGGCGTGCGCGGTCTGCGGACCCTGCTCGCCCACCCCGACGTGCTGCACACGCAGTTGCGGGCGCTCGCCACGGCCGCCGAGGGACTGCCGGTGTACCTCGAGGTCATGGCGCCCATGGTGGCGGACCGCGTGGACGCCAAGGCGTTCGCGGACGCGTGCCGGGCGGCCGGGCTGCACGCGAAGTTCGGCGCGATGGTCGAGATCCCGTCGGCGGCGCTGCGGGCGCGCTCGATCCTGCAGGAGGTGGAGTTCCTCTCGCTGGGAACCAACGACCTGGCGCAGTACACCTTCGCGGCGGACCGCCAGATCGGCTCGGTCTCGCGGCTGCAGGATCCGTGGCAGCCGGCGCTGCTGGACCTGGTGGCCGCGGCGGCCGACGCCGCGCGGGCCGAGGGCAAGAGCTGCGGTGTGTGCGGTGAGGCGGCCTCCGATCCGCTGCTGGCGTGCGTGCTGACAGGTCTGGGCGTGACGAGCCTGTCGATGGGCGCGGCGTCGATTCCCTACGTGCGGGCGACACTCGCGAAGTACACCCTGGCGCAGTGCGAGCGGGCGGCGGCGGCCGCCCGGGCGACGGACACGGCGGACGAGGCGCGGCGCGCGGCGCAGGCGGTGCTGTCCGGGGAGTGATCGCTTCCCGTGCTCCCCAGGGGCGTCCCACCGGTGGTGGGGCGCCCCTGGGCGTTCCCGCGCCCCGCGGAGCTCAGCCGTCCTCCGGTGGTGGGAGGACGAATCCGGGGCGGTGGACGACGCCGGGCTCGGGCGGTACGGGATCGCCGGACTCGGCGTCGGTGCAGTAGGCGTTGAAGACCTGTGCCTCGGTGAGGGGTTGGAGCCAGCCGTCACGCAGCGTCCAGCCGCGCACCTCGTCCGGACGGTCCGGTGGGGGCTGTCCGGTGCCCGTGCCGCTGCGCAGTACCAGGCCTCCGGGGCTGTCCTCCGCGATCCCCGCGGCGAGGACGGTGCAGCAGACCAGGGCCTCGGCCTCGACGAGGTGGACCATGCCCTGCTCGTCGCAGCGGGCGTGCATGGCGGCGAGGAGCGTGGTGCCCTCGGCGGGCACGCTGCAGACGAGGTGGTGGTGGCCGGGTCCCGCGGCTTCGAGGAGGCGCATCAGTGCCTGGGATGCGCGGTCGAAGGACGTACGGGCGAGGTCGTCGCCGCAGCCGGCGCAGTCCCCGGCGCGGGCCAGGATGCCGGAGGCCCGTTCCCAGGTGGCCTGGCGGCCCGCCTCGTACTCGAGCTCGGTGACGAGGAGTTCGAGGGGCTGTCCTGTGTAGGGGACGGTGGGTCCGGCCGTGGTGACGTCGGCGGCGTACCGCGTGCGGGAGCCTGAGCTGTCGGGGTCGTGGCCGGTGTCGGCGCAGTACTCGGCGTACTCGGCGGGGTCGAAGGGCCCGACGCGGGCGTGGATGCCGCGGGAGGCGAGGGAGCGCAGCAAGCCCTCGATCTGCCTCAGGTAGGTCCTGTGGTCGTCGAAGGTGAAGCTCCGGTAGCCGCGCATGGCGGCGAAGTCGGCGGGGTCGGTGAGGACGGCGACGGTGGTCGGTGCCTCGCGGCGCAGGGCGCGGCGGCCGGTCCTCGCGGCACGGCGGGCGGGGCGGGCGCTCTGCTTGCGGTGCTTGGTGTGTGCCATGACGGCTCCCCCTCGGTACGACGGTCAACTGTCACTCACCGTAATCGCCACCACTGACAGTCACCGTCGCGCTGGGGACGGCGGGGGTCTTCAGGTCCGCGGCCCCCTGCTCTTCCACGGCGTCCAGCCGGTCGAGGCGGCGGCGGACGAGGGCGCGCTGGCCGACGGAGACGGCGGCGAGTCCGGCGCCGAGGCCCAGCCAGCCGAGCGGGCCCGCGGCCATGACTGCGGAGGTGAGCAGCACCGGGCCGGCCGAGCGCTGGGCGGACTGCGCGAGCCCGTGGACACCGAGGTACGAGCCCTGGGACCGGCCGGGCGCGAGGGCGAGGGACAACTCCCAGGAGATCGCGGCGTGGACGATCTCCGCGGCGGTGAAGGCCGTGGCGGCGACGACGAGGGCGACGACGGCGGCCCCCGCCGAGCCCACGGCCGAGACTGCCATGGCCCCTCCCGCGACGAGGAAGGCGACGCCGAGCAGCGGCAGTGAGGCGGCGGCCCTGCGCGGCTCGTCGCCGAGGCGGCTGAGACGGACCTGGAAGAGCACGACGAGGACGTTGTTGAGCACGAAGAGCAGGGCGACGAGGCTGTGCGGCGCGACGGTCGCGGTGGCGATCCACAGGGGCAGGCCGACGTTGAGCGCGGTGTCGTCGAGGAGGAGCAGGGTCTCGGTGGCGGTGTACGCGAGGTAGCCGCGGTCGCGCCACGGGCTGGTGGCAGGGGTCTTCGTCCGGGGCGGTTCCCCGCCCGTGGTGGCGGGCGCGCCGGTCACCACGCGTGCGGGCGACGGTGGTTCGCCGCAGCGCAGGACGAGCAGGGCGGCGCCGGCGAAGGAGAGGGCGTCCCCGATGAGCATGGTGCGGTACGCGGTTCCGGTGCCGATGGCCAGGGCGACGGCGGCGGCAAGCCCGCCGACGCCGAAGCCGATGTTCACGACGGTGCGCTGGAGGGCCTGGTAGCGGACGCGGTCCGGGCCGGCGACGCGGGCGGCGTACAGCTTGGTGAGGACCGAGGCGGCACGGTCGCCGAGGCTGCCGAGCGCGGCGATGGCCAGGAGCAGCCAGAAGGTTCCAGTGAGCAGGATGCCGACGGCGGCCGCGGCGCGCAGGGCGTGGACGGCGGGCAGCAGCCGGGTGAGCGGGACGCGGTCCGCGACCCGGCCCGCGACGGGGGTGCCCGCTACGCCGACGGCGCCGGCGACGCCGAGCAGGAGGCCGATCTCGTGCGGGGACAGGCCGGCGACGTACGTGTAGTAGAGCGCCGAAGTGCCGTACCAGAGACCGGATCCGGCCTTGTCGGTGAGGCTCACCCAGAGCATGCGGCGGCCGTCGCGGCCGCCCGGTACGAGATCCTCGATGTCGCTGCGGCTGCGAGGGAATCGCATGCACTGCCCCCTTGACCCGAAGTTTGTATTGATACAGACTTGCGAATGTGGCAGCACAATATGCGATCAGTGGCACGAGCGCCAAGGGCATTGCCGCGTCCGTGGAACGGGGGGTGGCCGACGGGACGTTGTCCCCGGGGACCGCGCTCCCGCCGGTGCGGACGCTGGCCGATCGCCTGGGAGTCAGTCCCGGCACGGTGGCGACCGCCTACAAGGAGCTCCGGCAGCGCGGGATCGTCGTCACGCGCGGCCGTGGCGGCACCGTCGTCGCGCAGGCGCCCGCGGTGGCGTCCAGGAGACCGCCGAAGGTGCCCGACGGGCTGCGGGACCTGACCGGCGGGCATCCGGACCCGGCCTTCCTGCCGGAACTGCCGGCGTCGGTGCGCGTGACGCCCGGGGTGCGCTCGCACCGTTCGGCCCCGCGCCTGCCGGAGCTGGAGGAACTGACCCGCATGTGGTTCGACCGCGACGGGGTCCCGGCGGACGACGTGACGTTCGCGCACAGCGCGCTGGACTGCGTCGGGCGGCTGCTCTCCGTCGAGTCGCGGCCCGGCGACGCGGTGGCGATGGAGGACCCGGGCTACCACCATCTGCTCGACCTGGTGCCCGCGCTGGGCCTGCGGATGGTGCCCGTCGCGGTGGACGACGAGGGCATGCGGCCCGACGCGCTGCGCGACGCGCTGCGGGCCGGGGCCCGCGCGGTGGTGTGCAGTCCGCGCTCCCAGAACCCGTACGGCGGGTACTTCTCGCCGTGGCGACGGGACGCTCTGCTCGCCGTGCTGCGGGAGGCGCCCGACGTGCTCGTCATCGAGAACGACCACGCCGCGGAGATCGCGGGCGTACCGCTGAACAGCCTGACGTCAGGAGGGCTGCCGCGCTGGGCGCAGGTGCGCACGGTCACCAAGTACCTGGGCACGGACCTGCGGTGGGCGGCCCTCGCCTGCGACCCGACCACACTGGCGCGGCACGACGGGCGGCTGCTGCTCACCTCGGGGTGGATCAGTCATGTGCTGCAGGCGATGGCCGCGCGGCTGATGACGGACGCGGCCGCACGGCTGCTCGTGGAGGCGGCGCGGGACGCGTACGCCCAGCGGCGGGAGGCCCTGGTCGCGGAACTGGGAGCGCGCGGGATCGCGGCGCACGGGGCGAGCGGGCTGAACGTGTGGGTGCCCGTGCGGGACGAGGCGGCGGTGGTGAACGGACTGCGCTCGCGCGGGTGGTGGGTGGCCGCGGGGGCGAGGTTCCGGCTCGCGGCGGGGCCCGGGGTGCGGATCACGACCGCGGGGCTGCGGCCCGCGGAGGCGGGCACGCTGGCCGCCGACTTCGCGGGCGTCCTCGGCGAGTTCGGGGCGACGTACGGGGGGTGAGGCGGGCCGGGACCCGGGCCCGCCTCACCCCCCGGGGCGGCGCTCAGCCGCGGGTGCGGGCCAGCTCCTCGTAGAACCTGAGCAGCTCCAGGTTGTCGACGGAGCCCGGGTTGACGGCCTTGTCCAGCGGCGTGCCCTGCAGCAGCTTCTTCACCGGGACCTCGATGCGCTTGCCGGTGAGGGTGTGCGGGACGCCGGGGACCGGGATGATCTCGTCCGGGACGTGTCGGGGGGAGAGCTGTTCACGGATGATGCGCTTGACCTTGTCGCGGAGGGCGTCGTCGAGCACCGCGCCCTCGGCGAGCTGCACGAACAGGGGCATCCAGTAACCGCCGTCGGGCTGTTCGATGCCGATGACCAGCGACTCGCGGATCTCCGGGAGGCGTTCGACGGCCTCGTAGATGTCGGCGGAGCCCATGCGGACGCCCTGGCGGTTGAGGGTGGAGTCGGAACGGCCGTGGATGACCACCGTGCCGCGCGAGGTCAGCGTGATCCAGTCGCCGTGCCGCCAGACGCCGGGGAACATCTCGAAGTAACTGTCGTGGTAGCGGCTCCCGTCGGGGTCGTTCCAGAAGTGGACCGGCATCGACGGCATGGGGTTGGTGACGACCAGTTCGCCGACCTCGTCGGTGACGGGCTTTCCGTACGGGTCCCAGGCCTGCAGGTCGGTGCCGAGGCAGGGGGCCTGGAGCTCGCCGATGTACACCGGAAGGGTCGGGACGCCGCCCGCGAAGCAGCTGCACACGTCGGTGCCACCGCTGACGGAGGCGATCCACAGGTCCTCCTTGACCTCGTCGTGGATCCAGCGGAAGCCGTCCGGCGGGAGCGGGGAGCCGGTGGTGGCCACGCACGTGACGGCCGACAGGTCGTGGTCGCGGCCGGGGTGGACGCCGGCCTTGCGGCAGGCGATGACGTACGCGGCGGAGGTGCCGAACACGGTGGTGCCGGTGCGCTCCGCCACGCCCCACTGCGCCCCGGTGTCGGGGAAGCCGGGACTGCCGTCGTACAGGACGATCGTGGATCCAGCGAGGAGGCCGCCGACGAGGAAGTTCCACATCATCCAGCCGGTGGAGGTGTACCAGAAGAACCGGTCCCGCGGCCCGAGGTCGAGGTGGAGGCCGGTCTGCTTGAGGTGCTCCAGCAGGATGCCGCCCTGGGACTGGACGATGGCCTTGGGCAGGCCGGTGGTGCCGGAGGAGTAGAGCACCCACAGCGGGTGGTCGAAGGGGACCTGCTCGAAGACCGGCTCGGGGTCGCCGGAGACCAGGGACTCCCACTCCAGGGCGCCCTCGGGGGCCGCCGTGCCCAGCAGCGGGATGTGCACGACGGCGCGCAGCGAGGGCAGTTCGGCGCGCAGCTCGGCGACGACCCCGGTGCGGTCGTGCTCCTTGCCCCCGTAGCGGTAGCCGTCGACGGTGAACAGGACGACGGGCTCGACCTGCTGGAAGCGGTCCAGCACGCTGCGTGCGCCGAAGTCCGGGGCGCAGGACGTCCACACGCCGCCGACGGCGGCGGTGGCCAGCAGGGCGACGACGGCCTGGGGGACGTTGGGCAGGTAGCCGCTGACCCGGTCGCCGGGGCGGACGCCCAGGGCGCGCAGCTCGTGGGCGAGGGAGGCGACCTGGCGGCGCAGGTCGGCCCAGCTCGTGGCGCCGGTCTCATGGCGCTCGTCGAGGTGGAGCAGGGCGGGCTCACCGGCCCGCGTCGCGTCGCCGGCGGGACGCAGTGCGTGCTCGGCGTAGTTGAGGGTGGCCCCGGGGAACCACTTCGCGCCGGGCATGGAGGCGTCGGCGAGGACGGTCGCGTACGGGGAGGAGAAGCGCACGTCGAACCACTCGACGACGGATTGCCAGAAGGTCTCGGGCTCGCGCACCGACCAGGCGTGCAGGGCGTGGTAGCCGGCGACCGGGTCGGCGGTGTCGGGGGCGGGCGCGCCGTGGTGCTCCGCCGCCCAGGCCTGGAAGCGCGTCACCTGGGCACCAGAGACACGGTCCGGGCCGGGCTGCCAGAGCGGCTGCTCGGTCGCCGGGTCGGCGGTGGGCTCAGGTGTGGTGCTCATGGGGCGGCTCCCGGACGGTACGCGACGCTGCGTGATCTGCGGCTGGACCCCGGCCGGGCGGAATGTCCCCGGTCGCGGCTGGGCAGGACGATGCCACGCGATCGTCTCAGGCGCCAGGGCACGCCCCACACATTGGGGGGTGGAAGCATGTGCCGGGCCGCCAGGTGGAAGGTGGCCGGCCGGCGGCTGGGCGGGCGGGAACGGAGAAAGGGTGGGCCTCATGGATGCTCGGGACCTGGTGCGGCAGGTACGGCAGGTCGGATCGGCGAACGGGCTGAGGGCGGTGCGCGCGGCGTGGCGCCGGCAACGCACCGACGCACGTGACCTCCCGCGGCGGGGACCGGAGCGGGCGCGGGTGCCGGGACCGGCCGAGGGCGCGGATCCGCTGCCGGGCGGCGGGCTGGTCCGCTTCGCCCGGTCGACCCTGCGGGTGCGGGTCGCGGCGGGCGGCGCGGTGTTCTGCGGCTGGGACGGCGCCGAGCCGGAGCCGTCGTACGCGCTGGACGGCAGTTGCCCCGACGCCGACACACGGGCGGTCATCGAGCCCGACAAGGACGGCTGGCGGGTGGTGTCGGAGCGGATCACGGTGCTGGTCTCCCGGCACGGGGCGGTCGAGTTCCGCACGCCGGGGGGCCTGCTGCTGCGGCGTGACCTGCCGCCACGCTGGTGGGACCCGGTGAACACGGCGAACCCGGCGGGCGGCGCGGAACCGCGCTGGGTGCAGCGCTCTGAGACCGCCGCGGACGCGGCCGTCTTCGGGCTCGGCGGGCGCGCCGCGGGGCCGCGGCTGAGCGAGGGCACGTACCGGCTGTGGAACACCGACCCCGGCGGCGCCTTCGAGCCGGAGACCGATCCGCTGTACATCACCATGCCGCTGCAGCTGGTCGTCGCCGACGCGGGCAGCCATCTGGTCTTCCACGACAACACCTGGGACGGCCGGGTGACCCTGCGCGACGGCGAGGAGGGCGCGGGTTCCGGCCACGACCGCCCCGGCGGCTGCGAGACACGGATGGACGGCGGCCCGCTGCGCTACTGGGTGATCCCCGGCACGCCCGCGCGGATCCTCTCCTCCTGGACCGCGCTGACCGGCCGGCCGGCGCTGCCGCCGCGCTGGGCGCTGGGGTACCAGCACTCGCGCTGGGGCTTCGGCACGGCGGCGGAGGTGCGCCGGGTCGCGGCGGGCTATCGTGAGCGGGAACTGCCGCTGTCGGCGCTGCACCTGGACATCGACCACTTCGACGGCCACCGGGTCTTCACCGTCGACCGCGAGCGCTTCCCCGACCTGCCCGCACTCGCCGAGGAGTTGCGCGGGCACGGGGTGCGCCTGGTGTCGATCGTGGACCCGGCCGTCAAGCTGGAGCCGGGCAACCCCGTCCACGACAGCGGGGCCGCGGCCGACGCCTTCGTACGGGACGCGCAGGGACGCACGGTGCACGGCGTGGTGTGGCCCGGCGACGCGGTCTTCCCGGACTTCACCGACCCGCGGGTGCGCAAGTGGTGGGGCGGCCTCTACGCGGAGCGTCTGTCGCAGGGCTTCGCCGGGGTGTGGCACGACATGAACGAGCCGGTGTCCTTCGCCGCGTTCGGCGACACCACGCTCCCCCGCTCCGCGCGGCACGCGCTGGAGGGCCGCGGCGGCGATCACCGCGAGGCGCACAACGTGTACGGGCTGACCATGGCCCGGGCCGGCCACGAGGGGCTGCGCGAACTGCGGCCCGGCTCCCGGCCGTTCCTGTTCTCCCGCTCCGGCTGGGCGGGCATGCAGCGGTACGGCGGCACATGGTCGGGCGACGTGTCGACGGGCTGGCCCGGGCTACGTTCGTCGTTGTCGCTGGTGCTGGGGCTCGGCCTGTGCGGGGTGCCGTACTCGGGGCCGGACGTGGGCGGGTTCACCGGGAACCCGTCCCCTGAGCTCTACCTGCGCTGGTTCCAGATGGCCGCGTACCTCCCGTTCTTCCGCACGCATTCGGCGATCGACGCCGGGCACCGTGAGCCGTGGGAGTTCGGGCCGCGCGTCCTGGAGGCGGCCGGGGCGGCGATGCGCGAACGGGAGCGGCTGATGCCCTACCTGTACACGCTCGCGCACACCGCGCGGCGTTCGGGCGCGCCCTATGTGCGGCCGGTGTGGTGGGGCGATCCGGAGGACCGCAAACTGCGCTCGTGCGGGGACGCCTTCCTGCTGGGGGACGCGCTGCTGGTGGCGCCGGTGCTGGAGCAGGGTGCGACGGAACGGGCGGTGCGGCTGCCCAGGGGCCGCTGGTACGACACCGCGACCGGGGAGGCGTACCAGGGGCCCGGTCAGGTGCTGTTGCCCGCGCCACCGGAGCGTGTCCCGGTGCTGGCCAGGGCCGGCGCCGTGGTGCCGGTGGCGGAGGAGGACGGCACGGTGACCCTGGAGGTGTGGGCTCCGGCGCCCGGGCGCGGCGGGGGCGGCACGTTGATCACCGACGCCGGGGACGGCTGGGCCGACCCGCGGGTGGAGCGCTTCACCTCGCGGATCGCCGACGGCGAGGTCGTCGTGGTGCGTGAGGACCACGACGCGGTGGGGTACCCGGTGCGCGTGCGTGGCGCCGCGGTTGGGTAGCGGCCGTTCGGTGCCGCCTCAGTAGCGGCCGCCGAACCAGTTGCGCACCGCCGCGGTGTGCAGCGGGAAGGCCAGTTCCGCGGGGGCGAGGAGGATCTCCCGGCCGTCGGTCTCGTCGGTGGCGACGGCGGGCGGCAGGTCCCGCGCGGCGCGCTCCGGCAGGAGGCCGAAGACCAGCAGGTGCCCGCTGTCCCCGCTGAGGGCGTCCGCCAGCCGTACGTCGCCCGCGGCGGCCTTGATGCCGGTCTCCTCGTCGAGTTCGCGTACCACGGCCTCCTGCCACGTCTCGCCGAGGTCCACGAAACCACCGGGAAGGGCGAGCAGTCCCCGCCGCGGCTCGATGGCCCGGCGGACCAGGAGCAGACCGGTGCCCTCGGCGGTGCGCACGGGCAGCAGGGCGACAGCGACGGGGAGCGGATTGCGGTACGTGACGCCACCGCAGGCGGCGCAGGTGCGCGGCCATCCCGCGCCAGGGGCGAACTCCGTACCGCAGTAGGAGCAGTGGCGGTCCTTGCGGCGAGTGCTCACGCGCGGACTGTAGCGGATTGACCGGCCGGGCACGGGTGTCGTGCGGAGCCCTGTCCGTCGCGGCGGGTGAGAGGGCACACTGGCGCCGTGACACCCGAATCCCTCGGAAAAGGCGCCAATCTGCCCGTTCCCGTGCCCGCCGTGCGGGCCGTGCTCGACTGGACCGCGGGTCCCGGCGTGCCCGACGTCGACGCCTCGGCGCTGCTGCTGGGCGGCGACGGACGGGTGCGCTCCGACGCCGACTTCGTGTTCTACAACCAGCCCGCGCACGCCTCCGGCGCCGTGCGGCACGCCGGGAAGCAGACGGGACCCGGGCAGGCCTCGGACGCCCTCGACGTCGACCTGGCCCGCGTGGAGCCGGCCGTGGAGCGGATCGTGCTGTGCGCCTCCGCGGACGGCGGCACCTTCGGTCAGGTGCCGGGGTTGCGGCTGCGGCTGCTGGACGCGCGCAACGGGGCCGTGATCGTGCGGTTCGACATGGCGGCCACGACGGAGACGGCGTTCCTCGGCGGTGAGCTGTACCGGCGCAGCGGGGTCTGGAAGTTCCGCGCCGTCGGGCAGGGCTGGACCTCCGGACTGGCCGGGCTCGCCACGGACTTCGGGATCACCGTCGACGCGCCGCAGCCTCCCGTGGCGCCGGCCGCGCCGCCGCCTTCCCCTCCGGCGCCGCCCTGCCCACGGCCCGCGCTGCCCGTGACGGTGCCGCCTCCCCTTGCCCCTCCCCCGCCGCCGGCCACGCGTCTCACCAAGGGCGAGGAGCACCTGCCTCCCGACATGCGCGAGCGGCTGAGCCTGCGCAAGGAGCAGGTCGCCGTCAGCCTGCGCAAGCACGGTGCGGCGGGCGTCGTGGCGCGCGTGATCCTCGTGCTGGACGCGTCGGGCTCGATGAGCGGCCTGTACGCGCGCGGGGTCGTCGCCGACGTGGTCGAGCGCATGGCGGCGGTCGCGGCCCAGCTGGACGACGACGGCGACATGCAGGCGTGGACCTTCGCCTCGCACTCGGCACGGCTGCCGGACCTGCGGATCGCGGAACTGCCGCTGTGGCTGCGGCTGCACGTCCGGGTGGGCGAACTGAGCCTGTTCGGCCGTCCCAAGAAGCCCCGGCACGGGCTGCAGCCGGGCCAGGTCGACATGCGGTTCGTCGGCATCCAGAACGAGGAGCAGAAGGTCATCGCCGAGGTCCGGGCCTTCGTGCGGGCGTACCCGACGGCGGCACCGACGCTGGTGCTGTTCTTCTCCGACGGCGGCGTCTACCGCAACGCCCAGATCGAGCAGCAGCTGCGGGAGGCGGTGGAGGAGCCGGTGTTCTGGCAGTTCGTCGGACTGGGACGGGCCGACTACGGGGTGCTGGAGCGCTTCGACACCCTGCCGGGCCGGCGCGTGGACAACGTCGGCTTCTTCGCCGTCGACGACATCGCCACCGTGCCGGACGCGGAGCTCTACGACCGGATCCTCTCCGAGTTCCCGTCCTGGATGACGGCCGCGCGGCAGGCCGGGATCCTGCGCTGAACCTCCCGCTTGTCGGCGGCCGTCGGGCCGTGGGACTCCAGGACGACCGGTGCGCCGAGGGCGTCGCCGATCGCCTGCGACCAGGCGCCCGGATCGGGGCCGGGCACGTCCCAGCGGGCCGGGCGGGCCGTCAGCAGCCGTTCGGTGAGGGCGGCCTGGCGGCCGAGGTCCCCGGGCGGGGCGGTGGGCAGCCGCGTCTCGCCGGTGTCGTACGCGCGGACCAGCCGCAGCTGCGGGCAGCGGCGGGGCGCGTCCAGGTGGGTGACGGCGAGGGCGTCCACACCGCCGCAGGCCTCGACGGCGTAGCGGTGGGCGACGGCGTCGAAGTGGCCGGTGCGGAAGGCACCCTGCCAGGGGCCGTGGTCGTTGTGCGGTTCGGGCAGCAGCGGGGCGAGTTCCCGGTCCTCGGTGACGTGCGGTCCCGGGCCGTGCCGGGTGGTGTACGTCCGTACGACGCCGAGCCGGCGGGCCTGCCGGCCGGCTTCCGCCAGCAGGGTCTCGGCATTGGCGAAGGTGGTCGTGGACCAGGTGGTGTACGGGTGGAAGCCGTGCCACTCGTCCAGGAGCACGCCCTGGGCGCCCTCGAGGACGACCGCGCCCTCGCGCAGGACGCGGGCGAGGTGGCCGTCGCCGGTGAGGGTGACGGCGCGGGCGAAGGCGGTGAGGGCGTCGGCGCAGTCCTCGGGCGGTGGGGCGGGCAGGCGCCGGCCGAACTCGTCGGCCAGGCGGTCGCGCAGCAGGCGCAGCTTGCGCAGCAGCCGGGGGCGTGAGGCGCAGTCCCCCGCGGTGGGGGCCTCCTCCGGGTGGGCGAGGGCGTAGGCGGCGGTCTCGCCGATGCCCATGCCGCACGAACCATGGCGGGCCGCTCCCCGTGCCTGCTCCCGCAGCCGGTTGGCGGCGGCGTGGTACGGGGTGGTGAGGCGCGCCGCGCGGTCGACGCTGAGAAAGGCGTACGGGGCGGTGACCCCGAGGGTGGTGAGGTGGTCTGCCTCGGCGGCCAGCGCGAGGGGGTCCACCAGCATGAAACGGGACAGGTGGGTGGGGACGCCCTGGAGGGTGCCGGAGCCGAACTGGGCGAAGGTGTGGTGGCGTCCGTCGGTGGTGACGACGTTGTGCGCCGCTTGGGCTCCGCCGTTGAAGCGGACCACCGCGCGAACCGGCCCGCTCGCGCAGAGCCGGTCCACGACGGTGCCCTTGCCGGCGTCGCCGTAGCCGAGGTCGACGACGATGGTGTGCACGGGGTCCTCCGGGAAGGGCCTACAGGCGGGTGGTGCCGGTGGCGGAGTCGCCGCCGGCGCCGGAGCCGTCGATCAGGGGCGTGTCCGTCACCGCGACGGGCGCTCGGTCGCGGTCGAGGGCGGCCAGGGCCTTGCCGACGGTGCCGGTGGCGGTGGAGCCGAGGTCTGCGAGGTCGTCGAGGCCCTCGGCGAGGTCGATGGCCTCCTCGCCGAGCCCGATGGTGACGGCGATGGTCTCGCAGACGGCGTCGAGGTCGTCGAGCTCGATTACGTTCTGGCCGAGGAGTCCCCGCCAGGTGCCCAGGACCTCGGTGTTGCCGACGTAGGAGGAGCCCGCCGGGAGGATGTAGTAGACGTCGAACTTCTGCTTGAGCTCCGCGACGATCCGCGTGACCGGGATGTCCTCGGCGAGGTCCTCGCCGAGGACGTCGCGCACCTCGCGGGCCTTGACCTTGCCGTAGGGCAGCTCGTCGCCGATCAGGAAGAGGTAGCCGCGGCGGCCGCGCTTCTCGTGGCAGTCGAGCGAGGTGTGCCGGGCCATCGCGTACAGGGCGAGCTCGTAGGACTCGGTCATCTGTCCGCCGCCCCCGCCCTCGAGCAGGATGTTGCCGAGGTCGTCGTCCATGCGGTTGTCAGACTCGAACTGACCCAGCTGGAGCGGGACCCGGTCGCAGGTGGCGTCGCCGACCGCGCCGAAGAGGATCTGCGGGTGCTCGGTGTAGCCCTTGCGCAGGAGCAGGCCGAAGAGCTCGGGGAGCTTGGTCTGCAGGACCTGCGGGACGGTGCGCATGGATCCGGTGACGTCGAACAGGACGGCGATGGCGAGCGAGGTGGGGTGCTCGTCGGAGTCGCGGCTCTCGCGGACGCCGATGCCCTTCGGGTCGAGCGAGGGGTGCGCGGTCCAGGAACCGCGCGGCGCGGACGAGGTGACGCGGTCACTGTAGGCGAAGGCGCCGGCGCCGCTGGCGGCGCGATAGCGCGCGGCGGCGTCGTAGACGTTGGTGGACCAGCTTCCGCTGCCCATGGTGGTTCCCCCTTGGTGTCGGGTGTTTCGGGTGTCGGGTGTGCGGTGTCAGGTGTCGGTGCCCGGCATGGTGAACGGGCGGAAGGTGCGCGGGCCGTAGAGGCGTTCCAGGACGTCGTCGAGCTCCGCGAGCAGCCGCCACGCGTCGTGCGGGCGTCGGGACCCGGACGGGAGCGTGCAGCCGCGGAGGAAGGCGCTCAGCGGGCGTGGCGCGCGGTCCCCCATCAGCTGCCCGACGCAGCGCGAGGCGAGGTGGATGTCGGTGGCCTCGGTGGCGGGGCGCCGGCCGGTGACCTCGGGCGGGTAGAGGGGGCGGTGCCGCTCCACGAGGGCGGGGACGGTCGCGCCGCGGTCGGTGGAGTAGCACCAGTCGACCAGAACGAGGCCGTGCTGTGCGGGGTGGATGAGGACGTGTTCGGGCAGCACGGCGCCGTGGACGACGCCGGCGCGGTGCGCCCAGCCGAGGGCGGCCAGCAGGCGGCGCCACATCCAGGCGGCGTCGCGCGGGTCGAGGCCGCCGGGGTGGAGGGCGTGGACCTCGGCGAGGGTGTGGAAACCGCGCAGCCGCTGGAGCGCGTTGACACGGCGTTCGGTGCCGTCGGGGCCGCGGTGGCGGAAGGACTCCGTCAGGCGGGGCGCGTAGGCGCGGTGCCGGGCGTCGGCGACGGTGTGCAGCCGGGTGAGGGCGCGGGCTTCCCGCTCCATCAGGTCGTTGTCGACGGGCCGCCGCGGGATCTTCAGTACGGTGCCGGGGCCGGCGGCGCGCAGCACGGCGAGGTCGCCCTCGGCGAGGACGGGCCCCAGCCGGTACACACCGCGGGCGGTGGTGAGGGCCGGACCGTCGCCCGTGTGCGGCCGCCACAGGGCGGTGAGGCGGACGAAGGCGGCCGCGGCCTCGTCCGCGCGGCCGGGCGGGGCGGTGTCGGGGTGGAGCAGCCGGGCCAGCCGGCGGTAGTGCCGGGCGGCCTCACCGGCGTCGGCCGGGAAGGGCCGGCCGAGGGCGGCCAGGGCGCCGTCGAAGGTGCGGACGCGGTATGCGGACGCGGATCGCGTCGTGGCGGTCATCGGACACTGTCCTCACGGTCGGGGCGGAGCAGTGCGGGGTGCAGGAGGCGGGCGTCGCCGGCGCGGTAGAGCCGGGCCCTGGGGCCGCCCTTGGAGCCGCCGCGGCCGACGGTGGTGCCGGTGGACTCGACGAAGCCCGGCACCGACAGCACCTTGCGGTGGAAGTTCCCGGCGTGCAGCGTGCGGCCCCAGACCGCCTCGTAGACCGAGCGGAGCTCGGTGATGGTGAACTCCTCGCCGAGGAAGGCGGTGGCCAGGGGGGTGTACTCGATCTTGGCGCGGGCCCGGTCGAGTCCTTCGGCAAGGATCGTGCCGTGGTCGAAGGCGAGGTCGGCGCTGATGCCTGGCGTCTGGCCGGACCGGCGGCCGGAACCACCCCCGTGGATCCCGGCCGGCCGGTCCTGCTCCTTGGGACGCGCGGTGACGGCGTCCGGGTTCCCCTGCGGTGCCAGGGCCCCGACGGGGACCCACTCGGCCGCCGCGGCGTCGCTGCCGGCCCGCGCCTCGGGCAGGTCCGGGGCGAAGGCGAGGTAGGCGACGGAGACGACGTGCATGCGCGGGTCCCGGTCGGGACGGCCATAGGAGCCGAGCTGTTCGAGGTGGACGCGGCCGAGGCCGCGTGCCGCGTCGAGCCCGGTTTCCTCGGCCAGTTCGCGGGCCGCCGCCTCGTCCAGGGACTCGTGGCCGGCGTGGACGAAACCGCCGGGCAGCGCCCAGGCACCCTCGTAGGGCGGGCCGCCACGGCGCACCAGCAGGACGTGAAGGCCACCTTGACGCAGCGTCAGCGCGACGACGTCGACGGTCACGGCGATGGGCTCGAAGGCGCGCGGGTCGTAAGCGGCGAGGAACGCGTCCTCGCCCTGCCGGTCTGCCATCGTGCGCCACCCCTGCCCAGTTGTTCTCACTTCGAGTATTTCTCGTTTCGAGAAAAACCTAGCAGCCGGCACCGACACCGTCCACAGCGTTTCGCCGCCGGCCGGCCCGTGGGCCGCCGCTGACGAGCCGTCAGATCGGAGGAAGGGACGGGCATGGCACGGTCACGGAGACCCGTGCCGGCGCGCCGGTTCACGCAGGACACGGCGGACGGGGACTTCCGGTTGCTCGGCACCGGTGCCGCTGCTGCCGTCTGCGCTTCGCCCGGCTCCGCGCGACGGCCGATCCGGTGCGGATCCGCGCCGTCTCCACCATCGCGCGGTCCATCAGCACGGTGCCCGACCTCCCCGGCAGCGCCACCGACTCATCGACCGCCGCCAGCCCACCGCGAGGCCTCCACCGGCTTCCCGGCGTCCGGTCGTCCGCGCCGCGTACGAGGAGGCCGGCATCGGTCCGGGGGACCTGGACCGGGCGGAGGTGTACGACCTGTCGACCGCACTGGAACCGGACTGGTACGAGGACCTGGGCCTGTGCCCGCCGGGCGGGGCGGTGGAGCCGCTGCGCGACGGGGCCACGTCGCCCGGGGGGATTCCGGTCGATCCCAGCGGGGGCCTGCCCTCCTCCTTCGGGGAGGCCGCGCCCGCCCAGGCGCTCGCCCATGCGTGCGAGCTCAACTGGCGGTGGCGCGGCCTGCCGGGCCCCCGGCAGGTGAGCGGGGCCCGCGTGGGGGTGACGGCGAACCAGGCCCTGTCCGGGCACGGCTCGTCGGTGGTCGTAATCAGGTGATCTGTCCGATACCTTGACGCTCCATCACCCCGGGACAACACTTCCGGGTGGCGCGGAGGCCGGTCGGGAGGAGGGACCTCCGTACCCGCGTCCGCGTGCGCTTTTCCCTGGCGGCGCATGCCCGACACGTGCGCTTGCGCGAAGGAGCCGTCATGTATTCCAACGGAGACGTCAAAGGGCACCTCCGACTGGGCGTACGCCTGGATCCCGGTGGCCGGTCCGCTGATCGGCGGGGCCCTGTCCGGTCTCATCTACAACGTCGCGTTCAAGTGAGGCGGTCATGACCGATACGTCCGGCACGGCGACCCGATACGTGGCCGCCGTCGACCAGGGAACTACCTCCAGCCGCTGCATCATCTTCGACTCCGACGGGTCGATCGTGGCGCTGGACCAGCGCGAGCACCGCCAGATCTTCCCCAAGCCGGGCTGGGTGGAGCACGACGCCACCGAGATCTGGGCCAAGGTGCAGGCCGTGGTGGCGGGCGCGCTCGCCAAGGCCCGGCTGCGCGCGGATCAGCTCAGCGCGCTCGGCATCACCAACCAGCGCGAGACGACCGTGCTGTGGGACCGCACCACCGGCCGCCCGGTGCACAACGCGATCGTCTGGCAGGACACCCGTACCGCCGCGCTGTGCGACCGGCTCGGCGGCCAGGACGGCCAGGACCGCTTCCGCGAGTCCACCGGCCTGCCACTGGCCAGCTACTTCTCCGGCCCCAAGGCGGCCTGGCTGCTGGACAACGTGCCGGGGCTGCGCCGCCGCGCGGAGAACGGCGAGATCGCCTTCGGCACCATCGACTCCTGGCTGATCTGGAACCTGACGGGCGGGACCGAGGGCGGCGTGCACGTCACGGACGTCACCAACGCGAGCCGTACGATGCTGATGAACCTGGAGTCGCTGGAGTGGGACCGGGCGATCCTCGCCGCGATGAACGTCCCCGAGGCGCTCCTCCCGCAGATCCGCTCCTCCGCCGAGGTGTACGGCACGGCTGTCGGCCAGCTGGGCGGCGTGCCCGTGGCCTCGGCCCTCGGCGACCAGCAGGCCGCGGTCTTCGGCCAGGCCTGCTACGGGACGGGCGACGCCAAGAACACGTACGGAACGGGCAGCTTCCTGCTGCTCAACACCGGGAACCGGCCCGTGCCGTCGAAGAACGGCCTGCTGACCACGGTGGGCTACCGGCTGGGCGGGGAAGCGCCGGTCTACTGCCTGGAGGGGTCGATCGCCGTCACGGGCGCCCTGGTGCAGTGGTTCCGCGACAGCCTCGGCATCATCAGCGCGACGGACGAGATCGAGGCCCTGGCGGCGAGCGTCCCGGACAACGGCGGCGCGTACATCGTCCCCGCCTTCTCCGGGCTCTTCGCCCCGTACTGGCGCTCCGACGCGCGCGGCGTGATCACCGGCCTCACCCGGTACGTCACCAAGGCCCACCTGGCGCGGGCGGTGCTGGAGGCGACCAGTTGGCAGACCCGCGAGGTCGTCGACGCGATGTACCAGGACTCCGGCGTGCACATCACCGGGCTCAAGGTCGACGGTGGCATGACGGCCAACAACCTGCTGATGCAGCACCAGGCGGACGTGCTGGGCGTGCCCGTGGTGCGGCCCCGGATCTCGGAGACCACGGCCCTGGGCGCGGCCTACGCCGCGGGGCTCGCCACCGGCGTGTGGGACGGGCTGGACACGCTCAGGGCGCACTGGCGCAAGGACGCCGAGTGGCAGCCGCGGATGGACGAGAAGACCCGTGAGAAGGAGTACCGCCGCTGGAAGAAGGCGGTCGAGCGGAGCTTCGGCTGGCAGGACGACGAGGAGGACGAGGACCCCGCGCCGGCGGACGGGAACTGACGGCCCGCCCCGCCCGCGCCCGCGGCGCGCGGCTCAGTTGGCGGCGGCCGCCCGGCGGTCGCCGGCCACCTGGGCCGCGTGCTCGACCACGGTGATCAGCACCTTCTTCGCCGAGGCGCGGTCCCGCGCGTCGCACATCACCAGCGGCACCTCGGGGTCGAGGTCGAGCGCGTCGCGCACCGTCTCGGCCGGGTGCCGCTCGGCCCCGTCGAAGATGTTGACGGCCACGGCGAAGGGGATGCCGCGGCGCTCGAAATAGTCGACCGCGGAGAAGCAGTCCTCCAGGCGCCGGGTGTCCGCGAGGACGACCGCACCCAGGGCACCTTGCGCCAGCTCGTCCCACAGGAACCAGAAGCGGTCCTGGCCCGGCGTGCCGAACAGGTAGAGCACCAGGTCGTCGCGGAGGGTGATCCGGCCGAAGTCCATGGCCACGGTGGTGGTGCGCTTGGCCTCGACGCCCGCGGTGTCGTCGACGGGCCGCCCGGCCTCGCTGAGCGTCTCCTCGGTGCGCAGCGGACGGATCTCGCTGACCGCGCCGACAAGCGTGGTCTTACCCACGCCGAAGCCGCCCGCCACCAGGATCTTCAGCGTGACGGGCTCGACGGGGGAAGGACGGCGTTCAGAGCGTCCGAAGGCCATGACTCACTCCTCCGGTCGTGCCGTTTACACAGGTCAGAGGCATCCTGGGTCCTAGGGACTGCGTCGCGGGATCAGCTGTGGCAGTGGAACATTACTACGATGCGAGCGGGCAATTGGCAGTGGTCCACGGGCCGTTACCCGTCAGCGGCCCCACCCGGCGGTCGCGCGGCGCCCCTCGTGGCGGCCCCTCGTGGCGGCCCCTCGGTCCGGGCCCGGGAGCCCGGCGGCACCGGCGTGACGGTGCCCGCGGGGCTCCCGGGCGGGTTCACAGCGCGCGCAGGCCGTCGATCACGTCGCGGAGCAGCCCCGCGTCGGGCAGCTCCGCCGGCGGGACGGGCCGGGTGACGTGGACCAGCCCGGCCTCCAGGACGTCGCCGATGAGCACCCTGACGACGCCCACGGGCAGGTCGAGGTCGGCCGCCAGCTCGGCGACCGACATCGGCTGCTCCTGGCACAGCTCGACGATGTCGAGGTGCTCGGGCGACAGGGTGCGGTCGACGTCCGCGTCGTCGTCCGCGGTGCGGGACTCGGCGACGACCAGGGCGATCAGGTCGAGCCGGGCTTCCGCGGCGTGGCTGGTACGGCCGCGCGTCATGGCGTAGGGCCGCACCACGGGCCCGGCGTCGTCGTCGTACCAGCGGTCCGCTTCGGAAGTCATGACGTTCCCGTCACACCGCCTGCGGCGCGTCGTCGTCGGTGCGCGGGGCGGTCGCGAGGTGCACGCCCACCCGCTTCACCAGCAGCGCCATCTCGTAGGCGACCTGACCGACGTCGGAGTCGGCGTCGGCGAGCACGGCCAGGCAGCTGCCGTCACCCGCGGCGGTGACGAACAGGAAGGCCTCGTCCAGCTCCACGAGGGTCTGCCGGACCTTGCCGGCCTCGAAGTGCCGTCCGACGCCCTTGGCGAGGCTGTGGAAGCCGGAGGCGACGGCGGCGAGGTGCTCGGCGTCCTCACGGGTGAGGCCCTCGGACGCGCCGGTGGCCAGGCCGTCGCTGGAGAGCACCAGCGCCTTGCGGATGCTGGCCACGCGGCCGACCAGTTCGTCGAGAAGCCAGCTGAGCTCGCGGGTCGGGCTCGATGGTGCGGTCATGGACCGTTCCCCTCCGTGGTGGATCCGGTTGTGCTGCCGCCCGCTCGCTCCGCCGGGTCGGTTCCCGGGCGGTCGGCGGGGCGGACGTCGTCGGTGCCGTCGGTGCCGAGGTCGTCGGCGGTGTCCGCGCGGCCGCGCAGCCATCCGCGCTGCAGTGAGGCCATGCGGTCGCGCACCTCCTCGGGCGAGCGCTCGTCCCCGCCGTCGCCGTCCGCGCCGCCGGTGGCGGCGGTGCGTGTCCGGGTGGTGGTGGAGTCGCTGCGCAGCTGCGGGGCGAGGCTGGCCTGGCGGACCCGCCGAGGCAGTCCGGCGGCGGGTCCGGGCTCCTCCCCCGGTGCGGGCTCGGCGGGCGGGGGCGCCTCGCCGACCGGGCGGCCGTTCTCGGCGACCAGGACCGGGGTGCGGCGGCGGCGCGGCAGGATCGTGGGCGCGTCGCCCGGTGCGGCGTCGCGTGCGGCCGCCGGCGCCGGCTTCCCTTCGGTCGCGGGGAGGTGCGGCCGGTGCTCGCGCGGCTCGTCGTCCGGCTCCGGGACCAGGCCCCACTGGCGGAAGCTGTGCTCGGTGGCGGCCGGCATGGGTGCGACCCGCGGCTCGTCCCGCTCGGACGGCGCTCCTGTCTCCGCGGCGGCGGTCTTTGCGGCGGCCTCGCCCTGGGGCACCTCCGGCTGGTCCTCGCCGGACTCGTCGAACAACGACGCCGGGACGAGCACCACGGCCGTGGTGCCGCCGTACGGGGACTGGCGCAGCGAGACGCGGACGCCCTGACGCTGGGCGAGCCGGCTGACGACGAACAGGCCGAGCCGGTCGGTGTCGGAGAGCTCGAACTCGGGGGTCTCGGTGAGGCGGAGGTTGGCCTCCAGCATGGCGTCGGGGGTGAGACCGAGGCCGCGGTCGTCGATCTCCAGGACGAAGCCGTTGGCGACGGACTCGCCGTGCACCTGGACGCTCGTGTGCGGGGGCGAGAAAACGGTGGCGTTCTCGATGAGTTCGGCGATGAGGTGGGTGAGGTCGGCGACGGCGTGGCCGGCGACGGCGAGCCGCGGCAGCCGGCGCACGTCGACCCGCTCGTAGTCCTCGACCTCGGCGACGGCCGCCCGAACCACGTCCATCAGCTGCACCGGCTTGCGCCACTGCCGGGACGGCACGGCGCCGGAGAGGATCACCAGGCCCTCGGCGTGGCGGCGCATGCGGGTGGTCATGTGGTCGAGGCGGAAGAGGTCGGCGAGTTCCTGCGGGTCCTCGGTGCGCCGCTCCATGGTGTCCAGCAGGGTGAGCTGGCGGTGCAGCAGCACCTGGCTGCGGCGGGCGAGGTTCACGAAGACCTCGGAGACGCCGCGGCGCATCTCGGCCTGGCGCACGGCGGCCTCGACGGCCGCCCGTTGCAGGGTGTTGACGGCCTTGCCGACCTGGCCGACCTCGTCGTCGGGGTAGTCCAGCCGCGGCGCCTCGGTCTCGACGTCGACCTCCTCGCCCGCGGCGAGACGGCGCATGACGCGCGGCAGGCGGGTGCCGGAGACCTCCTGCGCCTCCTTGCGGAGCCGGGACAGGTCGCGGATCAGGCTGCGGCCGATGCGTATGGAGACGATGACGGAGGCGGCGACCGCGACCAGGCCGAGGCCACCGGCGACCGCGGCGACGGCGACCAGCCGCATGCCGATCGGTTCGGCGCGCTTCTTGTGCAGGTCGCCGGCCTCGACGCCCATGCGGTCGAGGTCGGTCAGCGCTGTGGTGGCCGTGGTCTGCCAGGACACACGGTCGGCGGCCCGGGGGGCGCCGGACGCGCCGGCGGAGATGACCGCGTCCTCGGCGGCGCGCAGGGCGCGGCCGGAGGGCCCTGCCCAGTAGGCGTCGTAGATCGCGCGCTCGTCGTCGGTCAGCAGGTGGAGGTTGTCGGCGTAGTAGGCACGCTGCTCGGCGACGGCGAAGGTGAAGGAGCGCATCTCGGGGGCACTCATGCGGCCCGCCGCGATGGCCGCCACCATGAGGGCGTCCTCCTGGCTGATCGCCTCACGGGCCCGGGTGACCTGGATGAGGGCGCGGCCCTGCTTGTCGATGGCGACATTGTTGAGCGGGTTCAGCGAGTCCAGGAACGCGTAGGCCGGATCGAAGAGGCCGCTGTACGCGCCGAAGGCGTCGTTGCGGCTGATGGCGCCCTTGCCGACCTTGCCGCGCAGCGTCTCCAGGCCGCCGAACCCGCGGACGACCAGGTCGAGCCGGCGCAGCGCGTCGGGGGCCAGCCGTTCCCGGTTGGCGCCGGAGGCCGCGTTGCCGCGCAGCCGCGCGATCACCTTGTCCGTCTCGCGCTCCCGGGCCAGCAGGGTGCCACGAGCGTCGGACCGTCGAGGATCGGCCAAGTAGAGCATGGCGGAACGGCGTTCCTGCTGGAGCGCCTGGATGCTGTCCTCGACCGGGTACCCGAGTGCGTTGACGGTCTGCTCGATGCCGAAGAGGCCCCAGACCTGACGCCCGGTCAAGGTCGCGGCGAAGGCCCAGATGGCCGTGAGGGACACCAGCGGAATGAGCAGCAGTGCCACGATCTTCCGCCGGATCGTCGTACCGCGAAAGCGCATGGCCTCCCCAACGTCAAACCCGGTCAAGGGCTGTCGTGTTCCGACTGCAAACGGCGCGAGCCTACTACTGCCCGATGACCAATCCGAAAGCCCTCCTTCCGCCCTTGCCCCGGGACGACCCGATTCGTGCGAATGAACAGCCGGCACGGCTGGCCGAAATGCACCGCACAGGGAACCCGCGGGGCCTCTCCGTCGTAAGAACAGGAGGGGAGGGGCGCTCCGGAATGCGGAGGGCATTCATCGGCGGAAACCGGGCAGCCACTCTGGAGTCGGACATCGGGGATCCGGCGCCGCATCACCGGTATCCCGCAGGGGAGCGGATTTCATGGACGACCTTGTAGAGGACGCACTGGATCGCGACATTCCGCCGCGCAGGACCCGGCGGCCGTTGTGGGTCGAGGAGCCCATGGGACGACCGCGCATGCCCGACCCGGTGCGCCGGGCGGCCGTGCGGGCCGGGCTCGTCGTCTCGCTGACATTGATCGCCGCGGTGATCGCCATGCTGGGGGCGGCCGGGAAGTCCTGGCTCGCGGCGCCGGCGACGCTCACCGCCATAGCCTTCGCCGTCGTCGCCACCTGGGCGGTGCTGGACGTGTGGATCACCCGCCAGGTCTGGAACCAGCGCAACGGCGTGGTGTCCAGTCCGAGCAGCGCGGCCCGCAGGCTGCGCCGCGAGCGCCGGCGGGAACGACGGCGGGCCCGGGCCGCGGCCCGCGGCGCCGCCCGCCGCCGGCACCTGCCGGGCACCGACGCCCGTACCGCCTGACCGGCGCCGCCTCCAGGGCCCGGACGGCCCTGGAGGCGGATCAGCCGGGGGTCAGCCGCCCTGCGGGGCCGGCTGCTCCGCAGGGCGGCGGAACATCCGCGTCGCCGTGATCTCGCCGTGCACCGGCTCGGACTCCGGGTCCCGGACGGGGAGTCCGGGCCGCAGGTGCTCCTCGACGCTGATGTACTTCAGGCCCGCACGCAGATCCGCGTCGTTGCGCAGCCGTACGACCAGCGGGAACTCGGCGAGCGCCGTGGTGTCGAACAGACCCGTGGTGTAGATCAGCTGGACGCCCAGCGCGTCGGCGACCGCGCGCTGCAGCTCCAGCAGATAGGTGGCGTTGGCGCGGCCGATCGGGTTGTCGAGGAAGAGCGTGCCCGCGTGCCGGTGCCGGTCCCTGCCACGGTCGTTGCTGCGCAGCGCGGCCATCGTGCAGTACAGCGCGATGGCGGCGGTGAGCAGCTGGCCGCCGGAGAAGACGTCGCCCATCTGCCCGACGGGGACGCGCTCGGCGCGCAGCACGGCGTCCGGTTTGAGGATCTCCACGGCCACGCCCTCGGGTTCGAGGGCGGCCGCGACCCCGCGCAGCAGCAACGACATGCCGTCCCGGCGCAGGTCGGAATTCTTGCGGACGGCCGCCCGCGTCGCCTCGTCGATCACGGCGCCGAGCCGCTCGTTGAGCGCCGCGTGGTCCGGGTCGTCGAAACGGATCCGCAGGAACTCCTGTCCCGACCACTCTCCCAGGCCCTCCGGCAGCCGGGACAGCCGCTGCGCGGACCGCAGGGTGGCCAGCGAGGACTCCACCATGCCTCGCAGCCGGTCCACGATGCTGTCGCGGTTGCGCTCCAGTTGCTCCAGCTCGTCGGTCAGGACGCGCAGCCGCGGCGCGAAGGCGGCGTGCCAGGCCGCCGCGTGCTCGGGCAGCGCGGAGCCGGGCAGTTCGCGGATCTGCTGGCGGGCCGGGGTGCGCACCTGCTCGTAGCGGGTCGCGTTGGCGTGCCGTACGAGGACGTCGCAGGACTCGCGCAGCTGCGACTCGGCCGCCGACAGGTCGGCAGCGCAGCCGCGCAGGCTGCGGCGGGCCTCGGCGACGGCGGACCTGGCCTCCTCCAGGGAGCCGGAGTGCGGCTCGGGCTCCTCCTCGCCGTCCTCGGGCTGCCGATCGCCGTCGCGGAGCAGGTCCCGCAGCAGCGCCGCGAGTTCGTCGAAGCCGGTCGCCGCGTCCTCGGCAGCGCGGTGCGCGCGGACCAGGTCGCCGTGGACGTCCCGGGCGTGGCCCAGCGCCTCGGTCCGGGCGGCCAGTTCGCCGTTGGCGCCGCGCAGCAGCTCCTGGGCGTGCTCGGCATCGCGGGGCAGCAGCTCCTCGGGGAGCTCGGTGTGCGCCTCGCCGTCCGCCGGGGCGTGCCGCTCGGCCTCGCCGCGCAGCCGGCCGAGCTGCTCGCTGGCCGCGGAGGCGCGGGAGTCGAGGGTCGCCACCAGCTGTTCGGCGCGAGCGGCCGCGGCCTGCCGGGCGGGTCCGTCGGCGCCGTCCGGGCCCTCCAGCAGCCGGCCGGCCCGGGTGCGCACCTTGTTGGTGAGGCGCTCCAGTTCGGCGAGCGCGGACTGCTCGGTGCTCTCTGCGCGGGCCTGCTCGGCCCGCAGGTCGGCGCCGACGCCCACCTTCTCGTACACCTGGGAGGCGGCGCGGTAGGCCTCGCGCAGGGCGGGCAGCGAGCCGGCCGGCTCCCCGGCGCCGTCCTCGTCCTCGAGGGCCTCGTCGGGGGCGCCGGTGATCTCCGAGCGCTCGGCGCGGAGCACACGCGCGGTGCGGCGCGCGTCGTCCGCCGCGCGCTGGGCGGCCCGGCGGTCCTCGTCGGCGGCACGGGCCAGGGTCAGGCACGCCTCGGCGCGGGTCTCGGCCTCCGCGGCGTCCTCGGCCAGTTCCCTCGTCCTGCGCTGCCAGTTGGCCCGCTCGCGCAGCCGGAAGGCGAGACCGGCGAGCGCGTCGGCGGCCCGCCGGGCCTGCTGCGCCACTTCCTGGCGCTCGTCACGCAGGGCGGTCGCCTCGGCTGCGGCCTCCTCGGCCTCCATCCGTACGGAGCGTGCCTCGGCCAGTTCCTCTCGGGCGGCGGCCGCGGTCTCCCGGGCGGCCTCCACTGCCGCGGCGAGTTCGGCGAGCCGGCCGCTCGGGCAGCCGGATCGCCAGGAGGAGAGCCGGGCGGCCAACGTGCGATCCGCGGCCAGACGGGCGGCGAGGCCGCGGATGTCCTCCTCGCGGGCGGTCGCACGGGCGCGCAGCTCCTGCCGCTCGCCGTCGGCGGCCAGTTCGTCGTGCATGGCGGGGTTGGGCGGGACGAGGAAGAGCTCGGGCTCGGTGCCCGCCGGGGGCGGCGGGGCGAGCAGCGCCGCCGCCGTGCCGACCGTGACGGTCGACCGCGGCAGCAGGGCCGCCTGCGCCAGCACCTCGCGGGCCCGTAGGTAGCTCTGCGGGTCGGTGACGACCACGCCGTCCACCAGCTCCGGGCGCGCGGCGAGCACGGCGGCGTGGTCTGCCGGGGCGACGGCCTGGGCGAGGTACCGCCAGCCGGGGAGGGCGGGGATGCCGTGCTCGCCCAGGTACTCGACGGTGGCCAGGACGTCGGGGCCCGGCGGCAGCAGCCCGCCGTCGCCGAGCGCGGCCAGGATGCGGGCGTCGTCGGCGGCGGCGGTGCGCAGGTCGAACAGCTGCCGCTCGGCGGAGGCCACCGCCCCGTCCAGCATCTCCTGCAGCGACTCCGCGAAGGTGTCGAGCTCGGCCGCGGTCAGCGGGCCCTGCCCGGCGGGACGCCGTCCGGCCGCGGGTGCGCCGCGCCGGGCCGCGGAGGCCTGGGCGGGGACGGCGGGGCCACGGTCCCCGGCGGTGTCTTCCGCCGCGTCTTCCGCGGTGCCGGCCGCCAGGACGGTCCGGGGAGCCTGTGCGGGCGGCAGGCTCAGCAGTTCGGCGAGGCGGGGCTCGGCCGCGAGGGCGTCCGCGACGCGTGACTCGGCGGCGTGGGCTGCCTCGGCCGCGGCGAGGGCGTCGGCCGCGCGGGCGGCGGACAACTCGGCACGCGCGTCGGCGGCCGCGGCCTCCCGGGCCCGGTCACCGGCCCGGCGGGCGGCGTCACGGGCGGCCTCCGCCGCGGTCGAGGCGGCCTTCTCGGCGTCGGAGGCCTCCAGTGCGGCGCGGGCGGGGTCGGCGTCGGGGGCGGAGTCGTCCAGCCAGCCGGCCCGGACCGCCTCCGCGGTCTCCTGCTCCACCTCCGCCAGCCGCTGCACCAGGTGCCCGGACTCGCTGCGGGCGCGCTGCGCCTGCGTCGCGGCGGCGGTGGCGTCGCGGTGCGCCGCCTCGGACCGGGCCTGGAGTCCCGCGGAGCGCTCCTCCTCCGCGTCCGCCCGCTCGTCGGCGGTGTCCGCGGCGGCCCGCAGGGCACGGACGAGGTCGCCCGCGGCCTTCGTACGGGCCGCGAGGGCCGGTGCGGCGTCGCGTTCCGCCTCGTGGATGGCGGCGGTGACCCGGGCCAGGCGGTCGGCGGCGGCCCGGTGCCGCAGCACGATCTCCGCGGCCTGCCAGGCGGACTGCAGCGTACGGGCGTCGTTGAGCTCGCGGCGCAGCGCGGTGGCGCTCTTCTCGCCGGCGGCCAGGGCCAGCGAGGCGTGCCGGTAGGCGAGTTCGGCGGCGACGAGGGCGCTGCGGCCGCGGGCGGCCTCGGCGTCGGTGACGGTGTGCGCGGCGCGGGCCGTCTCCTGGGCCAGTTCGGCGGCGCGGCCCCGCTCCTCGCGGGCGCGCGCGGAGAGCCTGCGGGCCAGGGCACGGGTGCGGCGCTCGGACTGGGCGTGGACGCCGCGTGCCTGATCCCGGGCGGCGGTGGTGTCGACGATGCGGCCGAGCAGTTCGAGGGAGCCCGCGGTGAAGTCGCGCTCCGCGGTGAGCTCGGCCCGGCGGCCCAGTTTGCCGGCGAAGCCGTGCACGAGGTCGGCGAGACCGTCGGTGTCCCGGGTGTCGGTGACCGCGCGCAGCAGGAGGTCGGTGAAGTCGGAGTCCTTCTTCACCGCGAAGAGACCGGCCGCCTCACCTTCGTCGGCGTTCATCTCCCGCTGGTAGCGGAAGAGTTCGGGGTCGAGGCCGAGCTCGCCGAGGTGCTCGTTCCACCGGTCGTGGATCTCCTCCCACATCACCTCCAGGTGCGGGTAGTAGCGCCCGGCGTCGGTCAGGGCGTCGCGGAAGCCCTTCATGGTGCGGCGGCGGCCGCGGGCGCCCGAGGCACCCTCGGCGGACGGCCGGACGGCGGTGGACTCGGCCACGGGCAGCGAGTCCAGGCCGAGCCCCGGGCCGGGCCGGAAGGAGTACCAGGCCTCGGCGAACTTGCGCGGGTCGGAGGAGACCTGGCGGCCGCGCCACTCGCTGACCTTGCCGACGACGACCAGCTCGCCGGTGACCGTGTGCTGCCACTCCAGGGCGACGTGTCCGCAGTCGTCGGCCAGCAGGAACTTGCGGAGCACGCCGGAGCTGGCGCCGCCCAGGGTGTTGCGGTGTCCGGGCAGCATGACCGAGAAGATCAGCTTGAGCAGGACGGACTTGCCGCCGCCGTTCTCCAGGAACAGCACTCCGGCCGGTGCCGGACGGCGCGGCGGGCCCGTCGGCTCGTCCTCGAAGAACTCCGCCTGGGCGGGGGCAGGTTGCGGCACGGGCTCGCCGACTCCGCGCAGGTCCAGCACGGTGTCGGCGTAGCGCGCACCGGCAGGCCCGATGGAGTAGAGGCGGACCCGGGACAGCTCGTACATGGGGGGCTCTCGTCGTGGTGGTCTGTGGTCGGCAGGTGCGGGTGGATCGGCAGGATCCGGGGGCGGGTGTCGGTGCGGGCCGCGGCTTCAGGAATGGAAGGGCAGGCCGGCTCCGGCCACGAGGCCGAGGTCCTCGCCCTCCTCCGCCGGCATCAGCGCCGCCGAGTCACCGGCCCGGGGCACGATGCCCAGGTCGAGGAGTTCGGCCATGGCGGCGCTGCCCGCCATGTCGCGCACCTGGAGCTGATAGCGGGCGGTGGTGCGGTAGGTGCCGCCCGACTCGTCGCCCGTGCGCTGCAGGAAACCGGAGTCGACGAGGAAGGAGACGGCCTTGCCCACGATGCCGGTGGTGGAGCCCGCCAGGCGCCGGGCGTCCTTGGTGGCGCCGGTGGAGCTGCGGCGCACGTAGACCCGCCAGGCGGCCTCCAGGCCGGGGGCGTCGCTGGCCGGGTCGGTGTTCTCGCCCTGCTCCTCGGCCCGTGCCTCCAGCCTGCGGCAGGCCTGGCGCAGGAAGCCGTCGACGCCGTTGACGGTGACGCGGCCGATGTAGGCGTCGTCGGCGAGGTCCTCCGGACGTGGGAAGGCCATGGCGGCGGTGGCGAGGTGGGCGAGCCCGTGAAGGAAGCGGTCCCCCGCGTCGGAGGCGGCGCGGCGCGAGTAGTCGCCCATGCGGACGGCGAAGACCGAGTCCTCACCGGCGGCCAGCGCCATGCCGGCCCGGGGCGAGACCTCCAGCACGACCAGGCCGAGCCCGGTGGCCACGGCGTCCGCCAGGCGCGAGAACAGCGGCTCCTCGCGGTAGCGGCGGATCAGCTCGGCGTACTCGGCGTCGCGCGCGGGCAGCAGCTTCGGCTGGAGACCGAAGGAGACCAGGCGGGCGGCGTCCGCGGCGTCGCCAGGGGTGACGGCCGCCGGGCCGGGGGCCGCGGCGGGCGGCTGTGTGCTCTCGCCGTCGCGGTGGTCGCTCACGGGGTTGTCTCCTCGGTACGGATGGTCGGTTCGCTCATCGTCACGCCACCTCGGACCGCTCGGCGGCCATCCCGGCGGCGTCCAGCCGGGCCGTGCCCACGATCAGGTCGGCGCCGCCGAACTCGGGGTCGTCCAGCTCGGTGCCGTCGTCCACGGCGAACAGCAGCCGCTCCTCGCCCTGGCGGTAGGCGGTGCCCACCGGCGGGCTGGCCGCGTGCACGGCCAGCAGGGCGACCAGATAGGGCAGTTCGGGGTCGAGGCGGCGGGCCTCGGCGAGCAGCCCGGACAGCCGGCGGGGGGCGTCGTGCGGCAGTTCGAGGAGCTCCAGCGCGGTCTCGAGCTGCTCCTCGCTGAACCGGCTGTCGTCCGGGGTGGCGACGAGGTCGGGCTCGGGCATCTCGGCGCCGAGGTGCTCGCGCTCCACCGGCGGGGTGAGCAGGGCGTCCACGAGGTCCGTGACGCGGACCGAGGCCGGGGTGCGCAGGCCCGTGCCGCGGGCGAACCAGGCGTCGGTGACCCGGGTGGCCTGCTCCACCGGGAGCGGCAGGACCGGCGCGACCAGTTGCCCGTACAGGTCGAGCATGCCGACGAGGGCGCCGCCGCGCGGCGCGGCGAAAGCCTGCCGGTCCTGCTCGGCGCGGAAGATCGGCCCGGCTTCCAGCAGCCGGGACTGCAGCTGGGTGTGGCGTCGGATGCAGTCCTTGACGATGTCGACGAGCTCTGCGGCGCGGCGCTTGTGCTCCGGGTCCTCCGACTCGTCCCTGGCCTTGCGGATGTTGGTCAGGATGGCGTTCTCGTGCCGGTAGCGGTCGGCGACGTGGTCGAGCGCCTCAGCGATCATGTCGGGGACGGCGCGGACCCAGTCGACGGCCCGGACGTTGCGGCGCGTGGCGTCCAGGGTGCGGCGCAGCGTCTCTGCGTACTGCACGGTGCGGTAGCGGGCCTGTTCCGCGGCGAGCTGAGCGTCGGCCAGGCGGCCCCGGTTGATCAGCACCTCCAGCTTGACCTCGGCGGCGATCTGGGCACTGGTCACGTCGGTGTCCAGGGCGCCGACGAGCACGTTGACGGCCTCGTCGGTGGTGCGCAGGTAGACGGTGCCGTCGCGGCCCGGGACCTCCTCGATCAGCTTGAAGTCGTAGTCGCGGCGCACGTACGTCCCGTCGGCGCCGAAGGTGCCGTAGACGGCGCGGAAACCGCGGTCGACGCTGCCGACGTTGATCAGGTTCTCCAGGACCCAGCGGCCCACCCGCTCGTGCTCGGCGGCGGGACGGCCGGGGGCCTGGGCGGCGATGCGGGGCAGCAGCCGGGAGATTATCTGGTCGTGGTCGGCGCCGGTGTCGAAGTCCATGTTGAGCGTGACCAGGTCGATGGCGGCCAGGGCGACCTCGGCCATCGCGTACACCGAGTACTCGCCCGCGAGGTTGGCCTTGCGCGCGTCCAGGTCGTGCAGCGGCGCGGTGCAGGCCAGGGCCTTGAGCCGGCGGGCCAGGCCCTCGTCCGCGGCCGGTCCCGGCGCGGGCCGGACACCGCCGCTGAGCTGGTGCGGAACGGTCGTGGTCACGACGCACAGACTAGGCGCTCGGACCGACAACGGCCCAAACGGCGCGGTCCGGGCAGCGCCGGGTCCGGTGCCGCTCAGCCTCCGGCGGCCCCGTAGCCGCCCCCGCCGGGCGTCGCCACGACCAGGACGTCACCGGGCCCGACGTCGGCGCAGTCGACGCCGCCGAGCGGGGTGACGGTGCCGTCGGCACGCTCGATCCGGTTCTCGCCGAGGGCGCCGGGGCCACCGCCCGCCAGGCCGTACGGGGGGACTCGCCGGTGGCCCGAGAGCAGGGCGACCGTCATGGGTTCCAGGAACCGGATGCGGCGTACGACGCCCCGGCCCCCGTGCCACCGGCCGTCGCCACCGCTGTCGTCGCGCAGGGCGAAGCCGTCGACGCGGACGGGGTAGCGCCATTCGAGGATCTCGGGGTCGGTGAGCCGGGAGTTGGTCATGTGGGTCTGGACGGCGTCGGCGCCGTCGAAGCCCTCGCCCGCCCCGGCACCGCTGGCCACCGTCTCGTAGTACTGCACCCGGTCATTGCCGAAGGTGACGTTGTTCATCGTGCCGGAGCCCTCGGCCTGCACGCCGAGCGCGGCGTACAGGGCCCCCGTGACGGCCTGGGAGGTCTCCACGTTGCCCGCGACGGTGGCCGCCGGGTACTCCGGGGCGAGCATCGAACCGTCGGGGACGCGGACGTCCAGGGGTTTCAGGCAGCCGCTGTTGAGCGGGATGTCGTCGGCGACGAGGGTGCGGAAGACGTAGAGCACGGCGGCCATGACCACCGAGCGCGGCGCGTTGAAGTTGCCCTCCTGCTGCGGGGAGGTGCCGGTGAAGTCCAGGACGGCGGAGCGCGCCGCGCGGTCGACGCGGACGGCGACGCGGATGACCGCGCCATTGTCGGTCTCGTACGCGCAATCGCCGTCGTCGAGACCGGCGACGATGCGCCGCACGGACTCCTCGGCGTTGTCCTGTACATGCTGCATGTAGGCGTGCACGACATCGAGGCCGAACTGCGCGGTCATGCGCCGCAGCTCGGCGATGCCCTTCTCGTTCGCGGCGATCTGCGCGCGCAGGTCGGCGATGTTGGTGTCCGGGTCGCGCGAGGGGTACGGGGCGCTCGTGAGCAGGGCGCGGGTCTCCTCCTCGCGCAGGCGGCCGTCGCGCACCAGGAGCCAGTTGTCGAAGAGGACGCCCTCCTCGTGCACGGTGCGGCTGAAGGCGGGCATCGAACCGGGGGTGAGGCCGCCGATCTCGGCGTGGTGGCCGCGCGAGGCGACCAGGAAGAGCAGCGACCTCCCCTCGTCGTCGAAGACGGGGGTGACGACGGTGACGTCGGGCAGGTGGGTGCCCCCGTGGTAGGGGTCGTTGACGGCGTAGGCGTCGCCCGGGCACATGGTGCCCTCGTTCCGCCGCAGTACCTCCTTGATGGACTCGCCCATGGAGCCCAGGTGAACGGGGATGTGGGGGGCGTTGGCGATGAGGTTGCCCTCGGGGTCGAACAGGGCGCAGGAGAAGTCCAGCCGCTCCTTGATGTTGACGGAGTGGGCGGTGTTCTCCAGTCGGACGCCCATCTGCTCGGCGATCGACATGAAGAGGTTGTTGAAGATCTCCAGCATCACCGGGTCGACCTCGGTCCCGACCGCCACCCGCCCGGGCCGCGGTCGCACCCGGGTGAGCAGGAGGTGGCCGTGCTCGCCCACCGCGGCCCGCCATCCGGGGTCGACGACGGTCGTCGCGTCGGCCTCGGCGATCACGGCGGGCCCGTCCATGGTGTCGCCCGGGCGCATCTCGTCCCTGCGGAACAAGGCGCTGCGTCGGCGCCGGCCCTCCACGTACAGCGACACCTCGGCGGCCGGCCGCAGTGGGCCCTCCCGGGCCGGCTGCTCCACGAAGTGCCGGCCCGGCGGGCCCGCTGAGCCGACCGCCTCCACCGATACCGCCTCGACGACCAGCGGCTTGTCCATGGTGAAGGCGTAGCGGGCGCGGTGGTCGGCGGTGAAGGCCCCGCGCATGGCGTCGACGGTCCCGAACGGGACCGGCAGCGCGGCGTCGGTGCCCGCGTAGCGGACGTGGACGCGGGTGACGGTCTCGACGCTGTCGTCGGGGACCCCGTCCTCGCGCAGTTGGGCGCGGGCCAGGCCGTCGAGCTCGTCGCGGACCGCGCGCAGGGCGGGCAGCTCGTCCTCGCGAAGCGGGCTCTCCACGGAGCGCTCGCGCATGGCGGTGGCGTCCGCCAGGCCGATCCCGTACGCGGACAGCACCCCGGCCAGCGGGGGCACCAGGACGGTGCCGACGGACAGGGCGTCGGCGACCGCGCAGGCGTGCTGGCCGCCGGCTCCGCCGAAACTGGTGAGGGCGTAGCGGGTGATGTCGTGGCCGCGCTGCACGGAGATCTTCTTGACGGCGTTGGCCATGTTCAGGACGGCGATCTCCAGGAAGCCCGCGGCGACCTCCTCCGAGGTGCGGCGGTCGCCGGTCGCGGCCGCGGCCTCGTCGGCGAGCCGCGCGAACCCCGCGCGGACGGCCTCGGTGTTCAGCGGCTGGTCGCCGTCCGGGCCGAAGACGGCCGGGAAGTGCGCCGCCTGGACACGGCCGAGCATCACATTGGCGTCGGTGACGGTCAGCGGGCCGCCGCGGCGGTAACAGGCGGGGCCGGGGTCGGCGCCGGCGGAGTCGGGGCCGACCCGGTAGCGCTGCCCGTCGAAGTGGAGGATCGAGCCGCCGCCCGCCGCCACCGTGTGGATGTTCATCATGGGCGCCCGCATCCGCACGCCCGCCACCTGGGTGCCGAGGACGCGTTCCAGCTCGCCCGCCCAATGGGAGACGTCGGTGGAGGTACCGCCCATGTCGAAGCCGACGACCCGGTCGAACCCGGCCTGCCGCGAGGTACGGGCCATGCCGACCACTCCCCCGGCGGGGCCGGACAGGACGGCGTCCTTGCCGCGGAAGTGACCGGCCTCGCGGAGCCCGCCATTGGACTGCATGAACATCAGCCGGACGCCCCGCAGCTCCGCGGCCACCTCGTCCACGTAGCGGCGCAGGACCGGCGACAGGTACGCGTCCACCACGGTGGTGTCCCCGCGGGGGACCAGCTTGATCAGCGGGCTCACCTCGTGGGAGCAGCTGATCTGGTCGAACCCGGCCTCGCGGGCCGCCCGCGCGACGGCCTGCTCGTGGGCGGGATGGCGGTAGCCGTGCAGCAGGACGACGGCGACGCTCGTCAGGCCGTCCCGGCGCGCCTCGCGCAGGGCCGCGCCGGTGGCGGCCGGATCGAGGGGACGAACGACCGCGCCGTGCGCGTCGACGCGTTCGGGGACCTCGATGACGCGCTCGTACAGCGCCTCGGGGAGCACGATCTCGCGGTCGAAGAGCCGCGGCCGGTTCTGGTACGCGATGCGCAGCGCGTCGCGGAAGCCTTCGGTGACGACCAGGACGGTCGGCTCGCCCTTGCGTTCCAGGAGGGCGTTGGTGGCCACCGTGGTGCCCATCTTGACGACGCAGACCCGGTCGCCGGGCACGGGTTCGCCGGTGTCCAGCCCCAGCACGCGCCGGATGCCCTCGACGGGGGCGTCCCGGTAGCGCCCCGGGTCGTGGGAGAGGAGCTTGCACGTCTCCAGGCCGCCGTCCGGCCGTCTGGCGACGACGTCGGTGAAGGTGCCGCCCCGGTCGATCCAGAACTCCCAGCGTCCGGTCACGCCCTCATTGTCCCAGGGACGTCCCTCCCAGGCGGGCCAGCGCGGCGGCCGTGGAGTCGCGGGAACGCAGGTCCAGCAGGCCGTCGGTGCCGGCCATCCGGTGCCGGGCCTCCCGTCCGGCGAGCCGCAGCAGATCGGGCAGCAGATCGGTGCAGCGGTCGGCCACCCAGCGGGTACCCCTGGTCGCCATCCACCGCAGGCTCGCCGCGGCGCCCGGCCCCGGGCCGCCGGGAGTCGTGGCCGGCGGTTCGCCGTCCGACAGGCCGCGCGCGACCAGGAGCTGGTGGAAGGCCCGGGCCAGCAGCCGGTGCCCCAGCTCGCTGGGGTGCAGCCGGTCCGCGCTCCAGGCCGCGCGGTCGGCCACCCACGGATGGCGGGCGGCGTGCAGGTGCGCGGCGTCGTACCGCTCGGACAGGACGTGCACGACCTGGTTCAGCGCGGCCATCCGGCGGCCCAACGGGCGGGCGAGCGGCCACGGCAGGCCCAGCATGCGGCCGGGGTCCGGCAGGCAGGCGGTGAGCACCTCGGCACCGTGGGCGCGCAGTTGGGCCAGGACGGTGTCCAGGCGGCGGGCGACGGACTCGATGTCGAAGCTGCCGCGGAGCGTGTCGTTGGCGCCGATCACCACGGAGGCCAGGTGGGGGCGGTGGTCCAGCGCGCGGGGCAGCTGCTCCTCGACGACGTCCTTGGTGACGGCGCCGCTGCGGGAGCAGTTGAGCAGGCGTACGGCCGAGGGCTCGGCGGTCAGCCCCTGCGCCAGGAGCGGCACCCAGCCGCGCCATCCGCCGGCGACGGGATCGCCGAGGCCCTCGGTGAGCGAGTCGCCGAGCGCCGCGAAACGTATCTCCCTCGTGCCGGCCGGCGTGCCACCGGCCTGACCCGACGCCTCAGTCGACGCCTGAGTCGACGTCAGGGCAGAGGTCGGGGCCGGCATCCGAGCGGTGACCTGGGCCTGGGCGGGTGCCGTGACATCGGCGGGCGGGTGGGACGCGGGTCTGGCACGGCCGGGGACGGCGGGCGTCTCCGTGCCCGTCGTCATGGCGTGACCTCCGGGGCGGTGAGCCGGGGCGCGGCGTCGTGGGCGGCGAGGAAGGCGCTCACGGCGGTCGGCCAGCCGTAGCGCTCGGCCTGGGCTCGGGCGATGGCACGGCGCATGGGCTCGGGGCGGGACAGCAGGTGGCCGGCGGCGGCGGCGAAGGCGGGGCCGTCGTCGGTGGCGGCGGCACCGGCCGGGCCGAGGATGTCGGGCAGCGCGGACAGCGCGCTGGCGACGACCGGGGTGCCGCAGGCGAGGGCCTCCAGGGCCGACAGGCCGAACGTCTCCACCGGGCCCGGGGCCAGGACCACGTCGGCGGTGGCCTGGAGCGCGGACAGGGTGCGGCGGACGGGGACGTGCCCGAGAAAGGTGACCGGCAGCCGGGCCTCCCGGGCCCGCGCCTCCAGACGGGCGCGCATCGGCCCGTCCCCCGCGACGACGAGGACGGCGTCCACGCCCTGGTCCCGCATGTGGGCGAGCGCCTCCAGGGCGCGTCCCGGCCGCTTCTCGGGCGACAGGCGGGAGCACATCACCACCAGCACCTCGGCGTTGCCTGCGTACCGCGCGCGCAACTGCGGGTCGTGGTGCGCCGGGTGGCACGCATCGAGGTCGACGCCGAGCGGCGCCCGTACGACGTTGCGGGCCCCGATCCGCTCGAACTCCACGGCCGCCCAGGCAGTCGTGCAGACGATGCGCGAGTACACGCGCGCGCTGCGGCGGTTGAGCCGGTCGGCGGCGCCCTGGGCGAGACCGCTGGGCAGGCCCCAGGTGCGCAGCACCCCGTCGACGCTCTCGTGGGACACCATGACGGACGGCACCCGGCGGCGGCGCGCCCACTCCCCGGTCCAGCGCAGCGTCGTACGGTCGGAGACCTCCAGCCGGTCCGGGCGCAGGCCGTCGAGCACCGCCTCCAGCCGGGCCCGGCCGGCCAGTACGCGGTAGCCGCCGGTGCCGGCGACCAGGGGGCCGGGGAGGGTGACGACGCGGCCCTGGGAGGTCGTCTCGTCCTTGGCGGCGGGACCGGGGACGATCAGGACCGGCTCGTGGCCGGCCGCGAGGTAGCCCTCGCCGAGGTGGCGCAGGGCGGTGCGCAGGCCGCCGGAGGTGGGCGTGACGAAGTTGGCCAGCCTGACGATGCGCAGCGGACGGGTCATGCCGCCACCGCCGTACGGGCGTCGATCACCTGCGCGTAGTGCTGCAGGAGCAGGTCGCCGACGGCCTCCCAGGTGCGCGCGGCCACGTCGGCGCGCCCCTCGGCGCCGAACTGGTCGCGCATGGCCGGGGCGCTCGCCAGCAGCCGTATGGCGCCGGTGACGGCGTCCGCGTCCCCGGGCGGTACGAGCAGCCCGGTGCGGCCGTGGTCGACGAGGTCGAGCGGACCGCCGGCGGCGGGGGCGACCACGGGCAGCCCGCTGGCCATCGCCTCCTGGACGGTCTGGCAGAACGTCTCGAACGGCCCGGTGTGGACGAACGCGTCGAGGGAGGCGTAGATCCGCGCGAGGTCGTGCCCGGTGCGGCGGCCGAGGAACACCGCGCCCGGCAGCGCCTCGTGCAGCCCCTGGGCGCTGGGGCCGTCGCCGACGACGACCACCTTCACGCCGGGCAGCCGGCAGGCGCCGGCCAGCAGCTCCACGTGCTTCTCCGGGGCGAGGCGGCCGATGTAGCCGACCAGGACCTCGCCGTTAGGGGCGAGTTCACGGCGCAGCGCCTCGTCGCGGTGGGCGGGGTCGAAGCGCACGGAGTCCACGCCGCGCGGCCACAGGTGCACGCGCGGGATGCCGTGCGCCTCCAGGTCGCGCTGGGAGGCGCTGGACGGCGCGAGCGTGCGGTCGGCGGCCGTGTGCACGGCGCGGATGCGGCGCCACGCGGTGCTCTCGCCGCGGCTCAGGTAGGTACGGGCGTACCCCGCGAGGTCGGTCTGGTAGACGGCGACCGTGGGGATGTGCTGCCGGGCGGCTGCGGCCATGCCGCGCACCCCGAGGATGAACGGGCTGGCCAGGTGGACGAGTTGGGCGCGGTGCGCGGCGATCGCCGCCCCGGTCCTGCGGCCGGGGAGCGCCACCCGGACCTGCGGGTAGCCGGGCAGGGGCAGCGACGGCACGCGCACGACGGGGCACGGTTCGTCGCCCGGCGTGGAGTCGTGCGGGCCGGCCGGCGCGACGACCAGCGGCTCGTGGCCCCTGCGGACCAGGTGCTCGGCCGTGCGCAGCGCGCAGTGGGCCACTCCGTTGACGTCGGGTGGGAAGGACTCTGTGACGATGGCTACTCGCATACGGACGTTGTGGGCTCCCCGGGCGTTGTCCGGGTCACGTGGATCTTTCCCCTTGGGGAACGTGCCGTGAGCGTTGGCCCCGGATCGGGCCTTCCGACCGCGGCGCCACTCCCCCCGCGGGCGCGGACGCCGCCCGCCTGCCGCGGCAGGAGTCCGGCGCCGGGGCCTCCGGCGATGCGGCGGAGGAGGCGGCGCGGGCCCGGAGGAACGGGATCCCGTCCTCGGGGCAGGGCCCGCCGAGACGTCGACGAGCAGCCGGCCGACCTCGGCGCACTGGCGACTGCCGTGCCCCAGGCCCGGGACAACTCCCCGTACCAGCCGGCCGCCTGCGGGGTCGCCGACTTCGGCCGGTTCCTCCTGGCCGCGCGGGGCCAGGAGGCCGTGACAACCGCGGTCGCGGCTACCGGGCGGGGTCGCCGGAACTGAGGCGCCCGCGGACGGCGGTCTGGACCTCGGCCTCCTCCGCGGGATCGGCGGCGAGGCTGCGCAGACGGGCCAGGACGCGGACGTCCGCGGTCGTGGCCGTGCGGGCGGCGAGTTCGCGGGTGGTCTCCTCGCAGTCCCACAGGCACTCGACGGCGAGCCCGGCGCCGAAGCTGGGATCGGTGCGGGCGAGGGCGTGGGCGGCGACGCCGCGCAGTTGTGAGGAGCTGGTCTCGCGATAGACGTGGCGCAGGACGGGGGCCGAGCAGTCGATGGAGAGCCGGCCGGCTCCCTCGACGAGCACGACGAGGCCGTCGGCGTCGGCGCCTTCGCGCTGGACGAGGCGGCGCAGGGCGCCGAGGACGCGGTCGGCGTCCTGTTCGCCGCCCCGGCAGGCGAGCATGCGGGCGGCGGCCGCGCCGAGCACGTCCTCGCGGCGTGACCAGGCGCGGGCCCGGGTGAGGGCGGCGACACTGCGCATCCGCTCGAAGGACTCGACGGCGGCGCGGGCGACGAGCTCGGACGCACTGAGGGCGGCGGCCTCGATGAGGTCGAGGGCCGCGCGGTCCTGCCGGTCGGAGAGGTGGCGGAGGGCGGCCGCGCGGGCGGCGTCGGGGCCACCGCGGGCCGCCTCGACGAGCTCCTCGCGGTCCTCGGGGCCGGCGACGGCGGCCAGGCAGCGGGCGGCGGGGGCGTCGCGGTGCTGCGGTGGGTGGGCTGCCAGACCCTCCTGGGCCCATTCGAGCACGGCGCGCACGCTCCAGCCCGGGGTCGGCCCGGCAGGCCGCATCTGGCGCTGCCAGCGGTCGAAGGCGGTCTGTTCCGACGCCTTGCGCACGCGTTCGGAGACGGCGGGGTCCGGATCCTCGGCCCACAACCGCCAGGGCCGTGGCTCGTACGCCTCCCGGAGTGCGGCGGCCAGCTGGGCGTCACCCTCCGTGGTCCGCGGGAAGCGGGCGAGCACAGCCGGGCCGAGCGCACGCAGCGCCTCGTCGTCGTCACGTACGGCGAGCTCGTCCAGGGCCCATTCCCAGTTGCCGCCGGTGACGGCGTAGCGGCGCAGCAGCAGGGTGGCGTCCCGGCGGCCGTAGCCGGCGAGGTGGCCGAGGACGGACAGCGCCAGGCCGCAGCGGTGCTCGTCGGGGCTGACGATGTCGTCCGGGTGGAAGAGGTGCTGTTCGATCCCGTCGAGCGGGCCCTCGAGTTCCGAGAAGAGGCGCGCGTAATAGAGGGAGCGGGACTCCACGCGCCAGTCGTGACGGGGGTCGCGCAGGACACACTGCTCCAGCGCGGCGAGCGCGTCGGCTCGCCGCGCCGCGAGGGCGTGCAGGGTCCCGTCTCCGCGTCCTCGCTGGAGGAGGCCGAGAAGGGTACCGCTGGGCGCTATGTCGGGGTCGAACATGAGGTCAGCATCCGGTGCGGGGAGTTCGTTGGCAACGGGATTTTCCGTTACCGGCTGCGAGGTATCTTCGCAGATCGTCCCGGGTTCAAACCCTTTGCGTGACACCCGGGCGCCTCGCGAGCGCGCTCACGGGGCGGAGTCCCGCAGCTTACCCGGACCGAGGCATTCCGCCGAGTCTCCCGAGCTCGGCGGCACCCCAGGCTCCTGACATATGCCGGTAGCACCACCGGATCGGGTATTGCAGAAACCCTTACGGGCCATCACTCCTTGTGCAAGAGTCGTGACTGGCCCATCCGTACGGCCCCGTAGAGGCCGGCGCCCGGTTCGGAGACATGTTCGGAGAGCGTCATGCCGCCCCATTTGCATGAGGACCGCGCCACCGCGAAGCCTGAGCCCGGTACCGTGGACGCGCTCATCTCCCAGACCCGCCAGCTGCGCGGCAAGGTCGACGCCGTCCGCCGCGACGCCGCCGGGGAGGACGAGGAGGACCCGCGGCTGCGCTGGCAGCGCGCGCTGTGCGACCTCGCCGTCCACCAGCTCGACGACCTGGGCGCGCACCTCGGGCAGCTGCGTGACGGCCTCCCTGGTGACCGGGAGACGGCTGCGGAGCCCGGCGGCGCCGCCTGCACGGGACGGCCGGCCCGGGAGGCACCCGCCCCCGCACCGGCCCCCGCCGCCGTACGGGCCCTGGGACGGGCCGGCAGCGCGGAGTGGGACCTCGTCACGGACGGTGTCCAGTGGTCGGAGGAGCTCTACCGCATCTTCGGGCGCACCGGAGAGGACGGACCGCTGACCCTGGACGAGCTGCCCTCGTGGCTGTTCGCCGAGGACCAGCAGACCCTCACCGCGGCCGTGACCGGCTGCCTGGTGGACGCCCGGCCGATCGACTGCGAGTTCCGCATCGTCCGCCCGGACGGTGCCGTGCGTACGGTGCACATGGTGGGCGAGCCGGTGCTCGACGCCGCCGGCGCCACCGCCTCCATGTGGGCGGTGCTCCGCGACGTCAGCGAACTGCGCCGCAGCCAGCGGACGCTGCGCGAGACCCGTGACTCGTTGCAGCGCGAGCGGCAGATCGCTCGGACCGAGCGCCGGCTGGCGGTCGAGCTGCAGGAGGCCGTGCTGCCGCCGTGGCGCGGCTCCCTGCGGTTCCCGCAGGACGGCGGCCCGACCACGGTCGACCTCGCCGCCCACTACCTCCCGTCCGCGACCGGCGCCCTGGTCGGCGGCGACTGGTACGACGCGCTGCAGCTGCCCGACGGCTCCGCACTGCTCACCGTGGGGGACCTCACCGGGCACGGGGTCTCCGCCACCTCCGGCATGGCCATGCTGCTCGGCGCGCTGCGCGGCATGGCGATGACGGGGCTGGACCCGGCCCCGCTGCTGGGCGGGCTCAACCAGTTGCTGGACAGCTCCGCGCAGCCCGCGCTGGGCAGCGCCCTGTGCTGCCGCTACCGCCCGGAGGACCGCTCGCTGGTGTGGGCGCAGGCCGGACACCCCGCCCCGCTGCTGTTCCGCGAGGGGACAGGGCGACCGCTCGACGCGCCCGAGGGTGTGCTGCTGGGTGCCACGTCGGGCGCCCAGTACGGCCAGACCACCGAGTGCCTGCTCCCCGGCGACCTGCTGGTATTGCACACCGACGGCCTCCTGCCGCCGCGTTCGGGTTCCGTTGCGGCCTCGGACTCGGCCGAGGCGGTGCGACGCCTGCTGGAGCTCGGCCCGAGGTTCGCCCGGGCCCGTACTCCCCAGGAGTGCGTGCGCGTCGTGGTGGAGGAACTCGGCGCCCCCGAGCGCGAGGACGACGCCTGCGTGCTCATCGCCAAGTTCCACTGAGGTCCACGGGCCCGCGCCGTCACCAGCCCACGGCGTCACCGGCATACGGCGTCACCGGCAAACGGCGTCACCGGCAAACGGTCGACGTACCGGCATATCCATGTGTCGACACGAGGACGACATTCGGGAGAGCCGGCTCGTTCGGCGTCGAGTCGGCTGGTCCCGCCCATCCCCGTCGATGTCCGCTGTCCGCGTGCCCCGCGCCGGGCTCCGCTCAGATCACGGGGCCCTTGCGCCTGGGGCCGCTCGGCAGCGCGACCTCGATCTCCTCACGCAGGTCCTGGATCCTGGTGAAGTCGGAGTACCGCGCCGTCAGCCGGTACATCTCCCGCAGTCGGTCCCAGGTACGCAGCGACGAGTTCTGCCTTATGGTCAGCAGCGCCAGTCGCGCGTAGCGGTCCGCCTGCTCCGGGTCGTCGGCGATGAAGCAGGCCGAGGCCAGCGAGATGTAATCGAAGATGTTCGACCGGTCCCGGCCCTTGCCGCGCAGCTCCAGCGCCTGCTTGGCGTGCTGCTGCGCCGTCCGCGCCGCCAGGGGCTCGTACTCGGCGAGGGTGCGGTACGCGAGCGCCTGCATGCCGTGCAGATCGGCCTCGTCGAACATCTGCATCCAGCTCGGCGGCGGGACGTCGCCGCGGTCGCTGGCGAAGAGGTCCTCGGCCTTGCCCAGGGTGCGGCGCATCGCCTGGCCGTGGCCCATGGAGGCCTGTGCCCACGCCTCGATGGTGCAGAGCATGGCGCGGGTGCGCGGCAGCGCCTCCTGCCCGGAGCCGGACTGCGCCAGCTTCATCAGGTCCAGCGCGTCGTCCGGCCGGCCCAGGTGGACCAGCTGCCGGGCGGCGCGGGAGAGCGCCTCGCCGGCCCTGGGCCGGTCCCCGCCCTCACGGGCGGCGTGTGCCGCGATGACGAAGTACTTCTGGGCGGTGGGCTCCAGGCCCACGTCGTGGGACATCCAGCCCGCCAGGACGGCGAGGTTGGCGGCCACGCCCCAGAGCCTGCGCTTGAGGTGCGGTGGGTGGTGGTAGGCGAGCATGCCGCCCACCTCGTTGAGCTGTCCGACGACCGCCTTGCGCTGCAGCCCGCCGCCGCGGGACGCGTCCCAGGCGCGGAACACCTCGACCGAGCGCTCGAGCGCCTCGATCTCCTGGGAGCCGACGGGGGCCGCCTCGTAGCGGTCGTAGGAGGCCGCGTCTGCGTTGAAGGGGTCGTTGCTGGTGGGGGCGTCGGCCGCGAGCGCCGGATCGGTGTGCAGCCAGTCGTGCATGGCGCTGCTGAGTGCGGAACCCGCGGCGAGCGCGGCTCCCGCGCCCACCAGACCGCGTCGGTTGAGCATGAGGTCCATTCCCGTGAATTCGGTGAGGACCGCGGCTGTTCGCTCCGGTGGCCAGGGCAGTCCGTCGACGCTGACGGCCTGCTTCCTTCCCGTACGCCGATGCCGGCCGAACCCGAGATCCTCGATGGTTACGACACGGCCGAGACGCTCGGTGAACAGGGCCGCCAGCACGGTGGGCACGGGTTCGCGCGGGGATTCCCCGGTCTCGATCCAGCGGCGCACGCGCGAGGTGTCCGTCGCCAGCTGCGGGTGGCCCATGGCCGCCGCCTGCCGGTTGACGAGTCTCGCGAGCTCTCCCTTGGACCATCCGGTGAGTGCGAACAGGTCCGCTAGCCGTGTGTTGGCTTCCTTGTCCATCCAAGCCCCCAGGTTCCTCGGCACTGTTGACACTAACGGCCGGTCAGCGCCGCCGCGAGCATTCGCCATGGTTCGCCAGGGTGCGCCAGATGGTCTGCCACCCGCATGCGGTGGTCAGGTAGGAACGCGCCACCCGGCCCGGCACTCGCCGGCTCGCGAACGGTCGCATATGAACAACTTTCGAAAAACGCCGATCAGCGTTGAACAACTCGAGAGCCATGTGCGTACTGGTACGCGAGGGGCGTACGGCGCGTGGACAGTTCGGACCGCCGGCCCGGACCCGCATTCCCCAGGGTGCGGGACCGGACGCCGACCCCGGCTCCGGATCCGTCCACGCGCCGGCCCCGCCACCTCGTCAAGAGCCCGTTGGCACACGAAGGGATCTGTCTCCCCATATGTATTCAGCATCGTCCTCCGTGTCCGCACCGCCCCGGCCGGCCCACCTCCCGGCGTTCTCCGGGACCGGGACCGCCATACGTCCTCGCCCGGTGCTGCCCGCTCCGCGCAGGAGCGCGCCGGGGACCTCCCATCCGCTCAGCGGGAGGCTCGACTTGACCGGACCCCAAGGCGCGCAACTGCGCTCGGCCATCGCCTCGGTGCAGCGCATCTGTCCCGAGTTCACGCCCGTCCAGATGTTGCGGCGCAGCGGCCGCTCGGTGCTGCTGGTCGGTACCTCGGGGCGTGCCCCCGCGGTCGCCAAGTGCCTGCTGGACCACTCTCCCGCATGGGTGGAGCGGTACCGGCACGAGATCGCCGCGTACCGGGCGTTCGTACGGCACCGGCCGCCGGTCAGGGCGCCGCGCCTGATCGCCGCCGACCCCGAGAGCTGCACGCTCGTGGTGGAGCGGATGCCCGGACGGGTCGCGGCGCTGCAGCGGCACCCGTCCGAGGCCCCGCCGCGGGCGGACGTGCGGATGGTGCTCAGCGCGATCTCCCGGGTCAACATGTGGCGTCCGCCGGCCGGGGTCTTCGACGCCCCGATCGACTACGCGGCCCGGCTGTCCCGCTACCACGAGCTGGGACTGCTCACCGACCGGGACATGGGCGACCTGCAGAAGCTTCTGCACGGACTGGCGCACGCGCAGGGCCAGTTCAGCCACGGCGACGCCCTGCTCTCCAACATCCTGCTCTCCCCGGCCGGCCCGGTGCTGGTCGACTGGGAGCACGCCGGCTGGTACCTGCCCGGCTATGACCTGGCGGTGCTCTGGATGATCCTGGGCGACGACCCGGTCACCCGGCGGCAGATCAGCCAGATGGCACAGGCCTCGGGACCGATCGCGCGTGACGCCTTCCTGGTGAACCTGATGCTGGTGGTCACCCGCGAGATCCGCACCTACGAGACGGCCGTGCAGCGCACCATGCGCAGCACCGTCCCGGCGGGTCCGGGCGCGGCCGAGGCGGGCGAGGAGCAGCGACTGCTGCTGCGCCGGCTGCACGACGACGCGGGCCTCGCCCGGCGGGCCGTCAGGGCCGCCGTCGGCACGAGGTGATCCCCCGGCCGGTTCCCGGACGGAAGAGGAGGAGGGTGCGTGGTGGACGACGGCGCACCGCGGTCGCGGACCCGGGGACCAGGGGAGAGTCCTCCGGTGCCGTCGCGGTGCCGCCCGGGAGGCCGTACGGCCGGGGTGGCACCGCCGGTCGCCCAGTCCACTGACGCGCCGCAGGCCATGGCGCGGCGGGCGACACCTGTCCGTCCCGCGGTTCGACGGCCGTCCGGCTGTACACCGAGCCGCGCGAAGACGCCCCGCTCGTCAAGGACACCGGTCTGAACGGGGAGGCCCCTTCGACGACCGGGTGAACGACACCGGCGCCCGTGCCTCGACCGGCCGGCAGTTCGCGGTGGCCGAACGGCGCGGGGACTGACGGCGATCTGGTACCTCTGCCAGAAGGCCTGGTTCCACGAGCCCAGGGGACACCGGACCGCCCTGCCGGCCGCAGGCCGGCTGCTCACGCCGAAGGAGGGCCGCGGCGAGGTCCCGGTGTACGGGCGTGCCGACCCGGAGGCGTCCGCCTACCCGCCGGGCGTCCCGGTCCAGCCGGACTCCCCGCTGCCGTACAAGCTGCTCGCGGGCCAGAGCTAAGCGGTGGGCCGGGGGCCCCGGGGCGAGTGCTACCGGGCGGTCACCTTCGACGCCTCCCAGCACGCGGTGGTGCGCGGCAGGCAGCTCCACTACGAGATGCTGCACGAGATCCAGTTCGGCCACCGGTGGCCTGGGTCAAGGCCGAGGACGTGACCGTGCGGCCATCCTGGGATCCGTTCAGCCCTGCTGGAACATCTCCGCGGGGAGGGGCTTGAGCAACTGGTAGAGGTCGTCGGTGATCGGTCGGTCCCAGGTCGCGATGGTGACCAGGACGCCGTCGCTGCGGTCGAACTGCGTGCAGGCGATGCGCCCTTCGGAGAGCTTCACCTTGCGCACGATCAGCAGGTTGTCACCGTGCATGACCGGGGTCTCCTCGGTGCCGACGACCTCCACCGGCTCGTCGTTGCCGAGGGCCAGCAGCAGTTGCGCGACCTCGAAGGGGATCTGGCCCTCCTCGAGGTCGCGGGCCGGCGAGCCCTCGGGGAGGTTGCCGATCAGCATGGCGGGACCGCGCCCGCCGAAGAGGTCGTAGCGCAGGAAGATGCCCTGGCAGGTGCCGTCCTCCCCGGGCAGCAGCCCGGCGCCGAGTTCGCCCGGCCAGTCGCCCGGGTCCATGGCCAGGACGTCGAATTCCGGCCCTGTGGGCGTTGCGGCGCTGCGGCGGCGGAGGAACGACATGCGCCCATCGTACGGTCCCCGGGACGCCCGTGTGCCCGGGGTCGCACGGCTAGGGCGCCAGAGCCCTGGACAGGCCCGCCCGGTCGGTGCCGATCTTGCGGTAGACAGCGGAGAGCAAACGGGTGACGTTCTCCACGTCGGTGTCCAGACCTGCGGCGATGTGCTCGTCGTCCTCGCCTCGGGCGGCCCGGGAGGCGGCCGCCCGCTCCTGGGCGGTGAGGGCGTCGGTCTCGGTGGTGCGGAGCCTGCGGGGGCGCAGTCCGGCGGCGGCGAGCTCGTCGCGGGCGCGCTCGGCCAGTGCGTCGGCACCGCAGTGGACGGCGGTCTCCAGGCCCCGGTAGAGCTGTTCGGCCGCCTCGTGGAGCCGGGCCTCGCGGCGCAGGGCGGCACCGTGGTCGACCAGGGCCCGGGCCAGCTCGTAGCCGGCCGGTGAGCGCTCCAGGTGCGCGACGGCCTCGGTCAGCAGCTTGAGCCGGTCGGATTCCGCGGCCACCTCGGCGGCGACTCGCAGCGCCTGGCCGATCGCGGACGCGGTGCCGTACTGGCGGGCGCGTTCGACGGCGTCGGCTGCGGTGGCGCGGGCCCGCTCCGGGGTGTCCCGGGCCTCGGCGAGCGCGAGGTGGAGCTTCCACGCGGACCAGGCGGGGTTGCGCATCCCCCGGGGGTCGAGCCGGCGGCCGCATGCCTCGAGCTGGGCGATGGCCTCGTTGACCATGCCCCGGGCGAGCAGCAGCTCGCCGTGGACGGTCTGGGCGTCGGGGAAGGTGACGGCCGCCGGGAAGGGCTCGCAGAAGTCGTACTCCTCGGCGAGGGCCGTGGCCTCGCGGACCCGGCCGCGGGCGACCAGGATCTCGACGAGGATCGCCACGGTGTACCAGACGACCGGGGTGCCTCGGCCGACACGGTCGGCGAGCCGGAGGCCGTCGCGGGCGAAGTCCTCGGCCTCGGCGAGGCGGCCGCGGCGGTAGCGCACGTAGCCGAGCAGGGAGTAGCCGAAGGCGAGGTGGGCGCCGCGCCAGCCCTGGCGCTCGTAGTCGCCGATGCCGGTGGCGAAGAGCTCTTCGGCGCGTCCCGGCCGGTCGGCGTACATGTACGTCATCGCGACGAGGACCGGCACCTCGAATCCGAAGTCCTCGCTGGCCCAGGGCAGGCCGCCCATCAGGGCCCGGTCGGAGTGCCGCAGCGCGGTCTCGGCGGGCTCGCCGCGCAGGGTGGCGTCCCAGGCGCGCAGGCCGATGATGTAGCGCTCGGTCAGGTCGCGTCCGGTCAGCCGGTCGGCCAGGCGGGCCAGCCGGCGGGAGCGCGCCGGGGAGTCGGGTTCGTCGGAGCGGAAGGCGTCCCACATGAACTGCTCTTCCTGCATCCGCAGCCGGGCCCGCGCGTTGGTGGCGGTCCGGGCGGCCTGCCCGACGGTGTCCGCGGCCTCGCCGAGCCGGTCGGAGTGGGCCAGGGCCTGGGACAGCCGGTAGGTGATCGCGTCGCGCAGCACCGGGTCGACGACGGGCTCCTCGAGCGCGGCGCGCAGGTGGTTGACGGTGGTCGCCGGCTCGGTGAGCAGGGAGGAGCAGCCCAGCTCGAACAGCACGGCCGCCCGGTCCTCGAACGGGGGCGGCTCGCGCAGCGCCCGCGCGAGGTAGCGACGGGCCGCGTCGGGGGCGCCGGCCCGGGCGGTGTCGCGGGCGGCCTGGCGCAGTTGGGCGACGACCCAGGGGTCTCCCTCGGGGTGGGTCTCCAGCAGGTGGCGGGCCGCGGCGGAGGGGCCGAGCCCGGCGTCCACGACGGACCAGGCGGCCTGGCCGTGCAGCGCGACCCGGACGGCGTCGGGGATCGCCCGGTAGACGGCGGTGGCGATGAGGGGGTGGACGAACTCCAGGACGTCGCTGCCGGTGAGTATGCGGGCCTTGCGCAGCCGGTCCGTGGCGTCCGCGGCCTCCTCGCCGCCCAGGCCCGCCACGCTCGCGGCGATCGCGGGAGAGATGGAGGTGCCGAGGACGGCGGCGGCCCACGCCATGCGGACGGTGGAGGTGCCCAGGCGTTCCAGGCGGGAGATGAGTCCGCTGCCCTTGGCCGCCGCGGCCAGGTCGCGCAGGAGGTGCGCGCTGGACTCGTCGGGGCGCAGTGCCCGGTCGACGACCTTGGCGGTGAGTTCCACGGCCTCGAAGGGGTTGCCGGCGGTGACGGCCCAGGCCTCGCGGCAGAAGGCGTCGTCGGCGTGGTCGCCCACGGCGTCGCGGACGAGGCGGCCGATGGCGGCGGCACTGAGCGGTTCCAGGCCGATCGGGCGGGTGCCGGAGCGGTCGGGAAGTCCGCGGAACGCCTCGGCGTGGGCGGGGAGTTCGTCGGGGCGGTAGGCCACGACGACGAGCATGGGGAGTTCCTCCGCGCGCGGCGCGAAGGCCGCCAGCCAGCCCAGGGACTCGGGGTCGGCCCAGTGGGCGTCGTCGAGCACGAGGACCACCGGGGCACGCCGGACGGCGATGTGGGTGAGCACCCAGTCGAGTCCGTCCGCGAGGCCCTGCGGGTCGGGGGGCGCGCCCTCGCCGTCGGTGCACAGCCCGAGGGCGGGGCCGACGATGCCGTACCAGCTGCCGAGGGTGGAGCGGAGCGCGGCGTCGCCGGCTCCGGCGAGCTGGGGCTGGAGCAGCTGGCGGGCCACGTGGAAGGCGACGCCCTGTTCCTGATCACCCCCGCGGGCGTACAGAACGGTGCAGCCGAGGGCGGAGGCCCGGCGCCGGGTCTCCGCGAGCAGGGTCGTCTTGCCGAGGCCCGCGGGGGCCGCGAAGGCGAGCACCCCGCCGCGCCGTGTGCCGACCCGGGGGCGGTCCCCCTCGGCCCGGATGCCCGTGAGTTCGGCCAGCGCCTCGTCGACGGCCACGAGCTCGGCCTCGCGTTCGAGGAGCGGCCGCCGGGACTTCGGCGTGCGCCGCGCCATAGTGCACCCCCTGCCCCTGATCCGGCGCACGCCGGGAGCGCGCCGGTGATGCTCGGACACTTGTCCGATGGCACCTCAGCGTACGCCACCAGGGACCCTGCGTGAGTGGAGACATGTGAACTGATGACGGCTGTTCACAATCGTTCGGGGAATGATCGACCGTGCTCGGTCAAGCCCGCCCACATGCGAGAACACCACGCAGTGATGCCTCCGGCACATGCCACACGACGACGACATGACAGCCCGTCGGTTGCGTTCCCCGGGGGACGTACGCGGGCGCGGGGACGGGCGGCCGAGGCGGCCGCGTCACGCCCGGTGGGTCCGCCGGCGGCCCTCCGTCGCGGACGGGGGCGGGCCGCCGGGCGTGCCCGTGGTCTTCCCTCAGGTGAGGTCGAACTCGCCGTCGCGGGCCCCGAGGACGAAGGCCCGCCATTCCGCCGGGGTGAAGACCAGCGAGGGCCCCTCGGGGTTCCGGCCGTCCCTCATGGCGATGTAGCCCTCGACGAAGGCAATCTGGACGTCTCCCGTGCCCTGGCTGCTCGACTGCCATGTCGCGTTGGCCAGATCAAGCTGCGGCTTCTTCCCGTTGGCCAACGGCGATCCGATCGTGCTCTCGGCCACGTCCGTTCTCCTCCCGACTCCGTCGTCCGGGCCAGCCTAGCGACCGTGCAGGGGCCCGGACAGGTCATGGAAGAACCTGCCCGGGCCCGGCACCGGTTCATGCCCGCTTCACTCTCCGGGGTGCCTCGATCCGACCACCCGCGTGGAAAGGACTGCGAACCCCCACCGTACGCGGCCTCGGCGAAGCGGATCATCCCCGAGGAACCGATCGGGTCGCTGGACGGCACACCACCCGAAGGGCTGATGGGCAGGTCGCCGTCGAGCTCCGTCACCCCGGACCCGGTGAGCTTCCAGCCCTCGCCCTCCTGGGCGAAGCCGAGGTTCTCCAACCCCATCGGCTCGTACCAGGGGGCCGGCTTCAACGTGCCCTTGGCGTCGCAGTTCCCCCTGGTGGCCGTGCGGCCCGGTGAACGCGTTCGCGTGGTCGCGGTGGAGCGGGACGGCAGGGCGGGCGAGGGCGTCGAACTGCTTCCACCCGCTGGATGAGCGCGGTCCGGCACACGATCGACGAACGGCCCTGCGCACCGGCGGCCCTGGTACTTAGGGTGTGCCCATGACGCATCTGGACGCCCAGCGCACCGCACTTGTAGTGATCGACCTGATGGAACGCATCGTGGAGCTGCCGTTGGCCCCGCGCTCCGGTGAAGAGGTCGTTCTGGCCTCGCTCGGACTCGCGACGGTCTTCCGCGAGGCGGGGGCGCCGGTCGTGCTGGTGCGCGTGGAGCGCCCCGGGGTCGACGAGCAGCCGCCGGGGAGCGAACTGGTCGCGGGCCTGGAACGGGAGGGCGACCTGGTGATCGTCAAGCGGGCCGTCGGCGCCTTCCACGGCACTGGCCTGGACGGGGAGTTGCGGTCGCGCGGCGTCGACACCCTCGTGATCGCCGGCATCGCGACGAACATGGGCGTCGAGTCCACGGCCCGCGCTGCCTCCGACCACGGGTACGAACTCCACTTCGCCGAGGACGCGATGACCGCTCTCAGCGGCGCGGAGCACGAGGCCGCCGTGACGCTCTCCCTCCCGCGCTTCGGGACCGTGGCGCCGGCCGCGGAGCTGGCGAAGGCGCTGTGGAGCTGATCGGCGCGGGTCGCGAGGCCGACGTCTACGCCCTCGACGGCGTGCGGGTCCTGCGCCGCTACCGGCACGGGCGTGCCGCCGGAGAGGAGGCGCGGCTGATGGCCCATCTGGCCGGCCTCGGGGTCGCCGTGCCGCGGGTACACGACGTGACCGGCGCTGACCTCGTCATGGACCGCCTCACGGGTCCCACGATGGCCCAGGACCTGGCCCGCAGGCCCTGGCGGGCGTACGCCCACGGCGGTCTGCTGGCGGCGCTGCAGGCCTCCGTGCACGCCGTCCCGGCACCGGGCTGGCTCCCGCGCCGCTACGCCGGTGGGGGTCCCGGCTCCGATCGCGTCCTCCACCTGGACCTGCACCCGGAGAACGTGATCCTCACCCCGGACGGCCCGGTGCTGATCGACTGGAGCAACGCGGCGGCCGGCGACCCTGCCATCGACGCCGCGCTCACCGTCGCCATCCTGCGCGGCGTCGTCCTGAGCCGGGCGCGGAGCGCCGGACTGCGGGTGTTCCTCGCCGGCTTCCTGCGCGCCTGCGCTGCGGACCCCGCCCCGCGCATGGCCGAGGCGATCACGGCCCGCCTGGCGGACCCGCGCCTGCTGCCCGTGGAAGAACGACGGCTCAGGCGCTTCGCCCGCCGCGCACCGGGCGGCAATTGACTCGCGGACCGGCGGGACGGCCGCCTAGCCTGGCGCGATGGACCACCAGGTGATCGTACTCAACGGCGGCTCAAGCTCTGGCAAGTCGGGCATCGCGCGGTGCCTGCAGGCGGTGCTGCTGCCGGAGACGTGGCTGACGTTCGGCACGGACACGCTCGTCGACGGTCTCCCCGCCGGGCTGCGCGGCTCCGGGTCCGGCGCGGGCATCGGCTTCGGTGCCGACGGCGGCGTGTCGGTCGGCGAAGCCTTCCGGGCCCTGGACGAGGCCTGGGCGGCCGGCATCGCCGCCATGGCGCGGGCCGGTGCCCGGGTGGTCGTCGACGAGGTGTTCCTCGGCGGTCCCGCCTCGCAGGAGCGCTGGCGGCGGGCCCTGGACGGCCTTCAGGTGCTCTGGGTCGGCGTCCGCTGTGCGCCCGAGGTGGCGGCCGGCCGGGAGACCGCCCGGGGCGACCGGATGGCGGGCATGGCCGCGGCGCAGGCTGAGGCGGTTCACCAGGGCGTCGTCTACGACATCGAAGTGGACACGACACACACCGAGTCGATGGAGTGCGCGCGGATCATCGCCGCTCATGTGTGACCCATGTGACGGCCGTGACCGCTACGGAACGGCGGGGCCTGTGCTTTCGTGGCGGCATGCGCCTGCACCTCTGGAACCCGGGCCCCCTGTGGCCGGGACGCCGTGCGCAGCACTTCGCCCGGGGCTGTCGCCGGGGCTGCTCCCATGGCCCTGCACGACCCGGCGAGCGGCCCCACCCCGCTCGTCCTCCCCCAACCGCGCGCACTGGTCCGCGGCTACGCCGCCGTCGAGCCCGCGTCCACCTCGGCCGTCCACCTGCCCGACCGCCGCCGGCACACGCCTGCACCAGGACCCCTGTGTGGGCGTCTGGCTGATCACCTGGCCGCGCGGCACCTCCACGGAGCTGCACGACCACGCGGGTTCGCTCGGTGCCCTGACCGTCGTCGGCGGTACGCTCACCGACCGGGGCCACGACCGCGTCGCGACCCGTGAACTCGCCGCAGGCGGCGGCGCGGCCGCCACGCCCGCGGTGAGCGTGCACACGTACTCGCCACCCCCAAGGCGCTGTCCCATTACGCGGTCGGCGACGCGCGCTCCCCGCGCCGCACGCGTACCGTGCTGACGGACGAGCCGGAGCCCCCCGCGGTGCCCGCGCCGTCCCCCTGTCACGCGCCCTGTCACGCGCCCTGTCCGTGACCGCGTCCGTGTCCACGACCGCTCCGGAGGCCGTCCGATGAATCCGTCCACCACCGTCAGGTCCGGCATCGACCGGCTGCTCTACCGCGCCCGGGCCCGCCTGCAACGGGTCGGGCCCGAGGACGCGGCGGCCGAGATCGCCGCAGGTGAGGCGCTGCTGGTCGACATCCGCCCGGCGGCGCAGCGGGCTCTGGAGGGCGAGTTCCCGGACGCGATGGTGATCGAGCGCAACGTCCTCGAATGGCGGCTGGACCCGCTGAGCGACGCTCGCGTCCCCGAGGCCACCGGTCCGGGCGTGCGCTGGATCGTGGCGTGCTCCGAGGGCTACACCTCCAGCCTGGCCGCCGCCTCGCTGCTGGACGTCGGCCTGACCCGGGCCACCGATCTGGAGGGCGGTTTCCAGGCGTGGCAGCGGGCCGGGCTGCCGGTCAGGGGTGGGACGCCGGAAGGAACGCCCTGACCTCGGCGAGGAAGTCCGCCGGGCGCTCCTGGTGGACCAGGTGCCCCGCCTCCAGGGTCACCAGCCGCGCCCCCGGCACCCGGGCCGCGACGGCCGCGATCCCGTCCTGCGGGATGTGGCTGCCCGCTCCGCCGGCGAGGACGAGGGTGGGGCAGTCGATCGTCGCCAGCAGGTCCCACCAGCCGGGGTCGGGGGCGTTGCGCCAGCGGTTGACGGCCGCGATGACCCGCCAGTCGCAGGGCTCGTCGCCCTCGGGGCCGGACGGCACGACCCGCGGCGGCACCTCGGGGTCCGGCGGCACGGGCTCCTCCAGGACGAGGGCGGTCAGCCGGCGCGACCGCTCCGCCGCCACCAGGTAGGCGACGACCGCGCCCATCGAATGCCCGGCCAACGACACCGGTTCCGGGCCGAGGGTGTCCAGGAACGCCACGACGTCGTCCCGCATGGCCTCGAAGGCGTACTCGCCCGGCCAGTCGCTGGCCCCGTGGCCGCGCAGGTCGGGGGCGTACACCCGGTGGGTCGCGGCCAGCGCGGGCGCGACCGGTTGCCAGTCGGCGCCGTCCGAGCCGCGTCCGTGGAGCAGGACGAGCGGCGGCGCGTCCGGTTCGCCCCAGGTGCGGTAGGCCATCCGGATGCCGTTCACGTGCAGGGTGCGGAGATCGCTCACGCGGGCGACGCTACCCGCCGGCGGCGGATGTCACTCGTCCGGGCGACGGCCGTCCCGGTCGGGCCCCGGCCGTCAGCGCTTTTCAGTGCGGGACGACGGCCACCGGGCAGGCCGCGTGGTGCAGCACCGCGGCCGCCACGGGGCCCAGGTGCGGACCGACGCCGCCGTGCCGGTTCCGGCACCGGCCGACGACCAGCAGCGAGGCCCCGGCCGCCGCGTCCACCAGAGGCTGCGCGGCGTTGCCCGCGGCGACCTCCACCGTGATCTCCACCCCGGGCGCCGTCTCCCGCCACGGCAGCAGGGCGGCCTGCACCGCGTGCCGCTCCGCCGCGAAGATCTCCGCGCCGCACGTGGGGTCCATGGCTGCGGGGACGTAGCCGTAGGTCGGCGGGTACGACCACGCGTGGACGACCCGAAGCCGCGCCTCGCGCCGCCGCGCGTCCTCCACCGCGAAGGCGATCACCTCCTCGGCCCCCTTCCGCAGGCTGAAGCCGAGCACCACGGGCCGCCGGTCGTCGTCGGCCTCCTCCTGACCGGAGCGGACGACCACGACGGGGCCTTCCGCGCGGGCCAGCGTCATCTGCCCGACCGCACCGAGGAGAAAGCCGCTGAGCCCACTCAGCCCCTGTGAGCCCAGCGCCAGCAGTTCGCTGCGCCCCGCCTCCGCGACCAGCAGCTCCGCCGGCGGGCCGTCGGCCACGTCGGTCGTCACGGGCAGGTCGGGGTGGCGCTCGGCGAGCTCCTGTGCGGCGTCGCGCACCATCGCGTCGCCGTACGGGTGTCCCCCGGCGTGCACCAGGCGCAGCTGCACCGATCGCCGCAGCGCCTCCCCCGCCGCCCAGTACATGGCGGCGCGGCTCTCCGGCGAGCCGTCCAGGCCCACGGTGACGGGTCGGGTCATCGGATGTGCCTCCCTCGCCTCGCCTCCACAGTAGGCGCCGCCGCCCCGCGCGGCGCCCCGGCGGGGCGGACCCGCCGTCACACGGGCGGTGCGTGGCCCTCCCCGTGCGGTCACGGAGCCGACGTGCTCGTCGCACCGCTCGGCCACCCCTTAACCGGGTCGGTCGCGCAGGCCCAGCCGCGCACGGCAGCGCGCACAGTCCTCACCGCTCGCCACCGTGTCCGGGTGATCCGGGCCCAGGACCCGGCCGCGGGCCTCCGCCACGGCCTCGTGGAGAATCAGGGCCTCGCGCCAGTCGCCCAGCCAGCCCAGGGCGACGGCGATCTCGCGGCGGCTGACGAGCGTGTCCGGGTGCTCCGCGCCGAGCACGCGGGTGCGGACCGCCGCGACGTCGCGGGCCTCGGCGAGGGCGTCCCGCCAGTGGCCCAGGCGCCCGAGGTTCACCCCGAGGCCGTGCCGGGCGCGGAGGGTGTCGGGGTGGGCGGGGCCTGAAACGCGGGTGCGGAGGGCGACGAGGTCGGTGTAGAGCTCGTGGGCCTCGGCGCCGAGCCCCATCCGCCCCAGGCAGATCCCCAGTTCGTGGCGGGCGGCGAGGGTGTCCGGGTGGTCGGCGCCCAGCAGTCCCGCCCGGGTCGCGGCGACGTGGGCGTAGGTGGCGCGGGCCTCCGGCCAGCGGTCGAGGAGCCCGAGCAGGTGGCCGACCTCGCAGCGCGTGCCGAGCGTGTCGGTGTGGGCGGGGCCCAGGACGCGGGTACGGGAGTCCGCGACCTGGGCTGCCAAGGTGTACGCCTCCTGCGTACGGCCGAGCCGCCCGAGCGTGACAGCGAGGTTGTGCCGGCAGTGCAGGGTGTCGGGGTGGTCGGTGCCCTGCCGCCGTTCGCGGACGGCGAGCACCGCGGCGTACCCCTGGCGGGCCTCCTTGTGGCGGCCGAGCCGGCCCAGGACGTAGGCGGCCTCCTGGCGGGCGGCGAGCGTGCCGGGATGGTCGGCGCCCAGGGCCCGCGCCCGGGCCGCGGCCACCTCCTCGTACGCGCGCAGCGCCTCCGCGTGGCGGCCGCCGCGGCTGAGGCACAGGGCGAGTTCGTAGCGGCTGGTGAGGGTGTCGGGATGGGTCGCGCCGAGCAGCCGCTCGCGCTCCTCGGCGACGGCGCGGTGCGACCGCTCGGCCTCGGACCAGCGGCCCAGCCGGGCGAGTCCGACGGCCGCGGTGTGCCGGCTCGCCAGGGCCCCGGCTCCGTGCGCGCTGGGCGCCCCGGACTGCAGCTCCAGACGGCGTGCCCAGGAGGGCAGACCGGGCTCGGGGCGGACGCCGCCGTGCCCGCCGTCCCGGAGCGTCTTGAGCCGGCCGGCCACGTCGGCGGCGCTCTGCGGGCGGTCCTCCGGGCTCTTGGCGAGCAGGTCGAGGACGAGCTGCTCCAGTTCACCCGGCAGGTCGGGCCGGTGCTCGCGCGGCGGCCGGGGCGGGGTGTCGCGGTGGCCGACGAGGACCGCCCAGGTGTCGTCGAGGTCGAAGGGCGGGGCGCCGGTGGCGATCTCGTAGAGCACGCAGCCGAGCGAGTACAGGTCGCTGCGGTGGTCGATCCCGTCCTCGCCGCCGATCTGCTCCGGCGACATGTAGTGCGGGCTGCCCATGGCGACCCCGGTGCCGGTCAGCCGCGAGGTGAAGCCGATGTCGTGGCCGAGGCGGGCGATGCCGAAGTCGCAGATCTTCACGTCGCCGTCGGCGAGCCGCATGACGTTCGCCGGCTTCAGGTCGCGGTGCACGATGCCCCGCACATGGGTGTACGCGAGGGCGGCCGCGATCTGCCCCGCGACGTCGGTGACGTCGGGGAGGGGCAGCGGGCGGCCCTCGTTGTCACCGAGCAGCTGCCGCAGGTTGCGGCCGTCGAGCAGCTCCATGACGAGGAAGAGCACGCCCTCGCTCTCGCCGAAGTCGTGGACGACGGTGATGCCGCGGTGCTGGAGCGACGCCGCGACGCGTGCCTCCCGGCGGAACCGCTCCCGCAGCACCCGGTGGACGGACGGGTCCAGCGAAGGGCTCGTCGGCTTCAGGCACTTGACCGCGACCTCCCGGCCCAGTGCCTCGTCCAGCGCCTTCCAGACCTCGCCCATGCCGCCGCGCCCGATGCGCTCCCGCAGCCGGTAGCGCTCGCGCAGCAGTCTTCCCCCGTCGTGCTGACCCGCCGTCATGCGCCGCCCCCGGTCGTCCGCCTCTCCCCGCACCCAGTATGGCCGCGGAGGGTGCGCTTGGGGACCCGCCGGGGCCCGCCGTCAACCGCGGGAACGCGCCTGTTCGCGCAGCCGGTAGGCGGACGGGTGCGTGCCGGGGCCGAGACGTCCGACCGCCTTGAGGATGTGCCCGGGGGGCAGCTGCCAGCGCACGAAGCAGGGGATCGTGCGCAGCAGCAGGCCTGTGCCGCGCAGCCGTCGCCCCGTGACGGGGACGGCCGGGGCGGGCCGCCCGTACAACTCGTGGGCGAAGGGCGGCAGCGCGGCGTAGGCCAGTGCGGCGGCCCGGCCCCACACGGCGGACCGCAGGGGCAGCAGCGCCCGGGGCACGGGCGGTTCCTGCAGGAAGGCGAGGACCTCCTGGGCCTCGGGGGTGGCGGCCAGCTCGGGCCGCACCTTCTCGAAGTAGGCGGCGAGCGACTCGGTGTCGTCGGGGACCTCCGCGGGGTCCAGGCCCACCAGCCGCGCGGCCTCGCGCTGTTCGGCGACGTAGGCGTCGGCCTGCGCGTCGGACAGGGGGAAGCCGGAGCCCCGTGCGACCGTCAGGTAGGAGTCGATCTCCGCGCAGTGCACCCACAGCAGCAGATCGGGGTCGTCGACGGGGACGCGCTCGCCGCTGTCCGGGTCGGTCACGGACAGCCGACGGTGGATGCCGCGTACCTTGGCCCCGGCCCGTTCGGCCTCCAGTGTGGTGCCGTAGGTGATGGTGCCGACGAAGTCCGCGGTGCGCAGCAGACGGCCCCACGCGTCGTGACGGAAGTCCGAGTTCTGCGTGACGCCGCGCACCGCGCGGGGGTGCAGCGCCTGCAGGTACAGCGCCCGTACGCCGGCGATCCACATCATGGGGTCGCCGTGCATCTGCCAGGTGACCGAGGCGGGCCCGAAGAGCCCGGGGTCGGCGTCGCGCATCGCAGCCTCCTGTCGCCGTGCGCCACGGTCGGCCCGTCCGGAGCCGGGACGGCGGCCTCCGGCCCGGCGCCCGCAGCGCCGAGCATAGGGCCGCGCGGGGCGCCGGGTCTGCCCCGCGCGGCCCTCTCGCGCCGGCGCGTCAGCGAGCGGGCGCGGCCTCACCCGGCGGGCGGGGGTGCCGTCGCTCGATCAGGGCCAGGCTGACCGCGCCGAGGACGATCAGGCTCGCACCCGTGACGATCTGGTTGAGGGGCGCGAGACCGGCCCCCGGGTCGTCGAAGTAGCCGAAGACGAACGGCGAGGCGACCAGGCAGGCACCGCACACGATGGTGATGACGTCGCTACCGGGCCCCCGGGTCCGGGCCACGCGCGCGATCGCGTTGAGCAGGACGATGGTCGAGAAGACGAGGTCGACGATCCGCACGTTGTTGCCGATGGGCGTGTCGGGGTACGCCAGCGCCCATCCGGCGGCGAACAGCCATCCGCCGATGAGCAGCAGGGGCGCCGTGAACAGCGAGTCGCGGACGTCGGCCGGTGGGGTCTGGGTGTGGCCCGCCGTCTGGATCCGGGTGCCGGGACGCTGAGCCAGGGACATGGTGCCCTCCCGCGGTGGGAGCCGCGTCGCCCGGCACACGGCCGCGCAAGGCGCTTGCCGGCGGGGAACACACCCGCCTCCGCTCCGGGCGACAGGCCGGAGTGTGGACTCCTCTCATTTTAGGCGGACTGCCCGGAACGTCCTGTTCGGCGGCTTTCCGCTGCCGGACGCGGTTCACGCCCAGATCGCCTGGGCCACGGCGGCCCCGGTGAAGGCCGCGCCCATCCCGGCGACCACGCTGGCGACGACGTTCGCGACGGCGAAGAACCGCGCCCCGGTCTCCGCCAGCCGCAGGGTCTCGTAGGAGAAGGTCGAGTAGGTGGTGAGCGCCCCGCAGAAACCCGTGCCGATCAGGAGCTGCACCGAGTGGGAGGCCGCGCCGTAGGTGACCGCCCCGGACAGCAGCCCCAGGACGACGCAGCCGACCACGTTGACGGTGAACGTACCCCAGGGGAACACGGTGTCGTGCCGGGCCTGGACGGCGCGGTCCGTGAGGTAGCGCATCGGCGCCCCCACCATGGCCCCGGCGATGACGAGCAGCCAGTTCACCCGGGGTTCCCCCGTCCCACGTAGCGGATGACCTCGACCTCGTCGAGGGTGACCAGCCCCTCGGTGACCAGTTCGTCGAGCTGCGGCAGGAACGCGCGGATGCGCTCCTCGTGGTCGACGATGACGACGGCCACCGGAAGGTTGTCGGTCAGCGAGAGCAGCCGGGTGGTGTGGATGAGCGAGGAGGCACCGAAGCCCTCGACCCCGTGGAAGACGCTGGCCCCGGCCAGGCCTGCCTCGTGGGCGCGGCGGGTGATCTCGGAGCACAGCGGCTTGTGGTGCCAGGTGTCGTTGTCCCCGATCAGGATCGTCAGCCGCAGCGCGGTGCCGTGCAGCCGTGTCATGTCTGCCTCCGTGCGATCAGGCGGCGGGCCATGTGCGCCGCGCCCCACACCGCGGCCAGCGCGATGAGCGGTGTGACGGCGAGGTAGGCCAGGCCGGCCCCGGCGTGGCCGCCCTGGACCAGGCCGTGGATGTCGACGGCGTACGTGGAGAAGGTGGTGAAGCCCCCGAGCACGCCGGTGCCGAAGAAGGGGCGCACGAGCCGGTGGGCGGACCACGCCTCGGTGATGACCACCATGAACACGCCGATCACGGCGCAGCCGAGCGCGTTGACGCCCAGCGTGGTCCACGGGAAGGCGCCCGGCGCGGTGGGCCACAACAGGCCCGCGCCGTAGCGCCCGCACGCCCCCAGCGCGCCGCCGACCGCGACCACCGCTACGACGGGCGCCTGTTCCCGTACCCGCGGGGATCGCGGCATGGGAGGCTGCGGTTGCGGGTCGACGTCGGGGGAGGCGGGCTCGGTCATCGCGGGGAGGGGGGCTGGTGAGGTCATGGGTCTCCTACTCGTGAGGCACCCTGCTGCGGGCGCGTTCAGTCACAAGTAGGGACCGTTGGCGGCATCCTCACCGCGGTTCGGGTACGGCGGGCCCCACCGCCGCGCGGCGGTCACGAGGGACCACCGCTGCCTACATCGTACTCCCGGGTTCCCGGCCATGTGATCCGTTCCGGGATGACACCCTGGGGCTTCGCACCCGGCGAGGGGGGTACGGCGGCGATGGCCGGCCGGGACGTGGTGGAGATCCCGGACCTGCCGTGGAGGGCGGGCGCGGAGGTCCGGGTCGGCGGGGGCTGGGATCGACGTCCTGCTGGGAAGGCGGACCCGCGACCACCGGAACCTGGATAGTGGAACGCGTTACGTAAATCCGGAAGGGCCGTGACCGGCCTCAGCGTTGGGGCACGAAGCGCACCGGGAGCCCCGGGACGGCCTGCGCGGCCGCGGCCAGATCGCGCTCGGGGACGACGCCGACGACCGGGTAGCCACCGGTGGTGGGCGAATCGGCGAGGAAGACCACCGGTCTGCCGTCGGGCGGCACTTGGACGGCGCCCACGACCATGCCCTCGCTCGGCAGTTCCCGGTGGACGGCGCGCTCCAGCGTGGGCCCCGTGGTGCGCAGCGCGATGCGGTTGCTGCGGTCCGACACATGGAAGCGGCCCGCTGCGAGGGTCCGCAGGGCGGCGGCCGTGAACCAGTCGTCGCGCGGCCCGAGCCGCAGCGGCAGCACCAGTTCCCGCGGCGGGCCGGCGTGCGGAGCCAGGTCGGCGTGGACGGGGAGCCCGGGCGCCGGGCCCAGCGGCAGCACGTCGCCGTCCCTGAGCGGCGCGGGCCCCAGCCCGGACAGCAGGTCGGTGGAGCGGCTGCCGAGCACCGCGGGCACGGCGAAGCCGCCGCCGACCGCGAGGTAACTGCGCACGCCCCGCGTCGCGGGCCCGACCTCCAGCACCGCCCCGGCCGGCAGCCGCACGGCGCTGCCCCAGGGTGCGGGACGGCCGTCCAGCAGGACCGGTGCCGGGGCCCCGGTGACCGCGGCGACGGCCGGGCGGGTGACCCGCACGGTCACCCCGGTCAGGGTGGTCTCCAGGGTCGCGGCGCCGTCGGCGTTACCCACCAGGCGGTTGGCCAGCCGGTGGGCCGTCCGGTCCAGGGCACCGGAGCGAGCCACGCCGAGGGCGGCGTGGCCGTACCGCCCGAGGTCCTGGACGGTGGTCAGCGCACCGGCCCTGACGACCCGCAGTCCGCCGCCGCTCATGCGCCGCCCCCCGCGGGCGTGGGGACGAAGCGCACCCGGGTGCCGGGCGCGAGCAGCGCGGCCGGTTCGCGTTCCAGGTCCCACAGGCGGACGGAGGTGGTGCCGATCAGTTGCCAGCCGCCCGGGGAACTCCTCGGGTAGATCCCGGTGTAGTGGCCCGCGACGGCGACCGAGCCGGCCGGCACCGAGGTGCGCGGCTCGGCCCGGCGCGGCACGCCGTACCCTTCGCCGAGGCCGGTCAGGTAGGCGAAGCCCGGGGCGAACCCGCAGAAGGCGACGCGGTGTTCGGCGCCGCTGTGCACCCCGGCCACGTCCTGCTCGGCCACCCCCCACCGTTCGGCCACCACCGCGAGGTCGGGCCCGTCGTAGCGCACGGGGATCTCCACGAGGGGCCCGCTCCCGGCGGCCCGGGCCGTGACGGACCAGTCGCGCAGCTCGGTGCGGAGCGCGGCGGCGTCCGGCACCCCGTACAGCAGCACGGTCCGCTCGCCGGGGACGATCTCGCGCACCGGCCCGAGGCTGCCCCCGGCGCGGCGGCGCAGGAGCTCGGCGTGCCAGGACCGCGCCTCCTCGGGGGTGGCCAGGTCGATCAGGAGCGCGTCCTCACCGACCGTGAGGACCCTCATGCGAACGCCTCCAGCCGCACGCCCGCGTCCTGGAGCGCGGCCCGCACCCGCAGGGCCGTGGCCACGGCGTCCGGGGAGTCGCCGTGCAGGCACAGCGACCGCGCCCGTACCGTGACCGGTTCGCCGGTCACGGCGGTGGTGACGCCGTCGCGGGCGAGGGCGACCGCCTGCCGGGTGACCTCGTGGGGATCGGCGATGAGGGCGCCCGAGGTGCCGCGCGGGACGAGCGTGCCGGCGGCGGTGTAGGCGCGGTCGGCGAAGGCCTCCCCCACCACGTCCAGCCCGGCCCGCAGGGCGGCGCGCTCCATGGCCGAGCCCGGCAGGCAGAGCACCGGCAGTCCCGGATCGGCCCGCCGGGCGCCCGCGGCGACGGCGGCGGCCTGCTCGTCGTCGACGACGACCTTGTTGTAGAGGGCCCCGTGCGGTTTCACGTACGCCACCTGCGCGCCGGCGGCGCGGGCGAAGACCTCCAGCGCGCCGATCTGGTAGGTGATCTCGTCGGCCAGTTCGTCGGCGGGCACCTCCATCGCCCGGCGGCCGAAGCCCGCCAGGTCGCGGTAGGAGACCTGGGCGCCGATGCGCACCCCGCGCCGGGCCGCGGTGTCGCACACCCGGCGCATGATGCCGGGGTCTCCCGCGTGGAAGCCGCAGGCGACGTTGGCGCTGGTCACCACGGACAGCAGAGCCTCGTCATCGGTGAGGACCCACCGCCCGTAGCCCTCCCCCAGGTCCGCGTTGAGGTCGATCACGAGGTCTGTCATCGGTACGGCGAGCTCCTCGAAAAGGGCCGCGTCCGGTCGGGCGACGCGAGCTCCGGTGTCCGGCGTGCCGGTGGCGAGCGGGTCCCGGCGCCCGATCACCGTAGATTCCCGTTCAACAATCCGACAAGGGTCCTGTTGTCCTGTCCCCCGCTCTCCGTTTGACCGAGCCCGCGCCGCGAGCCCGCGGCCCGGCTCGGAGCGAGAGGGGCGCCGACGATGGCAGCCGAGGTGGATCCGGCGGTCCTCGCGGGCGACCGCGTGCTGCCGGCGCGTTCCAGCACCGCCGACCGGGTCGCCGCCGTACTGCGCGGCCGGATCTCCGAGGGCGACCTGCCTCCGGGCGGCAAGCTCGCCGAGGACGTCGTCGCCGGGGCGCTGGGGGTGTCCCGCAACACCCTCCGTGAGGCGTTCCGGCTGCTGACGCACGAGAAGCTGCTGGTGCACGAGCTCGACCGCGGGGTCTTCGTCCGGGTGCTGACGGCCGGGGACGTCATCGACATCCACCGGGTGCGGCGCCTGGTGAGTGCTCCGTGATCCGCGGCCTCGGGGCCCCGCCGTACGACCTGACCGCGGCCGGGGACGCCGTGGCGGAGGGCGAGCGGGCCGCCGCCGGGCAGCGGTGGCGCGAGCCCGGCGCGGCCGACATCCACTTCCACCAGGCGCTGGTCGACCTTGCGGGCAGCGCCCGGCTGACCGGGCTCATGACGGGCGTGCTCGCGGAGCTGCGCCTGGCCTTCCACGCGATGGAAGGACCCGCGGGAGTTCCACGAGCCTTGTCTGGGCGGCAACCGGGCGATCCTCTCCGCCCTGGAGGCGGCCGACCCGGCGACGGCCGAGTCGCTGCTGGCGTCCTACCTCGACCGCGCCGAGGCACGGCTCGTCCGCCGGTACGCCCCGCTCGTCCCGGACGGGGCGGGCCGCGACAGCCCAGTGCACGGTGCACACGAGACTCGTGACGTCATCGGGACTGCCCACGGCGCGGCGGATTTGTAGGCTGATGTGACAGCGCAGCACCGCCAGACCCAGCCTTTGGACGGAGCCGTTCGATGAAGATGCTGATCAATGTCCCGGAGACCGTGGTGGCCGACGCGCTGCGGGGGTTCGCGGCCGCGCATCCCGAGCTGATCGTGGACGTGGAGAACCGGTTGATCGTGCGCCGGGACGCGCCGGTGCCGGGGAAGGTCGGACTGGTCTCCGGCGGCGGGTCCGGGCACGAACCGCTGCACGGCGGGTTCGTGGGAAGGGGGATGCTCGACGCCGCGTGCCCGGGCGAGGTGTTCACCTCCCCCGTCCCGGACCAGATGGTGCGGGCCGCGGCGGCGGTGGACAGCGGGGCCGGGGTGCTGTTCATCGTGAAGAACTACACCGGTGACGTGCTGAACTTCGACATGGCCGCCGAGCTGGCCGAGGACGAGGGGATCATGGTCGCCAAGGTCGTCGTCAACGACGACGTCGCCGTGACCGACAGCCTCTACACGGCGGGACGTCGCGGCACCGGCGCCACGCTCTTCGTGGAGAAGATCGCGGGCGCGCTGGCCGACGAGGGGGCGCCGCTGGAGCGCGTCGAGGCGGTCGCGCGGCGCGTGAACGAGCTCTCGCGCAGCTTCGGCGTGGCACTGACCGCGGTCAGCACCCCGGCCAAGGGAGCGCCCACCTTCGACCTGCCGGCGGGGGAACTGGAGCTGGGCATCGGCATCCACGGCGAGCCGGGCCGTGAGCGGCGGGCGATGATGACCTCGGGCGAGATCGCGGAGGTCGCCGTCGACGCCGTCCTGGACGACCTGCGCCCGGACGGTCCGGTGCTGTTGCTGGTGAACGGCATGGGCGGGACGCCGCTGCTGGAGCTGTACGGGTTCAACGCCGAGGTGCACCGCGTGCTCGGGGCGCGCGGCGTGACAGTGGCCCGCACACTGGTCGGCAACTACGTGACGTCGCTGGACATGGCGGGTGCGTCGGTGTCCCTGTGCCAGGTGGACGAGGAACTGCTGCGGCTGTGGGACGCGCCGGTGAGCACGCCGGGCCTGCGCTGGGGCGCCTGAGCGAGGTTGAGGAGAGCGGGAGAGATGAGCGAGGCATCGTCCACCGGAGCGGGCCAGGCGATCGACACGGCCTTCCTCCGCCGTTGGCTCACCGCCGCGGCCTCGGTGATCGAGCGCGAGGCGGACCGGCTCACGGAGCTGGACTCCCCCATCGGGGACGCCGACCACGGCGCGAACATGCGGCGCGGTTTCATCGCGGCGCGCACCGCGGTGGAGAAGGAGCCGCCGGACACCCCCGGCGGCGTGCTGGTGCTGGTCGGGCGGCAGCTGATCAGTACGGTCGGCGGGGCCTCGGGACCGTTGTACGGCACGCTGCTGCGCAAGGCGGGCAAGGCCCTGGGCGACGCCCACCGAGTGGCGCCGGAGCAGTTCGCGCAGGCGCTGCGGGAGGGGGTCGACGGCGTGGCGCAGCTGGGCGGCGCGGCGCAGGGCGACAAGACGATGCTGGACGCGCTGGCGCCGGCGGTGGAGGCGCTGACCTTCGCCCTGGACAAGGGCGCCGGACTCACGGAGGCGCTGTCGGCGGCCGCGATCGCCGCCGACGAGGGCGCGCTGGCGACCGTGCCGATGCAGGCCCGCAAGGGGCGGGCGAGCTACCTGGGGGAACGCAGCATCGGGCACCAGGACCCGGGTGCGACGTCCTCGGCGCTCCTGATCGGCGTGCTGGCCGGATCCACAAAGGAGGACGCGGCATGACGGTCGGGGTGGTGCTGGTGTCGCACAGCGCCGAGGTCGCCGAGTCGGTCGCCCGTATGGCGACCGGCCTCAGCGGCGGTGGTGCGCGTGTACCGGTGGCAGCGGCGGGCGGCGCGCCCGACGGCGGGCTCGGCACGGACGCCGCGAAGATCGCCGCCGCCGCGCACTCGGTGGCCGAGGGCGACGGCGTCGCCGTCATCGCCGACCTGGGCAGCGCGGTCCTGACGGTGAAGACGCTGCTGGCAGACGAGGACGAGCTGCCGCCCGGCACCCGGCTGGTCGACGCGCCGTTCGCCGAGGGCGCGGTGGCCGCGGTGGTCACCGCGTCCGCGGGCGCCGACCTGGACGCCGTTGCCGCGGCGGCTCAGGACGCGTACACGTACCGCAAGACCTGAGCGGCACCGCGGCCGCGGGCGGGGCTCAGCCCCGGCGGGCGCCGGTCCCGTACCGGCGCTCGAAACGCTCGACGCGTCCGGCGGTGTCCATGACGCGGGCGTTACCGGTGTAGAACGGGTGACTCGCGGAGGAGATCTCCACGTCGACCACCGGGTAGGTGTTCCCGTCCTCCCAGACGACGGTCTTCTCGCTGGTCATCGTGGAGCGGGTGAGGAAGGCGTGGTCCGCGCTGCGGTCGCGGAAGACGACCGGACGGTAGGCGGGGTGGATCGTGTGCTGCACGGCGTGCTCCAGACTGCGGAAGGGACGGGGGACGGCGGCCTTGGCCGGTGTCAGCGCTCCTCGCGGAACGTCACGTGACGGCCGACGGCGGGGTCGTACTTGCTCAGGACCATGCGGTCCGGGTCGTTGCGCCGGTTCTTGCGGGTCACGTAGGTCGTGCCGGTGCCGGCGGTCGACCGGAGCGTGATCACCGGGCGCTGCTCACTGCGTGCCATGCGGGGCCCTCTCTGCTCCATAATGGTTTTCGTTTTCGTCGGACGTGCGGTTCAACACGGGGGCACCCTCGTCCATTCCCTCCGTTCCCCGCCCGGTGCGGCGAGGATGGACACAGGGGTGTCCCGCACCGGCGACAGGACCAGACCCGGACGACCTGCTCGACCGGGTGCTGGCCGATCTGCGGTCCTGGAGCGGCGGCGGCCTCGGCGTTGACGTGGCACTGTTGGCCGTGCGCCGTACGCGGTGACGGACGCGCGCGTCCCGGCTTCCGCGGGCACCGGTCGTTCCTGCGCCGGCGGCCCGCCGTGCCCGCGTCCGCCTTGGCCGACGACCGTACGGAGCAGCCCGCCGCCAGGTGCCGCACGACTCGGCGGCGGGTACCGGAGCGGGGCTGCCGTTCGCCGCCGGGACCACCGTGGCGGACCCTGCGCGTCCGCATGGCTGATCACCGACCAGCACTACCGCAGGGCCGCTACCTCTTCAACGACGTCGCCCCTGCGCGCCACCGTCGGACGCTTCAGCAGGAAGGCGCTCACCGGCCGCGATCCGGGGCGGGCTCGGCCATCGGCCCCACGATGGCCTTCGGCCGCATCGCGGCCGACGACATCGCCGGCCACGGCCCAAGGCGGCCGGTCAGGACCGTCCCATCCCCTCGACCTCGGCGACCGCCTCGCCGAGCCACTGCGACCAGAAGGTCTCCAGCTCGATGCCCGCACGCAGCACCAGGTGCCGCAGCCGGTCCTGTTCGGCGCCGCGCCCCGGCGGGAAGTCGCGCCGCTCGATCTCGGTGTACTCGGCCAACTGCCGTACGTGCAGATCCAGATGACGGCGCAGCTCGGCGGCAAGCCCGCCGGTCCCGACGACCGCCGCGGCGCGCAGCCGCAGCAGCAACGGGTCGCGGACGGGCTTGGGGTCCTCGGTGGTGCCCACCCAGGCGGTGAGTTCGGCGCGGCCCGCGGGCAGCACCTCGTACTCCTTGCGCTGCCCGCGGGCGGGCTGCGCCGCGGGCAGCGCGCGGATCAGGCCCGCCTCCTCCAGCCGGCCCAGCTCGCGGTAGATCTGCTGGTGCGTCGCGGACCAGAAGTACCCGATGGAGCGGTCGAAGCGGCGTGCCAGCTCCAGTCCCGACGACGGCTTCTCCAGCAAAGCGGTGAGGATGGCGTGCGGCAGCGACATGCCCGCATCCTACGGACGGGCCGAGGTCACGGGGCCGAGGTCACAGTGCCGCGGCCAGTTCGGTGCCCTGGCGGATGGCCCGCTTGGCGTCCAGCTCCGCCGCGACGTCGGCGCCGCCGATCAGGTGGACGCAGTGCCCGGCCGCGCGCAGCACCTCGTACAGCTCCCGGCGCGGCTCCTGACCGGCGCACAGGACGACGGTGTCTACGGGCACAATCCGCCGCTCGCCGTCCACGGTGATGTGCAGGCCCTCGTCGTCGATGCGCTCGTAGACGGCGCCCGCGACCATGGTGACGCCGCGGTGCTTGAGCTGGGTGCGGTGGATCCAGCCGGTGGTCTTGCCCAGCCCCGCGCCGACCTTGGTGGTCCTGCGCTGCAGCAGGTGCACGGTGCGCGGCGGCCTCGGCCGCTCGGGCGCCCGCAGGCCGCCGGGTCCGCGGTAGTCGGTGTCGACGCCCCACTGGCGGAAGTACGTCTCGGGGTCCCGGCTCGCGCCCTCGCCGCCGTCGGTGAGGAACTCGGCGACGTCGAAGCCGATGCCGCCCGCGCCGACGACGGCGACGCGCTCGCCGACCGGGGCACCGTCGCGCAGCACGTCCAGGTAGCTCAGCACGCTGGGGTGGTCGACGCCGGGGATCTCCGGCGTGCGCGGGGTGACGCCGGTGGCCAGCACGATCTCGTCGAAGCCCCGGTCCGCCAGGAACTCCGCCGTGACGTGGGTGCCCAGGCGCAGCTCCACCCCCTCCTCGGCGAGCCGGGTGCGGAAGTAGCGCAGCGTCTCGTCGAACTCCTCCTTGCCCGGCACCTTGCGGGCGATGTTCAGCTGCCCGCCGATCCGGTCGGCGGCGTCGAAGAGGGTGACGGCGTGGCCGCGTTCGGCCGCCGAGACGGCGCAGGCGAGCCCGGCGGGCCCGGCGCCGACGACGGCGACGCGCTTGCGCAGCCGGGTGGGGAGCAGGACGAGCTCCGTCTCGTGGCAGGCCCGGGGGTTGACCAGGCAGGAGGTGAGCTTGCCGCTGAAGGTGTGGTCCAGGCATGCCTGGTTGCAGCCGATGCAGGTGTTGATGGCGTCCGCGCGGTCCTCGCGGGCCTTCGTGACGAAGTCCGGGTCGGCGAGCATCGGGCGGGCCATCGACACCATGTCGGCGGCCCCCTCGGCGAGCAACCGCTCTGCCAGCTCGGGGGTGTTGATCCGGTTGCTCGTGACCAGCGGCACCGAGACCGCGCCCATCAGCTTCTTCGTCACCCAGGTATAGGCGCCGCGCGGGACGGAGGTGGCGATGGTGGGGATGCGTGCCTCGTGCCAGCCGATGCCGGTGTTGATGATCGTCGCGCCGGCCGCCTCGATCGCCTTGGCGAGGGCTACGACCTCCTCCAGGGTGGAGCCGCCGGGCACCAGGTCCAGCATGGACAGCCGGTAGACGATGATGAAGTCCGGTCCGACCCGCTCACGGGTGCGGCGGACGATCTCCAGCGGGAAGCGGGTCCGGTTCTCGTAGGAACCGCCCCAGCGGTCATCGCGGTGGTTGGTGGCGGAGGCGATGAACTCGTTGATCAGATAACCCTCGGAGCCCATGATCTCGACGCCGTCGTAGCCCGCCCGCTGCGCGAGCGCTGCCGCCCGCACGAAGTCCTCGACGGTCCCCTCCACCTCCTCGTCGCTGAGGGCGTGCGGCACGTGGGGGCTGATCGGTGCCTGCAGCGCGCTGGGGGCGACCAGGCCGGGGTGGTAGGCGTACCGGCCGAAGTGCAGGATCTGCATGGCGATGCGGCCGCCGGCACGGTGCACGGCGTCGGTGACGACGGCGTGCTGCGCCGCCTCGGCCTCGGTGGTCATCCGGGCCCCGCCCGGGTAGGGCCGGCCCCGGTCGTTGGGCGCGATGCCGCCCGTCACGATGAGCCCGACGCCGCCGCGGGCCCGGGCGGCGTAGAAAGCGGCCATCCGCTCGAAACCGCGCTCGGCCTCCTCCAGCCCGACGTGCATCGAGCCCATGAGTACCCGGTTCGGCAGGGTGGTGAAGCCGAGGTCGAGCGGGCTCAGCAGGTGCGGGTACGGGCTCGGGCTCATCGCGGGGTCTCCTCGGGCGGCGGCGCGCGGTGTCGTCGCGACTTTTGTAGACCACCCGGACCCGATTATGCAACCAGTTGCAAAAGTGTTGCGCGCAACGCGGCTACGCGACCGGGCGGCTCCAGCGCGGGTCGCGGCCCGTGCCCGCCAGCAGCGCCTCGAAGCCCGAGGCCCCGGCGGGCACCGGCACCCGCTCCGCGAAGACCCCCGTCTTCCGGGCGGTCGGCCCCATCGCGGCCACCAGTTCCTCCAGCGCCCGCAGCCCCTCCGCGTCCGGCGTGTACGGCAGCCCGGTCGCGCGGGCGAGGTCCCAGGCGCGCACCGTCAGGTCGAGCAGGGCCATGGCGCCCACGGTGCGCGCGGGCAGGTTCATCGACCCTGCCACGCCCTCGTCGGCGCCCGGTACGGCACGAGCGGCCCAGGCGTCGACCAGCAGTTCCGTCTCCTTCTCGAAGCGCACACGCCAGTCGTCGCCGTAGGCGGTGAGACGGTCCGGGGTGACGGAGAAGTCGGCCTCCTCGCGGGCCGCGAGCGCCTGGAAGCCGACGACCACGCGGAAGAGGTGGTTGAGCAGGTTCCGGACGTCGTACTCGGCGCACGGCGTCGGCGCGTCCATGGCCTCGTCCGGCAGGGCGCGCACCAGGGGCAGCGCCCGGTCACGGGCCGCGGCGAGCAGTTCACTGGTCTTCGTCGTCATGGGGCCGACGCTAGGGCCGGGAGGGTCCCGGCGACTTGAAGAAATGCGACAGTGGCGCCCCGTAGGATCACCGGTATGGCAGGTCCGGACAGCCCGCGCCGCGACACCTGGGGCATCGTCGGCGCCGCGGAGCTCTTCGCCCGCGTCCGCTTCCGGCGCCGGGCGCCCGCACCCGAGCTGCGGCCGTACCTGGAGCACTACTGGCTGATCGACTGGGACCTCACCGAGCCGTACGCCTCGCACGTCGTGCCGCACCCCTCGGTCAACATCGTCTTCCAGCGCCACGGCACCACCCCGGATTTCTGCGAGGTCGCGGGCATCGGGCTCGAGTTGTTCACGCAGAAGCTGGAGGCCACCGGACGCGTCTGCGGCATCCAGTTCAGGCCGGGCGGCTTCCGGCCGTTCGCGCCCGCGGTGCCGGTGTCGCACTGGACGGGCCGGCGCGTCACGCTGGACGAGGCGCTGCCCGGTCACGAGTCCGCGCCGGGCGCGGTGCTCGGCCCGCAGGAGGAGGACACCCGTGTCGCCGCCCTCGACGCGTTCCTGCTGTCGCTCGTCCCCGCACCCGACCCGCGGGCGGCGCTCGCGACGGCCCTGGCCGACCGTATCCGCCACGACCGGACCATCCTGCGGGTCGAGGACTTCGCCCGCGCCGAGGGCATGTCGGCCCGCTCCCTGCAGCGGCTGTTCGCGGCGTACGTCGGGGTCAGCCCGAAGTGGGTCATCCTCCGCTACCGCATCCACGAGGCCCTGGAACGCGCGGAATCCGAGACGTCCGTCGACTGGGCCGCCCTGGCCGCGGAACTCGGCTACAGCGACCAGGCGCATCTCGTCCGGGACTTCACCGCGACCGTGGGCGTACCGCCCACCGCGTACGCGCGCTGAGCCGCGCGTCGCGGCACGAGCGCGGCGGAGGGGGCCCGGCGGTTCTGCGGGAAGGCCACGCCACAACTCGCGGGCGCCGGTGACACCCCCGGACGTCGTGGTTACCAACTCCTGACCATCGCACATGCGTCGGAGGCGGCCACGACCGGGCATACCGACATCGAGTACGCACAAGCGGCTCATCCCCCCATGCCCGCTCAGGTCACGTCGCGTCACGCGGCAGAGGAGGCCTGCCCCATGACCGATCCCATCACGCCCCGGCTCACCCCGATCCCCGTCGACGGCATGACGCCGTGCGGCCGCATCGCGACCGGCGCGGCGCAGCCGTGCGGGGAGCCCGCACGGTGGCACATCCAATGGCTCCCCGGGCACGCGTCGTTCGCGTGCGCGGCGCACATGGCGGAGGCACGGCGGCTGTTCGCCTACATCGACCGCCACCAGGTCGGCCCGGACTGCAACATGCCCGGGGCGCTGTGGTCGGCTGGACGGTGCGCCGTGCCCCGGGGACAGGCCCGGGCGGCCTGACCCGCACGGGCCCGGCGGTTCAGGCCGAGAAGGCGTCGAGGATGCGCGCTGCGGCCAGGGTGGGTGTCAGCGTGCCGTCGCGGACCTGCCGTTCGATCTCCGGGGTCAGCCTGCGCACCTCGGGGTGACCTCGGAGGCGGCCCAGCAGTTCCTCGCGGACCATGCTCCACGCCCACTCCATCTGCTGGTCACGCCGCTTGGCCGCCAGCCGGCCCGTGGACTCCAGCAGGGTGCGGTGCTGCTCCAGCCGCTCCCAGAGGGTGTCGAGGCCGGTCCCCTCGCGGGCGCTGCAGGTCAGCACCGGCGGGGTCCACGCGGCGTCCACCGGGGTCATCATCCGCAGGGCACCGGACAGTTCCCGCGCGGCGGCGCGGGCATCGCGCTCGTGCGGGCCGTCGGCCTTGTTGACGGTGATGACGTCGGCGAGCTCCAGCACGCCCTTCTTGATGCCCTGGAGCTGGTCGCCGGTGCGGGCCAGGGTCAGCAGCAGGAAGGTGTCGACCATGCCCGCGACCGCGGTCTCGGACTGGCCGACGCCCACGGTCTCCACCAGCACGACGTCGTAGCCCGCCGCCTCCACCACGATCATGGACTCGCGGGTCGCCTTGGCCACGCCGCCCAGCGTCCCGGCAGACGGCGAGGGCCGCACGAAGGCCGAGCGGTCCACCGCCAGCCGCTCCATCCGGGTCTTGTCGCCCAGGATGGAGCCGCCGGTCAGCGTGGACGACGGGTCGACGGCGAGCACCGCGACCCGGTGGCCGAGGCCGGTGAGCAGGGTGCCGAAGGCGTCGATGAAGGTGGACTTGCCCACCCCCGGCACCCCACTGACGCCGACCCTGCGGGCCCTGCCCGCGTGCGGCAGCAGCTCGGTCAGGAGCCGCTGGGCGAGCTCCCGGTGATCGGGCCGCGACGACTCCACCAGGGTGATGGCGCGCGCGATCCAGGCCCGGGAGCCGTCCAGCACGCCCTTGACGTATGCGTCGAGATCGATGGTCGGCGGCATGGGCTCACAGTTCGTGGCCGAGCGCGGCGGCCAGCCGCGTGACCAGGTCGTACGCCGAGTCGGGAATGACCGTGCCGGGTGGGAAGACCGCGGCCGCGCCCGCGCCGAGCAGCTCGGGGACATCCTGCGGCGGGATGACGCCGCCGACCACGATCATGATGTCCTCCCGGCCCTCGGCCGCCAGTTCCTCGCGCAGCGCGGGCACCAGTGTGAGGTGGCCGGCGGCGAGCGAGGAGACGCCGACGATGTGCACGTCGGCCTCCACCGCCTGCCGGGCGACCTCGGCGGGGGTCTGGAAGAGCGGGCCGACGTCCACTGTGAAGCCCAGGTCGGCGAAGGCGGTGGCGATCACCTTCTGGCCGCGGTCGTGGCCGTCCTGGCCCATCTTGGCGACGAGGATGCGCGGGCGGCGGCCCTCCGCCTCCTCGAAGCGGTCGACCAGCGCGCGGGTGCGGTCCACGGACGGCGACTCCCCTGCCTCGTTCCGGTACACACCGGAGATCGTACGGATCTGCCCGGCGTGCCGGCCGTACACCTTCTCCAGGGCGTCGGAGATCTCGCCCACGGTGGCCTTGGCGCGTGCCGCGTCCACGGCCAGCGCCAGCAGGTTGCCCTCCAGGCCCTGGCCCGCACCGCGTTCTGCCGCGGCGGTCAGCGCGGCGAGCGCGTCCTGGCAGGCGCCCTCGTCGCGCTCCGCGCGCAGCCGGCGCAGCTTGGCGATCTGCTGCGCGCGCACGGAGGAGTTGTCGACCTTGAGGACCTCGATCGGCTCGTCGCTCTCCACCCGGTACTTGTTGACGCCGATGACCGGCTGGCGGCCGGAGTCGATGCGCGCCTGGGTGCGCGCCGCGGCCTCCTCGACGCGCATCTTGGGGATGCCCGCGTCGATCGCCCGCGCCATGCCGCCGGCCTTCTCGACCTCCTGGATGTGCTGCCAGGCGCGCCGCGCCAGGTCGTACGTCAGCTTCTCGACGTAGGCGGAGCCGCCCCACGGGTCGATGACCCGGTTGGTGCCGGACTCCTGCTGCAGCATCAGCTGGGTGTTGCGGGCGATGCGCGCGGAGAAGTCCGTGGGCAGTGCCAGGGCCTCGTCGAGGGCGTTGGTGTGCAGCGACTGGGTGTGGCCCTGGGTGGCGGCCATCGCCTCCACGCAGGTGCGCGTGACGTTGTTGAAGACGTCCTGCGCGGTCAGGGACCAGCCGGAGGTCTGGGAGTGGGTGCGCAGCGAGAGCGACTTGACGTTCCGCGGCTCGAACTGCCGCACCAGCTTGGCCCACAGCAGCCGGGCCGCGCGCAGCTTGGCGACCTCCATGAAGAAGTTCATGCCGATCGCCCAGAAGAACGACAGCCGCGGCGCGAAGGCGTCGACGTCCAGGCCCGCGCCGAGCCCCGCGCGCAGGTACTCCACGCCGTCGGCGAGGGTGTAGGCCAGCTCCAGGTCGGCCGTGGCCCCGGCCTCCTGGATGTGGTAGCCGGAGATGGAGATCGAGTTGTAGCGCGGCATCCTCTGCGAGGTGTAGGCGAAGATGTCGGAGATGATCCGCATCGAGGGCCCCGGCGGGTAGATGTAGGTGTTGCGGACCATGAACTCCTTGAGGATGTCGTTCTGGATGGTCCCCGCCAGCATCGTAGGCGGTACGCCCTGCTCCTCCGCGGCCACGATGTAGAGCGCCAGCACCGGCAGCACGGCGCCGTTCATCGTCATCGACACGGTCATCCGGTCCAGCGGGATGCCGTCGAAGAGCTGCCGCATGTCGTAGATCGAGTCGATGGCGACGCCCGCCATGCCGACGTCGCCGGTGACGCGCGGGTGGTCGCTGTCGTAGCCGCGGTGGGTCGGCAGGTCGAAGGCGACCGACAGGCCCTTCTGTCCTGCGGCCAGGTTGCGCCGGTAGAAGGCGTTGGACTCCTCGGCGGTGGAGAAGCCCGCGTACTGCCGGATGGTCCAGGGCTGGTTGACGTACATCGTCGGGTACGGGCCACGCAGGTACGGCGCGATGCCCGGGTAGGTGCCCAGGAAGTCCAGGCCCTCCAGGTCGCGGCCGGTGTAGAGCGGCTTGACGCCGATGCCCTCGGGCGTCTCCCACACCAGGTCCTCGGCGCCGCGGCCGGTGGTCTCCTTGACCGCCGCGCGCCACTGCTCCTCGGTGGCGCCGTTCCCGCCGCCCGGCCCCAGCTCGATCTCCGAGAAGTCCGGGATCCGCATCACGCCACTCCCATCCGGTCGAGAACGGAGGTCAGGACGGCGACCGCGTCGCCGCCCGCGAAGACAAAGCCGTCGACGCCGGCCGCCGAGTAGGCCGCCTCCCGCTCGCCGGGGCGGCCGGCCAGGAACACCCGGTCCGCGCCCGCGGCCTTCAGGGCCGCCGCGGCATCCGCGGCGTGCTGCTCGTAGAGCGCGTCGCTGGAGCACAGGCACGCGACCCGCGCCCCGCTGCGGGCGAAGGCCTCGGCCACGGTCGTGGCGTCGACCGTCACCGGGTCGTGGACGGGCTCGACACCGCCGGCCTGGAAGAGGTTGGCGGCGAAGGTGACGCGGCCGGTGTGCGCGGCGGCGGGGCCGATGGCGGCCAGGAAGACCTTCGGGCGGGACCCGGTAGCGGCCAGGTGCGCGTCCGAGCGGGCGCGCAGGGCCTCGTAGGCCTCGTCGCGGCGGACCTTCGGCAGCCCGCCGGAGGGGGCGGCCGGGGCCGGGTCGCGCTCGACGGGCGCCTCGGACAGCAGCGGGAACTCGCTGACGCCGGTGATCGGCTCGCGGCGCCTGGCCAGCGCCCGGGTGCGCTCGGCCCAGGTCGCGGCGAGGCGGTCGGCGACCAGTCCGGAGGCGAGGGCGGCGGCCTGCCCGCCGGAGCGCTCCAGCTCCCGGAACCAGGCCCAGGCGGCCCCGGCGAGCTCGTCGGTGAGCCGTTCCACGTACCAGGAGCCACCCGCGGGGTCGACGACGCGGGCCAGGTGGGACTCCTCCAGCAGGATCGTGGAGGTGTTGCGGGCGATGCGGCGCGCGAAGGCGTCGGGCAGGCCCAGCGCGTGGTCGAACGGGAGCACCGTGACGCAGTCCGCGCCGCCGGCACCGGCGGCGAGCGTGGCGACGGTGGTGCGCAGCATGTTCACCCACGGGTCGCGTCGGGTCATCATCACCGGCGAGGTGACGACGTGCTGGCGCTGCCCCGCCGCGGTCGCGGTCGCGCCGCACACCTCGGCGACGCGGGCCCACAGCCGGCGCGCGGCGCGCAGCTTGGCGATCGTCAGGAACTGGTCGGCGGTGGCGGCGTAGCGGAACTCCAGTTGCCCGCAGGCGGCGTCGACCGGCAGTCCGGCCTCGGTGAGCGCCCGCAGATAGGCCACCCCGGTGGCGAGGGAGGCGCCGAGTTCCTCGGCGGCCGAGCCACCCGCCTCGTGGTACGGCAGGGCGTCCACGGTCAGTGCGCGCAGGCCCGGGTACGCCTCGTGGGCCCGGCGGGCGAGACCCGCGGCGGCGGCGGTGTGCGCGGCGAGCGCGTCCGCGTCACCGGTACGGGCGACGTGGCCGAGGGGGTCGGCGCCGAGGTTGCCGCGCGCGGCCGCGCCGGCCACGCCGCGTTCGTCGTAGAGCGCGAAGAGCGCCTGCCCGGCCGCCTCGAAGTCCGCGCCGGCGTCGAGGACGACCGGGGCGAGGTCGAGGTAGACGCCGTCAAGGGCCGTGCCGAGCGCGGACACCGGGAGCCCGGCGTCGCCCAGCACGAGCCACAGGGAGGTGACGCCGTTCTCCAGGTCGGCGAGCACGGCCTCGTTCGCGCGGGCCGCGTCGGGCAGCGCGTGGCGCTGGCGTACGTCCCAGCCGCCGAGGACGCCGCCCGCCGGGGCGCCGCCCCGGGTGAACGGCGCGAAGCCGGGCAGGCCGACGCGGTCGCCGAAGGCGTCGGGCGCGTCGGGCGCGGTGTACAGCGGGCGCGTGGTGAGCCCGTCTTCGAGGGTGGTGGACAGCGCGTCCTCCGCCGCCTGACCCGGGACGTCCTTGCCCGCCTTGCGCAGGACGCCCTCTACGAGGCGCCGCCACTGCTCGTGGGTCGCGTCCGGGAATTCGGCGGCCAGAGAAAGCCCGTCATCAGGCAGGACCGTCATGCTCAGAGGTTAGTGCCCGTTAGCAGGTGAGCAGCAGGGGGCACACCTGTGACCTTGCCCATTCCGGTGCGCCCTTGATTCGTTCGGACGCGATGCCCTATCCGCGGGCCCCGTCCGACGGCGCCGCCGGCGCTATTTCGACGGCCCGTCCGGGCGCTCCGGCGCGGGCGCCGGTCGTGGCCTCCGTGAGGTCGGCGACCTGCCGGCGCAGTTCCCGGACCTCCCGCAGCAGCTCCTCGGTGACCTCCTGGACCCGGCGGTTCTCCTCCTCGTCCTCCTGGAAGCGCGCCAGGAACCAGGCGGCGATGTTGGCGGTGACCACACCGAGCAGGGCGATGCCCGAGAGCATCAGCCCGACGGCGATGAGCCGGCCGACACCCGTGGTGGGGGCGTGGTCCCCGTAGCCCACGGTCGTCATCGTGGTGAAGGACCACCACAAGGCGTCGCCGATGGTGCGGATGTTGCCGCGCGGGGAGCCGCGCTCGGCCTCGAGGACGGCGACCGACCCGAACGCCAGCAGGCCGAGCACCGCACCGACGACGTAGGTCGTCAGGCGCACCTGGGCCGCCAGCCGTACCCGCTGGCCGACCAGGAAGAGCGCGGACACCAGCCGCAGCAGGCGCAGCGGCTGGAGCAGCGGGAGGACGACCACCGCCAGGCTGAGCGGCTGCCGCCTGACGAACTCCCACCGCCGCTCGCTCAGGCCCAGGCGGACCGCGTAGTCGGCGGCGAACAGGGCCCAGACCGTGCGCTCCGTCCAGTGCGCCGTGGTGATGAGCGCGGGGTCGGCCGCCGGCACCAGGATCGGCAGGGCGTACGCGGCACCGAACACCACGGCCAGCGCGAGCAGCGGCGCCCTGGTCTGCTGCTCCCAGCGTTCGAGACGGTTCATGGGGGCAGTATCCCCCGCGCCCCAGCCCCCAGGTGGCGCCGATCCGCGTCCGCCGGCAGCCGCTGACCTGCGGCGACGGCGGGTCTTCGGCACACGGCCGGGTCGCTCAGGGGTTCACCGGGGCGGTGGTCTCCTCGGGCGCGCCGAACCGGGAGAGCGTCACAACCGTGCGGATCGGCCGGTCGCCGCTGACCAGGCTCCGCTCGAAACGCACGACGCGACCCGCGCCGTCACCCGGATCGCGCAGTCGCGCGAGCGGACGTGGCCGGCGGTCATGTCGCCGTGCACGGCCGGGTCGAGCTACGCGAATGCGCCTGCGGTGACGGTTTCCGCGAGCCGGTGGAGGGCGAGGCCCGCGGTCCGCACCCGGGCCGCCCGTAGTCCTGGCGGAAGCGGACGTAGGCGCGCTCCCCGGTGCGGAGCGCGTCCGGCACCCCCGTCGCGCGGGTCGCGCGGGTCGCGCGGTGAGCCGACCGGTCACCGGGCCGTTCAGACCGACCCGGCCCTGCGAACGGCGGGCGTCCCGGCGACCGCGGCCGTCACCGTCACGGCCGCCGAGCAGGGCGCCGGGTCCGCGTGGGTCAGGACTTCGGCGACCTCATGGCGGACCGGTGCTTCCGCGTGGGCGGTTGCTCCCGGACGGCCGCGAAGACCACCGGGCCGTGCCCGCCACCGCGGGCCGACGGTCCCCTGCCCGAACCTGGCGCGCAACCCCGTACGCCCCGGCGGCATGGCAGGGCCTGACGGCGGCACCGCAGACCGTGGACCGGGTTCGGGCAGGTTTCCCGAACGGTTAGCTCACTGGCCCCTACTTGTTCGGACAAGTTGAGGAGACTGTCGCCCCCCGCACATCCGGCGGCCCACCGCAAACTCCCGGGAGACAGACCCTTCATGAACGCCCTCGACCGCAGAAGGTTCATGCAGCTGGCGGGCGGTACCGCCGCCCTGACCGCGCTGTCCACCAGCATCGCCCGCGCGGCGGAGATACCCGCGCACCGGAGCACCGGCTCCATCAAGGACGTCGAGCACATCGTGGTTTTGATGCAGGAGAACCGCTCCTTCGACCACTACCTCGGCACCCTTCGCGGCGTCAGGGGGTTCGGGGACCCGCACCCCGTGACGCTGCCCAGCGGCAAACCGGTCTGGCACCAGTCGGACGGCACGAGGGAGGTGCTGCCCTTCCACCCGGACGCCGACGACCTCGGTCTGGCATTCCTGGAGGACCTGCCGCACGGGTGGAAGGACACCCAGGCCGCCTTCAACAAGGGCGGGTACGACCAGTGGATCCCGGCCAAGTCCGCCACGACGATGGCGCACCTGACCCGAGAGGACATCCCGTTCCACCACGCGCTCGCCGACGCGTTCACGGTCTGCGACGCCTACCACTGCTCCTTCATGGGCTCCACCGACCCGAACCGCTACTACATGTGGACGGGCCACACCGGCAACGACGGCAAGGGCGGCGGCCCCGTCCTCGGCAACGACGAGAAGGGCTACTCCTGGACGACCTATCCCGAGCGGCTGGAGAAGGCCGGGGTCTCCTGGAAGATCTATCAGGACGTCGGCGACGGCCTGGACGCCGCGGGCGGCTGGGGCTGGATCGAGGACGCCTACCGCGGCAACTACGGCGACAACTCGCTGCTGTACTTCGACCAGTACCGCAACGCCAAGCCCGGCGACCCGCTGTACGACAAGGCCCGCACCGGCACCGACGCCCGCAGGGGCGAGGGCTTCTTCGACATCCTGCGCGCCGACGTCAAGGCCGGGAAGCTGCCGGAGGTCTCCTGGGTCGTCGCCCCCGAGGCCTTCACCGAGCACCCGAACTGGCCCGCGAACTACGGCGCCTGGTACATCTCGCAGGTCCTCGACGCGCTCACCTCCGACCCCGAGGTCTGGAGCAGGACCGCGCTGTTCATCACCTACGACGAGAACGACGGGTTCTTCGACCACGTCGTGCCGCCGTTCCCGGCCGGCTCGGCCGAGCAGGGCGCGTCCACCGTGGACGTCGGCCTCGACGTGTACGCCGGCGACAGCGCGCGCCCGGCGGGTCCGTACGGGCTGGGCCAGCGCGTCCCGATGTTCGTCGTCTCCCCCTGGAGCACGGGCGGCTACGTCTGCTCGCAGACCTTCGACCACACGTCCATCATCCGGTTCATTGAGCGCCGGTTCGGTGTGACCGAGCCCAACATCTCCCCCTGGCGCCGCGCCGTCTGCGGCGATCTGACGACGGCCTTCGACTTCCGGCACAAGGAGGGCCGCGTCCCGCGGCTGCCCGACACCGACGGCTACCTCCCGCCGGACGGCGACCGTCACCCCGACTACTCGCCGGTCCCTCCCGCCGAGGGCTCGCTGCCCCGTCAGGAGCGCGGTCTGCGCCCGGCGCGGCCCGTCCCGTACGATCTCGCCGCGGACGGCGGGATCAGCGCCGCGGGCACGCTGCGGATCGAGTTCGCGTCCCACGGCGAGGCCGGAGCCGGTTTCCTGGTCACCTCCGCGACGGACGCCTCCGGTCCGTGGACGTACACCGTCGGGTCGGGACACTCGCTCACCGGCACCTGGGACGTTCCGGCGGGCGCCCACGGCGACTACGACGTCACCGTGCACGGCCCCAACGGCTTCCTGCGCCGCTTCGCCGGCCGGGCAGCGGCGGCCGGTGCCGAGGTCAGCGCCCGCCACGACGGCAGAAGCGGCGCCGTGCACCTGGTCCTGACCAACAACGGCCACTCGACGGTCACGCTCACGGTCAGGGACGGGTACGGCGAGCACAAGGCGGCCTCCCACCGGCTGCGCCCGGGCGCCCACGTGGTCCACGTCGCCGGGACCGGGCGCACCCACGGCTGGTACGACCTGTCGGTGACGTCGGACCACGACGGCGGCTTCGAGCGCCGTCTCGCCGGCCATGTCGAGACGGGCCGGGAAAGCACCAGCGACCCGGCGATCGGCGGCTGACCGTCCCGCCCGGCAGAAGGGCGCGCGCCCGCTACATCGGCTCGACGTAGCGGGCGCGCCACTGCGGGCGGGGGTCGGCGCCCGGGCTCGTCCAGGACTCGCGGCCGGCGACGACCCGGTACAAGACTCACTCCTGCTCACTGGAACGGTACTTCAGACGGACGACGGCGAGCACCGGGTAGCCGTCCTTGCCGAGGTCGACCTCGGCGCGGTAGCCCGTCATGACACCCGGGACCCGGCCGTCGCTCTGGAGCTCGGTGCGGATCGCCCAGTCGGTCGCGTCGAGGTTCTCGGCCACCCGGCGAAGATACCGGTGGATCCACAGCCAGGGGGCGGGTAGACGGGGAGGAATCCCTTCCGGGCGGGAGGAGCCGCTGGATAGCCTGGCGGGGTGCGAATCGGTGTGAACGTCCCGAATTTCGGGCCCGGTACCGACCCGGGCATGTTGCGCGACTGGGCGCGGACGGTGGAGGGGCTGGGCTTCGACCTGCTGATGGTCTCCGACCACGTGGTGGTCACCCCGGACGTGGCGGAGCAGTACCCGGCCCCCTTCTTCGAGCCCTTCACCACCCTGTCGTGGCTCGCCGGCGTCACCGACCGGATCCGGCTGGGGACGACGGTGCTGATCCTGCCGTACCGGCATCCGCTGCTGACGGCCCGGATGGCCGCGAACCTCAACATGCTCAGCGGCGGCCGGCTGGTGCTCGGCGTGGGCGTCGGCTGGGCGCGGCAGGAGTTCGCGGCGCTCGGCGTCCCGTTCGAGCGGCGCGGTGCGCTGACGGACGAGCATCTGGCGGTCCTGCGCGAGGCCTGGAAGGACGGGACGGACTACGCCGGCGGCCCCGTGCCGCTGTGGATCGGAGGCAACAGCGTGGCGGCACGGCGACGGGCGGTCCGCGTCGGCGACGCCTGGCATCCGCTGCGGTTCACCCTGCCGTGGCTGCGCGAGGCGGCCGACGGGCTCGCGGCGCAGGCCCGCGAGCAGGGCCGGCCCGTACCCGCCCTCACGCCCCGCATCGCACTGCGGCTCACGACGGAGCCGGTGATCGGTCCGGACCGGCTCGCGGGTGAGGGCACCCTCGAGCAGGTCATCGCCGACCTCGAGGGACTACGGGCACTCGGCGCGGACACCGTCGTGCTGGACCCCTTCGACGGCGACCCCCGCGAGATCCTGCGCCCGCACACGGCGTGGCAGGCGCTCGCGGCGGTCGCCGCCCACCGCTCACGAACGGAGTGACGATGACCGACGAGATGACGACCCGCCTGTTGCGCCGGGCGATCGAACTGGCCGCTGAGGCGCGCGCGTCCGGCAATCCGCCCTTCGGCTCGCTGCTGGCCGGGCCGGACGGGACCGTGCTCGCGGAGGACCGCAACAGCAGCCTGAGCGACGGCGACATCACCGCCCACCCCGAGCTGAAGCTGGCGCGGTGGGCGGCCCGGGAGCTCGATCCGGCCACCGCGGCCGTCACCACCCTGTACACCAGCTGCCAGCCCTGCGGGATGTGCGCGGGCGCCATCGAGCGCTCGGGGCTGGGCCGCATCGTCTACGCTCTGTCCACCGACCAGCTCACCGGGCTCAAGTCGCCCGCGGCCAAGGCCGGTTTCCCGCACGTGCCGCAGGACGGCCCGGCCCTGTACGACGAGGCCCGCGTCCCGGTCGAGGGCTACTACTGATCCCGCCGGGCCCCGCCCCGCGGCCCCTCACTCCTGCTTCTCGCCCGAGGCGAAGCGGGAGATGATCAGGGCGACGATGATGATGGCCCCGTTGAGGAACTGGTTCCACAGCGGGGGCACGCCCGCGAGGGTCATCACGTTGACGACGAGCTGCAGGGTCAGGACGCCGGTCAGCGCGCCGAAGAGCGTGCCGCGGCCGCCGTTGAGGCTGACCCCGCCGATGACGGTCGCGGCGAAGACCTGGAAGATCCAGCCGCTGCCCTGGTCCGCGGAGATCGAGCCGTAGTGCCCGCTGTAGAGCACGCCCGCGAAGGCGGCGAGCACGCCGCCCACGATGAGCACCACCCAGGTGATCCGGTCCACCCGGATGCCGGCGGTGCGCGCGGCCTCGGGGTTGCCGCCGATCGCGTACAGCGCCCGGCCGTGCCGCAGCCAGGCGAGCGCGCAGCCGCCGGCCGCGAAGAGCAGGCCGCAGATCCAGATCGCGGCGGGCACCCCGGCCCAGGAGGCGTGACCGAGGTAGGTGAAGGAGCCGGGCAGTTCGACGATGGAGCGGCCCTCGGAGATGGCGATCTGCAGCCCGCGCAGCATGGTGAGCGCGCCGAGGGTGACGATGAAGCCGTTCAGCCGCAGCTTGAGGATGAAGAAGCCGTTGACCGCGCCGATGACCGCGCCGACCAGCAGGCACACCGGTATCGCCGTCCAGACCGGCAGCACTTCCAGTCCGGTGAAGCGGCCGCCCGCTGCGGGCAGCACGAGCCAGACGGCGATCACGGGCGCGACGCCGATGGTGGACTCCAGCGACAGGTCCATCCGGCCCGCGATGAGGATCAGCGCCTGGGCCAGCACGAGCAGGCTGAGCTCGGTGGACTGCTGGGCGACGCCGATGAGGTTGTCGGAGGTGAGGAAGGCCGGCGAGACGATGAACCCGATGACGCCCAGCACCAGGATGGCGGGGACGAGGGACAGTTCACGGAACCGGGCGAGTCCGCCCGGTACGCGGCGCGGCGTCCCGGCCGCGGTCGCCTCGGCGGCGGGCACCGGCGGCTCGGTGACGTCAGTGGTGGTGGACATGGCTAACCTTCCTGTTCCTCTCCCTGCTCGGTGTCCCGCTCCTGCGCGGGACGGGCGGCCACGCCCTCCATGGCGGCGACCAGTTCCTCGTCGCGCCACCCCCGGCCGAACTCCGCGACCACCCGGCCGTGGAACATGGCCACGAGCCGGTCGCACGCCCTGAGATCGTCCAGTTCGTCGGAGACGACCAGCGCCGCCCGCCCGTCGTCGGCGACCTTGCGGATCCTGCCCAGCAGGAACTCCTTGGACTTCACGTCCACCCCGTTGGTGGGCCGCACGGCGACCAGGACATGGGGGTCGGTGGCCAGGGCACGGGCGACCACGACCTTCTGCTGGTTGCCGCCGGACAGCGCGGAGACGGGGGTCCCCGCGCCCGGTGTCCTGATGTCCAGGTCCTTGATCATGCGCTCGGCGAACTCGCGGGTCCGCGAGGGCAGTACGGTGCCGTGCGGCCCGAGCTGGTCGGTGACGGTGAGGGTGGCGTTCTCGGCCACGCTGCGCGAGCCGACCAGCCCTTGGTGGTGCCGGTCCTCGGGGACCAGGCCCACGCCCGCCGCCAGGGCGGCGGGGACGCCGGAGGCGCGCACCTCCCGGCCCGCCACGGCGATCCGTCCGGCGTCGGCACGGTGCAGCCCGGCCAGGGTCTCCGCCAGCCGGACGTTGCCGCTGGCGGTGGCCCCGGCCAGGCCGACGACCTCGCCGGCGCGGACCCGCAGGGAGACGTCCGTGTAGGCGCCGCGCAGGGTCAGCCCTGTCACGTCCAGCAGCGGCCCGCCCGCGGTGGCCGCGGACCGGCCCGCCGTGGCGGCGCCCGCCGCGGGCGCGGCGGCGCTCTCCCCGGTCATCGCCTCGACCAGGGCGTCGTGGTCCAGCTCGGCCACCGGGGCGGTGACGATGTGGCGGGCGTCCCGGTAGACGGTGACGGTGGTGCAGAGGTCGTAGACCTCCTGCAGGTGGTGCGAGATGAAGAGAAAGGCCACACCCTGCCGCTGCAGGTCGCGGAGCTTGGCGAAGAGCCGGCCGATGCCGCGGGCGTCGAGCCGGGCGGTGGGCTCGTCGAGGATGATGAAGCGCGCGCCGAAGGACAGGGCTCGCGCGATCTCGACGAACTGGCGCTGTTCGACGGTGAGGTCGCGGGCGCGTGCGGCCGGGTCGATGTCGACCCCGTACTCGCCGAGCAGTTCCGCCGCCCGGCGACGCAGCGCCGTCCACCGGATGGGGCGCAGCGCGCCGGGGCTCTGCCGGTTGAGGAAGAGGTTCTCGGCGACGGAGAGGTCGCCGATGACGGTCGAGCGCTGGTAGACGCAGGCGACCCGGGAGCGCCAGGCGTCGGTGTCGCCGACGGAGGGTGCCGGTTCGCCCGAGAAGCGCAGGGTGCCGGTGTCGGGCTGCTGGAGGCCGGTGAGGATGCCGACGAGGGTGGACTTGCCGGCGCCGTTGCGGCCCACGAGGGCGTGCGACTCGCCCGGGGTGACCGAGATGCCCGCGTCGTGCAGCGCCACGGTGGCGCCGAAGCGCTTGCCGATCCCGGTCGCCTCGGCCACGGGCGGCGCGGTGGCGGGGTCCGCCATGGTGGTCTTCCGTTCTTCGGGTGCGGACGGGCGGTCAGCCGATGTTGTTGCCCCACAGGGCCTTGTCGTCGACGTTGTCCTTGGTCACCAGCGGCGCGGGGAGCTGGTCCTCCAGGCCGCCCGGGATGCTGACGATCGTCGAGTCGTGGTCGGTGGGTCCCGCCTTGAAGGTCTTCCCTTCGGTGGCGGCCTTGGCGTAGTACAGCGCGTACTTGGCGTAGAGGTCGGCGGGCTGGGAGACGGTGGCGTCGATCTCGCCCTTGCGGATGGCGTCCAGCTCCTGCGGGATGCCGTCGTTGGAGACGATGCTGATGTGGCCCTTCTGCCCGGCCGGCCTCAGCAGGCCCTTCTGCTTGAGCAGGGCCAGCGTCGGCTGCAGGAAGACGCCGCCGGCCTGCATGTAGATGCCGTTCAGGTCGGGGTGCTGTGCGAGCAGGCTCTGCAGCTTGGCGGAGGCGACGTCGCCCTTCCAGTCGGTGGGCAGCTCGAAGACCGTGATGCCGGGGAACTTCTCCTTCATGCACGCCGCGAACGCCTCGGAGCGGTCGCGTCCGTTGATGGAGTCCAGGGCGCCCTGGAACTCGGCGACCTTGCCCTTGCCACCGAGCTGCTCGCCCAGGAACTCGCAGGCCTTGGTGCCGTACGCCTTGTTGTCGGCGCGCACGACCATGTAGACGTCGCCCTTGTCGGGGCGGGTGTCCACGCTGACCACCGGGATCTTCTTGCCGGCGAGGGTGTCGAGGGTGGAGGCGATGGCGCCGGTGTCCTGCGGGGCCATGACGACGGCCTTGGCCCCGGTGTTCTGGAAGACCTGGACGTTGGCGACGAGCTTGGTGATGTCGTTCTGCGAGTTGCTCCGCGGCAGCGCGTTCAGGCCGTCGTCCTTGATGCCCGTCTCGATGTACTGCGCGTAGGAGTTCCAGAAGTCGGAGTCGGAGCGGGGAAGGTCGATGCCGATGGCGGGCTTGTCGCCGCCGGAGCCTGCGGTGGTGCCTGTGCTGCCGCGGTTGCAGGCGGTGGCGAGGGCGGCCGTGACGAGCACGGCCGCGGCGATCGCGGCGGTGGAGCGCGTGCGGGCGGGCTTCATGCCGTGTTCTCCCTGTCCGGGTAAGCCGGGGCGATTCATCCGAGGTATCCCGGACGACAGGAAGGTAAGTCCGCCCCGCGACCCTGACAACCCCTTATGCGGACACGATCGAATGGAGTTCAAAAGTCGAGACATCCGAGGAATGGATTGCCACTCCCGTCCTGGGGCCCTAGAGTCACCGTGGCGCGAGACCTCCGATGTCTTGGCCAGGCCGAGCGTGAAAGGCAGCCACTTGTCCGCAACCTCCGCCCGCATCACCGCGATCGACACCCACGACATCCGCTTCCCCACCTCACGGGAGCTCGACGGCTCGGACGCGATGAATCCGGACCCCGACTACTCCGCCGCGTACGTGGTACTGCGTACCGACGCCGACGACGGCCACGAGGGGCACGGCTTCGTCTTCACCATCGGCCGGGGCAACGACGTCCAGGTCGCCGCGATCGAGGCACTCCGCCCCCATCTCGTAGGCCGGCCGGTCGAGGAGCTGTGCGCCGACCCCGGCTCCGTGGCGCGCGACCTGACCGGCGACAGCCAGTTGCGCTGGCTGGGGCCCGAGAAGGGCGTGATGCACATGGCGATCGGATCCGTCGTCAACGCCGTGTGGGACCTGGCCGCCAAGCGCCGGGGCCTGCCGCTGTGGCGGCTGCTGGCCGAGGCCGAGCCGGAATGGCTCGTCTCCCAGGTCGACTTCCGCTACATCGCCGACGCCCTCACCCCCGGACGCGCGCTGGAACTCCTGCGCGCGGGCCGCGATGGCGCCGCCGCACGCACCGCCGCGCTGCTGCGGCACGGCTACCCCGGCTACACCACCTCGCCCGGCTGGCTCGGCTACTCCGACGAGAAGCTGACCCGCCTCGCCGAGCAGGCCGTCGCCGACGGCTTCACCCAGATCAAGTTGAAGGTCGGCGCCGACCTGGGCGACGACGTACGGCGCATGCGCGCGGCCCGCGCCGCCGTGGGCCCGGACGTGCGGATCGCGATCGACGCCAACCAGCGGTGGGGCGTCGCCGAGGCCGTCGCATGGGTCACCGCGCTGGGCGAGTTCGACCCCTTCTGGATCGAGGAGCCCACCTCTCCCGACGACGTCCTCGGCCACGCCACGATCCGCAAGGCGGTCGCCCCGGTCCGGGTCGCCACCGGCGAGCACGTGCAGAACCGCATCGTGTTCAAGCAGTTGCTGCAGGCCGGCGCGATCGACGTGCTGCAGATCGACGCGGCGCGGGTCGGCGGGGTCAACGAGAACCTGGCCATCCTGCTGCTGGCCGCCGCCTTCGGCGTCCCCGTCTGCCCGCACGCGGGCGGCGTCGGACTGTGCGAACTGGTGCAGCATCTGTCGATGTTCGACTACGTGGCGCTTTCCGGGACGACCGAGGGCCGCGCCATCGAGTACGTCGACCACCTCCACGAGCACTTCACGACACCGGTGGTCATGAGCCGCGGCCACTACACCGCTCCGGTGACACCCGGCTTCTCCGCGCAGATGAGGCCGGAATCGATCGACCTGTACCGCTACCCCGACGGTACGTTCTGGATGGCCGACCGGGCACGGCAGGAAGGTGGGACGGTATGAGCGGGGAACTCCGCGACATGGAGGGCCTCGGCGCCCTGGTGACGGGCGGCGCCTCCGGGATCGGACTGGCGACCGCGCGGCTGCTGGCCGCGCGCGGCGCTCGCGTCGCCGTACTGGACCTGGCGCCGGACGGGCTGCCGGCGCACCTGACGGGTTTCAAGGCCGACGTCTCCGACGACGCCTCCACCCGGGCCGCCGTGGACGCCGCGGCCGCGGCGCTCGGCGGCCTCGACGTCCTGGTCAACAACGCGGGCGTCGGGGCCGCGGGCACCGTCGAGGACAACCCCGACGAGCAGTGGCACCGCGTGCTCGACGTCAACGTGCTCGGCATGGTGCGCACCACCCGCGCCGCGCTCCCGCACTTGCGGCGCTCGGTCCGCCCGGCGATCGTCAACACCTGCTCCATAGCGGCCACCGCCGGGCTGCCGCAGCGCGCGCTGTACAGCGCCAGCAAGGGCGCCGTGCTCTCGCTGACCCTGGCGATGGCCGCCGACCACGTCCGCGAGGGCATCCGGGTCAACTGCGTCAACCCCGGCACCGCCGACACCCCGTGGGTGGCCCGGCTGCTGGAAGCCGCCGACGACCCGGAGGCCGAGCGCGCCGCCCTCCGTGCCCGGCAGCCGATGGGCCGTCTGGTGACCGCCGACGAGGTCGCCGCCGCCATCGTCTACCTGGCGAGCCCCGCCGCGGCCTCCGTCACCGGCACCGCCCTCGCCGTGGACGGCGGCATGGCCGGGCTGCGGTTGCGCCCGGCCGGGCAGTGAGGGAGCGGACCGCCATGCGCACCACCACACTGGGCCACAGCGGTGTGTCCGTCACCGAGGTGGGCTTCGGCGCCGCCCCGATCGGCAACCTCTTCACCCCGGTCGGCGACGACGCCGCCCGCGCGGCCGTGGACGCCGCCTGGGAGGCCGGCATCCGCCACTTCGACACCGCGCCCCACTACGGGCTCGGCCTGTCCGAGCGCCGGCTCGGCGCCGCCCTGCGCGACCGGCCGCGGGCCGAGTACACCGTCTCCACCAAGGTGGGGCGGCTGCTGGAGCCCGGCGGGCCGGGCGGGGACGACCTGGCCAACGGCTTCGCCGTGCCCGCGGGGCTGCACAGGGTCTGGGACTTCAGCGCAGACGGTGTACGCCGCTCCCTGGAGGCCAGTCTGGAGCGCCTGGGCCTGGACCACGTCGACCTGGTCTACCTCCACGACCCCGACGACCACGCCGAGCAGGCCTTCGGCCAGGGGTACCCGGCGCTGGAGCGGCTCCGCTCGGAGGGCGTGGTCCGCGCGATCGGCGCGGGCATGAACCAGACGGCCATGCTCGCCCGCTTCCTGCGGGACACCGACGTCGACGTGGTGCTGATGGCCGGCCGCTACACGCTGCTGGAGCAGGAGGGCCTGGCCGAGGTCCTGCCGCTGGCGGCGGCCCGCGGCGCGAGCGTGGTCGTGGGCGGCGCCTTCAACTCGGGCCTGCTGATCGACCCGGGCGAGGGCGCCAGGTACGACTACGCCCCGGCCCCGGAGCCCGTGCTCGCCCGCGCCCGGCATCTGCGGTCGGTGACGGGCCGCCACGGCGTGCCGCTGCGCGCGGCCGCGCTGCGCTTCCCCGCGGCCCATCCGGCCGTCGCGAGCACGCTGGTGGGGTTGCGCTCGGCCGACGAGGCGCGGGACACCGCGGCCATGCTGCGGCTCGCGCTCCCGGCCCCGATGTGGGCCGACCTGCGCGCCGAGGGCCTGCTCGGCGCGGACGTGCCCGTACCGGACGAGGAGGTGTCATGAAGGTCGCCCTCCACACCAGGGTGCGAGCGGACCGGATCGCCGCGTACGAGGCGGCGCACCGCGAGGTGCCCGCGGAACTGACCGCCGCCATCCGCGGCGCGGGCGTGCGCGAGTGGACGATCTGGCGCAGCGGCCGCGACCTCTTCCACCTGCTGGACGTCGACGACTACCCGGCGATGCTCGCCGCGCTGGAGCGGCTGCCCGTCAACATCGCCTGGCAGGCGCGGATGGCGGAGCTGCTGGAGGTCGCCCACGACTACTCCGCCGGGGGCGCCGGGGCGCCACTGCCGGTGGTGTGGCGGCTGTGACCGCGCGGGAGGGCATCGTCGACGCGCACCACCACCTGTGGGACCTGTCGGTGCGCGACCAGGAGTGGATCACCGGGGAACGGCTGGCCCCGCTGCGCCGCGACTTCTTGCTCGCCGACCTCGAGCCGGAGGCGAAGGCGGCCGGCGTCACCGCGAGCGTTCTCGTCCAGACCGCCACCGCGGCGGAGGAGACCCCTGAATTCCTGGCGCTGGCCGCCGGCAGCGACCTGGTGGCCGGGGTGGTCGGCTGGACCGACCTGACGGACCCCGCGGTCGCCGATCGGCTGGCGGCCCTGCGTGAACTGCCCGGCGGGGAGCGCCTGGTGGGGATCCGCCACCAGGTGCAGGGTGAATCCGACCCGCAGTGGCTACTCCGCCCCGACGTGCTGCGCGGGCTGCGCGCGGTGGCCGACGCCGGGCTCGTCTACGACCTGGTGGTGCTCGCCCACCAGCTCCCGGCCGCGGCCCGGGCCGCCGGCCTCGTGCCCGGGCTGGTGTTCGTCCTCGACCACCTGGGCAAACCGCCCATCGCCGAGGGCGGGACGCGGCCCTGGAGCGACGACGTACGGGCGCTGGCCGCGCGGCCCAACACCGTGTGCAAACTGTCCGGCATGGTCACCGAGGCCGACTGGGACACCTGGACCACGGCGGACCTCGCGCCCTACGCCGCCACCGTGCTCGACGCCTTCGGACCCGGCCGCCTCATGTTCGGCTCCGACTGGCCGGTGTGCCGGCTCGCCGCCTCCTACGCCGAGGTGGTCGGCGCCGCCCACGCCCTGACCGACGGGCTGGGGGACGCCGAACGGCGGGAGGTCTTCTCCGGTACGGCCCGGCGCGTCTACGGGCTCTGATCCCCCGCGCAGGACCGCCCCCGGCGGGACGCGGGTGGCTAGACTCCCACCCCTGGCGGCACGAGGGACGGGCGTGGGCGCGTGAGCGACGGCAGACCGGACACACCCCCGGCGAACGCGACGGGGCGGCTCACCGTGCGCGACGTCCTCGACCTGGACCTCGTGACGCCCTGGGTGCCGGAGGTCGTCGCCGGTTCCGCCCATCTGCACCGCGCGGTGCGCTGGCTGCACGTGGCCGAGGCGCTGGACGTCGGCGTCATGCTCAGCGGCGGCGAGATGGTGCTGACCACCGGGCTGTTGCTGGCGGGCGACGAGCGGGCGCAGCGCGAGTACATCGAGTCGATGCAGCGCGCCGACGTCGCCGCGGTCGTCCTGGGCCTCGGCCGGGCGTTCCGCACCACGCCCGAGCCGATGCGCCGGGCCGCCGAGCGCTGCGGGGTGCCGCTGATCGTGCTGCACCGGCCGGCACCGTTCGCGCGGCTCACCGAGGAGGTTCACGCGCGGCTGGTGCACGGCCGGTTCGCCGCGCTCGACCTCTCCGACCGGGTCCGCTCCTCGCTGACCGCCCTCAACCTCTCCGGCGCCAGCCTCCAGCAGGTCCTGGACGAGATCGCGGCGCACAGCGGCTGTCCGGCCGTCGTCGTCAACCTCGCGCAGCGTGTGCTGGCCTCGGCCGGGGACAAGGGTTCGCTCAACGACCTGCTGCGCGACTGGGAGCGGGTCTCCGGCCAGGTGGCGGAACTGGCCGGCAGCGGCGCGGTGACGGTCGGCCCGGACGGCTGGGTCGTCGCGCCGCTGGAGGCGCGGGGCCGCCAGTGGGGGCGCCTGGTGCTCTTCGGCCACCACGGCCCGGAGGAGTTCGGGCGGGTGCTGGGGGCCCGTGCCTCCGAGGCGCTGGCCATGCACCGCCTCCTCGGCGACCAGGACCGGGGCTGGGAGGACCAGGCCGCCGAGTCGCTGCTGCACGACCTGGCGACGGGCACCGCCCGCCCCGAGCAGCTGGTCACCCGGGTGCGCGCCGCGGGGCTCCCGGTGGGCCGGCGCACCTTCGTGCCCGTCGTCGTCCGCCTTCTGGGTTCGGTGCCGGAGGGCCGGGACGACATGCCGGAGCTGATCGAGCACGTGCTGGCCGAACACCGCGGCGTCGCCGGCCTGGTGGCGCGGATCGGCTCCGCCGGGACGGCCGTGCTGCTGAGCATCCCCGCAGGTCAGGACGCCGACGCAGCCGTGCACAAGGTGGCGGTGCGGGTGCACGAGGAGCTGGCCGGGCGGAGCCGTACCGCGGTGGTCGGCGCGGGCTTCGGCTGCCGCGAACTGGACGGGGTCCGCCGTTCCTTCGTCGAGGCGGTGCACGTGGCGGACGCGGCGGTCGCCGGCCCGCCGGACGCGCCGGTGGCACGGCTGCGCGACGTGCGGTTGCGCGGCCTGGTGCGCCTGCTGCGCGACGAACCGGAGCTGCAGGCCTTCATCGGGCGGGAGCTGGGGCCCCTGCTGGGGAACCCGGCGCTGCTGGAGGTGCTGCGCACCTATCTGGCGACGGGCCGTAACAAGTCGGCGGCCGCCCAGGTGCACCACGTCAGCCGGCCCGCCCTGTACCGGCGGCTGCAGAGCATCGAGTCGCTGCTCGGCATCGACCTGGACGACTGGGAGCAGCTCACGTCGCTGTACGTGGCGCTGCTCGCGCACGAGGCGCAGCGCGCCGCGGGGCCCGGGTCCGGGCGCTGAGCGCGCCGGGCCCGGGCCCCGGGGTGAGGTGCCCCGTCAGCTCCTGCGGTCGGGCGCGAGACGGCTGAGCAGGACGTGGACCACGAGGGAGGCGGCGAGGCCGACGGCCCACCCGTAGTCCGCGAGCGGCTTCAGGAAGGGGATCAACCCGTCGACCGGGAACGGCCCCTGCTTGACGCCCTTGGCGTCGAGTCCGGAGTGCGAGCCGCCGATGGCGAGGACACCGCCGACCGCGAAGGCGGCCACCGCCCGCCAGTTCCAGCCGCCGGAGTACCAGTAGCGGCCCTCCGTCCGGTACAGGTCGGCGAGTTCCAGCCGTGTGCGGCGCAGGATCCAGTAGTCGGCGATGAGGATGCCGGCCACGGTGCCGAGCAGACCGCCGACGGTGCCGAGCCAGGTGAAGATGTACGCCTGCGGGCTGGCCAGCAGCTTCCACGGGAAGATGACGACGCCGACGACCGCGGTGATCAGGGCGCCGGTGCGGAAGCCGATCCTGCGCGGCGCGATGTTGGACAGGTCGAAGGCGGGCGAGACGACGTTCGCCGCGATGTTCACCGACAGGGTGGCCACCAGGACCGTGATCAGCGCGAAGAGCACCGCGGCCCAGTTGTCGAGCTTGGCGGCCAGCGCCACCGGGTCCCAGATCGGCTCGCCGTACACCGCCTGCGAGCCGGAGGTCACCAGCACCGACAGCAGCGCGAACAGCGTCATCGTGGTGGGCAGCCCGAGGGACTGCCCCCACAGCTGGGCGCGCTGCCCGGCCGCGTAACGGGTGAAGTCGGGGATGTTGAGGGCGAGGGTGGACCAGAAGCCGATCATGCCCATGAGGGCGGGGAAGAAGACCTTCCAGAAGTCCCCGCCCCAGCCGAGGGCCGAGGGCTGGTCGAGCAGCGGGCCGAAGCCGCCGGCCTTGACGCTCATCCAGATCAGCAGGGCGACCGCGCCGACGAGGACGAACGGTGCCGCCCAGTTCTCGAACCGCCGCACCATCTCCATGCCGCGCACGATGATCGCTACCTGCAGCACCCAGAAGACGGCGAAGGACAGCCACTGCGTCCACGGATAGCCGCCGATCGTCCCGGCGTTCGCCCACGAGTCGCCGAAGAGTTTCCCTGCGAGCAGGAAGATGCCGGAGCCGCCGATCCAGGTCTGGATGCCGAACCACACGCAGGCGACGGCCGCCCGGACGAGGGCGGGGAGGTTGGCCCCCCGCACCCCGAACGACGCGCGGGCGAAGACCGGGAAGGGGATGCCGTACTTGGGGCCGGCGTGGCCGGTGAGCAGCATCGGCACGAGCACGATGATGTTGGCCAGGGCGATGGTGAACACCGCCTGTTTCCAGTCCATGCCGAGGGCGACCAGGCCCGATGCGAGGGTCCAGGAGGCGACGTTGTGTGCCATCCCGATCCACAGCGCGGTGAAGTTGTACGTGGTCCACTTCCGTTTGGCGAGCGGAACGGGGAGCAGGTCCTCGTTGGCGTAGCGGCCGGACGGGACGGCGCCGGGCGAGAGCTCGACGCGGCCGTCGGCCCCGGCTCTTCCGGCAGGGGGTGGAGCGGTGGCTGTCATGGCAGCCCCCTTCGTTCGAGGGGTACGGGGATCGAACGTGCCGTGCGGGGGGATGGCGGGCCCGGGA